>JBBRMQ010000193.1:0-8487 GCA_038230775.1 Thermoanaerobaculia bacterium
GGGCACCAAGGTGTTTCTGGATCTTCACGTCGGCGTGCACGAACGCTGGCGGGAGGACGAACGCTTTCTCGGTGAGCTCGACTGGCCCCTGAAGGGCGAGTGACCGAATGTCATCCCGAGCGTAGCGAGGAACCGGTGTGGGCGGTCGGCACGATGAGCGAACCACCCACCCACACCGGTTACTCGCTACGCTCGGGGTGACATTCGGGCACTCGCCCTTCAGGGGCCAGTCGAGCTCACCGAGAAAGCGTTCGTCCTCCCGCCAGCGTTCGTGCACGCCGACGTGAAGATCCAGAAACACCTTGGTGCCCAGTGTCGCTTCGAGCTCGTGACGCGCCTCGGTTCCGATTCTCTTGGCCATGTCGCCGCCCTTGCCGATGATGATCGGCTTCTGCGAGTCGCGCTCCACGAAGATCGTCGCGTAGATCTTGATCAGATTCTTCGCCTCGTCCTCTTCCCATCGGTCGACGGCCACTGCGGTGGTGTACGGCAGCTCGTCGCCCGTGTACTTCAGCAGCTTCTCGCGCACGATCTCCGCGGCGAAGAATCGCTCCGGCTGCGTGGTGTAGTCCTCGGTGGAGTAGCGCGCTTCTCCTTCAGGGAGACTGGCGAAGAAGAGGTCGACGAGATGATCGACGCCGTCTCCGGTCGTCGCAGAGATCGGAACGATCTCCTCGAACAGCTCCGTCGCGGCAGTGCGCTCGATGATCGGCAGGAGCTTGATCTTCTTCAGCTTGTCCGCCTTATTCAGAATCGCGAACCGCTTCGCCCCCTCGGTCTGCTTCATGGTGTCCAGAACGTACTGATCGCCGCGGCCGAATGGCTCCGCCGCGTCCACGATGAGCGCGATGACGTCGGCTTCCGAGAGGCTGGCGCGCACGGTGTCCATCATGCGGACATTGAGCTTGTGCAACGGCTTGTGGATGCCGGGCGTGTCGAGAAACGCGATCTGGCCGCGCTCGTCGTTGAGGATGCCGACGATGCGGTTCCGCGTCGTCTGCGGCTTCGGCGAGGTGATCGAAACCTTCTGCCCGAGCATGCGGTTGAGCAGCGTGGATTTGCCGGCATTGGGACGGCCGACCAGCGCGACGACTCCAAATTTCCCTGGCGCCATCTACGAGGCTTCTTCGTTCTGCTGCCACTCGGGATCGCGCGAGACCTTCACGCGGTAGATGCGGCGCTTGTCCGCGCGATCGACTTCGAAACGGAAGCCATTCCTGTTCACCACCGTCCCCGCCTTCGGAACCCGGCCTAACGTCGTGAAGATCATGCCGGCAATCGTTTCGTAGTCGTCGTGGGCCAGGTCGGTCTCGAGCATCTCTTCCAGGGCGTCGACGCGAAGCAAGCCACTGACCAGGTATTCACCGTTGCCGAGGTCGACGACGGTGGCTTCGACGTCTTCGTGTTCGTCCGCGATCTCGCCGACGATTTCCTCGATCACATCCTCGATCGTGATCAGGCCCGCCGTTCCGCCGTATTCGTCGACCACGACGGCCACCTGCAAATGCTCGCTCTGAAACTCGCGCAGGAGCTCGGACACCTTCTTGGTCTCGGAGACGAAGTACGGCGCGCGCGCCATGTCGGCGACCGGCTTGCTCGTCTCGTTGCGGATGATGGCCTCGAAGACGTCCTTGATGTGGACGATGCCGGTGATCGAGTCGATGCTCTCGCGGAAGATCGGGATGCGGGAGTACTTCGATTCGGCGAACATGCGCGCCAGCTCGTCAAACGGTCGGCGGGTGTCGAACGCCAGTACGTCGATGCGCGGCGTCATCAGCTCGCGCGCCACGCGGTCGCCAAACTCCACGACCGACTGGATCATCCTCCCCTCGCCCCCTTCCAGAATTCCCTCTTCCTCGCCGACGTCGATGAAGGCCTGCACTTCTTCGTCCGTGACCTCTTCGTCCTCAGCCTCTTCTTCTTCCTGCCGTTCGAGACGATCGAAGACGCGACGCAACGGGTAGAGCACCGGCCAGAACAGGTAGTAGAAGAAGTGGGAGAACGGGATGAGCTTGATCAGGATCCACTCGCCGATGTCTTCCGGCACCAGGGCGAGCGCGAACTTCCAGACGACGATGATCAGCAGCCAGATTCCTGCGGCAAGGAGGCACCCCTCGCTGATCGACCGCTGGTTGAGCGCAATCACAGTCGACGCGAACGCCAGAACGAGCGCGCCCTGAAGGAGAGCGCCGCTGACAAGCTGCAGGTTCTTCGGCTCGTAGTGGAGCCAGCGGCTGCCGTGCTCGACGTCGGGATCGCCGCTCCAGCGCCGGAGCGTGACGGGGCTGACCTGCTGGGCGAAAGCCCGGACGGCGTCGAAAATCAGATAGAGCGCGCCGCAAACGACAGTTACGGCGACCCATTGTCCGCTTGAGAGGCTACTTCCCATCGGGCGTGGCGGGAGATTCTATCAACTGAGGAAAAGGGCGACTAATGCGGCGATAAGTGACGCCTTCATCAGCACTTCCGAACGGCGGTGCAGAACGCTGAACCTCTCGTCGCGGCGCGCCAGGGCCGGTTCGAGCACGGTGATCTCGTACGCGACGGTGACGGTCAGGAACGCGATGGCCGCCCAGCGGATGGCAATCCACGGCGTCGCCGCGTGCGTCTCCCACTTCCAGTGCTGCACTCCGGCACCCACGAGGATGAGAGCCACGGCAGCCAGGCGGACCCGTGAGAACCTCCGGAGGATCGGACCGAAGATCGCCCCCGCCTCCGCGCGAGGAAGCGCGCTGAACAACCTGGGCGCGGCAAGAGCGCCAAGGGCCACGGCGCCGCCGATCCAGACGGCGAGGCCGACGGTGTAGAGGAAATGGAACAGCAGGTAAAGCCAGTTAGGCAAGGCAGGATAATTCTTTCATGAACCTGATCGCGTCGCTTCTAATCATTACCGCGTTGTCGATTCCGACGCCAACGCTCGTGCTGAAAACCGGGAAGCACATCGCGGTCGACGGACCAGTGCGGCTCGAGTCGGGCATCGTCCTTTTCCGCAGCGGCGGATCGTATTACTCCGTTCCGGCGGACGAAGTCGACCTCGACGCCACCCGCGGCCCCGGCTCCTCGGTCACCGTCACGGCGGCTGAGGAGAAGAACAAGCTAAGAGTGACATCCTCCCAGCGCGAGCGCCTCCTGCGCGACCTGGAGCAGAACCACACTGGCACTCCCGCGCCGAAAGAGCAGACCACGATTCCCGATGCGCCCCGCCGCGCGGAGAGCGACTCCGCACCGAAGGGTGATGAATGGCAGTGGAAGAACTCCGCCCGCGCGTACGAAGAGGAAGTCCGACGCGCGAGGGAACAGCTCGAACTGCTCGCCCGGCGACGAGAGGAGTTGCGCTTGCAGATTTCAGGCTTCCTGTCGCAGGGCTACAAGCCCGGACAGTTCTCCTACCAGACGACCGTGCTCGCCTCGGTCGAAGAACAGATCCCGCAGGCCGAGCTCGAAGTGCAACGCGCCGAGCGATCGCATCGGCAGTTTCTCGATGACGCGAGAAGGCAGGGTGTGATGCCGGGGTGGCTTCGTTAGCTCGCCGCTGGCGCGGCTCGCGTTGACAGTTGACGGTGGACAGTTGACGGTCGCGGGGTACCTGGCGCGCTTGCGCTTCTGTGTGAGGACCGGCTTCAGCCGGTCGGTCGTGACCGGCTGAAGCCGGTCCTCACACAGAGGCAGGATAGTTCAACGCGCAGCGTGAGCCGCGCAACTAGGGCAGCGCTCCGAAGCTCTCGGTGATCAAGTCCCCGTCGATCCCGATTTCCGCGAGTACTTCGCGCACGCGGTCCAGGAACGGCTCGAAGCCGGCGGCCATTTTCGTCGCGCCGTTGAGAATCTTGAGGTTGCGGCCGATGAGCGTCTGGATCTTGCCGCTTTGGTGGGTGATCGCACCGTCGCGTGCCAGCGGATCGAAGTCGCCGGCATACAGAATGTGGCGCTGATCGGGCTCGTACAGCACGGTGATCTTGCGTGGGTCGTGCTGCGCCAGCATGTGAAGCACGATGCTGCGCACGGGAGCGATGCCGACGTCACCCGCCATCAGCACCACAGGCGCATCATCGGACGGAAGGAGAAAATCGCCGTGCGGACCGTCGAGCGTCACCGCGTCGCCCGGCTTCAGATTCTTGAGCGCGCCACCACCTTTGCCGGATCCCAACCTCACGCACAGCTGGACGGCGTCCGGCCGTTCCGGAGCCGAGGCGATGGTGTAGGCGCGGGAGACGCCTTCGGGGAAGCGGAAGTTCACCCACTGTCCCGGCTCGAAGGCGAAACCGCTCTCGTTGACGGCCACCGTCAACTGCGTAACGGCCGGGGCCAGTTCCTGGATCTCGGTGATGGTTGCGCGGTAGCTCATTTTCGTTTGCAGTTCCGACCTGCGACCTGCGAGCAGCGATCTGCCGTGCTCACCACATGCCTGCTTTCGCGAGTTTCTGAATCTTACGCACGATTCGATCGCGTTTGAAGCCGCGAAGGTGATCCACGTAGAGCTTGCCGTCGAGGTGGTCGATCTCGTGGCACATCGCGCGCGCCATCAGGCCCTCGCCCGACATCTCGCGCCGCACTCCATTGCGATCGAGATAGCGGATCGTGACGCTGGCGGGGCGCGCCACCGTCTCCGTGAAGTCGGGGACGGAGAGGCAGCCCTCTTCCTCGTTCTGCTCGCCGATGCGCTCGACGATCTCCGGATTGACGAGGACGTGCAGCTCGTTGGGCCGCTTGCCGACGGAGAGATCGATCACCGCCACCCGCTTGGCGATTCCGATCTGATTGGCGGCCAGACCGACGCCGGGCGCGGCGTACATCGTCTGCACCAACTCGTCGATGATCTTCTGCAGATCGTCGTCGAACGACTCGATGAACGGGGTCGGACGGCGCAGCACCTCATCGCCGTACTTGCGAATCGGAACTACGGCCAAGGGTCAGCTTCCCCGTTTTTTGAGGCTCTCGATCATGGCCTCAACGGTGTGCTTCGCGCGTTTCTTGTAGAAATCGTCCAGCACTTTGCGGATGCCGGGATAGGTCGCCAGCGCGGTGTCGAGTTTTTCCTTGTCGAGCCGCAGCAACTCAGTCGGCCGCGCGGCGGTGATCGTCGCGGTGCGCGGCTTTCCGGTGAGGACGCTGACCTCGCCGAAGAAGTCGCCCTCATTCAGCTTCGCGAGGTACACGCTGGCGCCGTTTCCGGTACCGCGCGTGTAGACCTTCACCTCGCCGCTGCTGATCACGTACATCGAGGCGCCCGACTCTCCTTCGCTGATGATGACCGAGCCTTCTTCGTGCTGCTCGAGCTCCATTTCCTTGATCAGCGCCGTTCGTTCCTTGTCGGAGAGAACCTCGAAGAGCGGGCTTTTGGGAGTCGTTGCCTTGAACACCGGCTCCGGCGGCACGGGCGCGGCGGAAACAGAGGGCGATGCGGATCCGGCGTGCTCGCGCACTTTGTCCGCCTTCTTCCGGACAGCGATCGCCTGCACGGTGAGGCCGTTGTCGTCGTAGTACTTCGCGGTCTGCTCGTACTGCGCGATGGCGCCCGCGAAGTCGCCCGACCCGGCCAGAGCATCGGCGAATTGCAGCCGCGTGCGTGGGTTGTTCGGATACTTCTCGACGTCCGCTTTGAGCAGCGGCGCGGCGCGCACGTAATCCTTTTTGGCCAGATAGCTTGCGGCGGTCTCGGTTTCGGACATGCGCCGCGTATTGTATCGGCTAGTACTTGATTTTCTTCAGCTCCATCCGCGCGGCCGCCGCCGGGGAGGAGTACGGATACTTCGCGATGCACTCTTCGAACGCGCGGCGCGCCATGCCGAGGTCGCCTGTTTTCTCGAAGGTGATGCCTTGTTTGTACACCGCGTCCGGCGCCTTGTTCTGATCGGGATATTCCTTCGCCACGCGCTCGTAATAGCGCATTGCCTCGGAATAGCTGCCCGCCGAGAAATAGGTCTCGCCGATCCAGAACAGCGCGTTGTCGGCCAGGTCGCCACCCGGATCGGAATCAAAGACGCGCTGAAATGCCGTGCGTGCTTCCGCGGGCTTGTTCTGGCTCACGAGAACGATCGCGCGCCGGTAGTCATCCGCGATCTGCGCGCTGTGCAACGGCGCACTGGTACTGGAGCTCGCCGAGGGTGCGGGCGCTTGCATCGGCAAAGGTGCGGACGGAGGCTGGGGCGTCGGCCGCCTCACCTCCCCGCTTCCGGCTCCCCGCTCGCCCTGCGCTGACTCGAGTTTCGCGATGCGGGCGTTGAGCACGTCGAGCCGGTCGAGCAGTTCGGTGAGCGAGGTCTGCAGGTCGTTCACGCGTGGATCGGGTACAGGAGTGGAACGCACTTCCGCCGGCGGAATCGTGGACGGCAACTCGTCGTCTTTGCGCGCGGAGCTGCACGCGGCCAGAAAAACGAGAAGCAGCGCTGCCTGAGCGCGCAACTTCGAAACCGCAGGTCGGGGGTCGCGAGTCGCTGATCGGCGACCTACCCGACTCGCGACTTCCGACCTGCGACCCGCTCGTAAAGGTCTCATGCGGTCTTGAGCGAGTCGAGCCGGGTCTTCGCCTGCTTCGCGAAGTCGCTCTTCGGAAACTCGGAGATCACCCTCTCATAGTACAGCCGCGCTTCGGCGTTGCGCCCCAGTCCGGAGAGCGCACGGCCCATGTCGTAGAAGACGCCGGCGCGATCTTTGTAGTTCGGGTACTCCTCGACCATCAAGTTGAGCCGCTGCACGGCCGCGGTGTACGCACGCCGCTTGATGTAGTAGCGCGCGATGATGTGCTCGTGCTGTGCGAGGCGGTCCGTCACTTCACCGAGCCGCTTGTCCGCTTCGGGGCGCAAGGGGCTTTTCGGAAAAGCGTGGATCATGTCGTTGAACTTCTCGCGCGCTTCTTTCGTCTTCTGCTGGTCGCGGTCAGGACGCTCCATCTGCTTGTACGAGATCATCGCGATCTGCAGCATGGCGTAGTCGGCGCGGTCGCTGCCGGGATAGCGATTGATGAAGTCGCGGTACTTGTACTGCGCCTCGACGAGGTTCACCGCATCGCCCTGGGCGAAGTAGGTGTCCGCGACGCGCAAGAGCGCGCGGCGGCCGAGGGGATCGTTCGGAAAATTCTCGTACAGATACGAGTAGTACGAACGCGCTCTCGGATACTTCTTGCGGCCGAACTGCTGCTCGCCACGATCGAAGAGCTGATCCTTATTGAGCTGCGTGAGCTCCGGATCGACCGTGGGACGCACGGGCTTGGAGCTGAAGTGCTTGCAGGCCGAGAGTGCGAGCACGATGCTCGCCACGGCCACCAATCGAGATAGCTTCAAATTCACACCTTCACCGTAGTTATCGCCGCCCGGATCGACTCCATTGCCGCCGAACGGTCCTTCTGCCCAAAGACGGCCGAGCCGGCGACGAGAATCGACGCGCCAGCTGCGACCACTGCCGGTGCGGTCTTCGGATCCACGCCTCCGTCGACCTCGATTTCGACCGGTACACCTCTCTCGCGAATCAACTGCGAGATATGACGAATCTTGGGCACAACAGGTTCTATGAAGCGTTGACCGCCGAAACCGGGATTGACGGTCATGACCAGAACAAAGTCGCAGAACTCGATTGCGGTGCTCAGGGATTCCGCCGGAGTGGCCGGATTGATAGCGATCCCTGCTTTGGCGCCGCCGTCGCGGATCATCTGCAGCGCGCGCTGGAGGTGCGGCTCCGCCTCGTAATGCACCGAGATCATGTTGGCGCCGGCCTCGAGAAAGGCGCTGATGTAGCGCTGCGGCTCGTCGATCATCAGGTGACAATCGAAGGGCAGCCGGCTGTGCGCGCGGCAGGCCTTGATGATCGCGGGTCCCATCGTGATGTTCGGCACGAAGTGCCCATCCATGACGTCGAGATGGAGCAAGTCGGCGTTCTCCACCGATGTGAGCTCGTCCGCGAGTCGCGAGAAATCAGCCGACAGCAGCGAGGGTGCGATCTTGATCTTCATCGATCCGCTAGTTTATCCCGCCCCTCATCCGCCCTTCGGGCACCTTCTCCCCGCACGCGGGGAGAAGGACAACGAATGCGCTCGCCCAGTCACGACGAGAGTGGCTACGTTGCCCTCGCCCCGCGCAGCGGGGAGAGGGTGGCCGAAGGCCGGGTGAGGGGTCGCTCATTGAGTTGTGGTCGTCGCGGGCTGTTCCACGATCGCGGTCTGCTCCTGCCTGGTGACGACGACCGTGATGGGATCGCGCGAGCTCACCGGAGCGCCGCGAAGGGGGAACTGCCGGATGATTATGCCATCGGCGATGCCCGGATACGCCTCGAACTTCACAGTGCCGATTGTTAGGCCGTGCCCTTGCAGGAACGGGCGCACTTCGTCGATGGGATGATCGATGATGTCCGGCATGATGTACGGCGGCGGCGGCGGAGAGACGCCGACCAGGAGCGACACGGGCGTTTGGGCCCCGACGACCGTTCCGTGTGGCGGATCCGCCGCCACGATCCCCTGCTGGCTCTCGTCGACGTACGCGATGTTTCCGATCTTCA
>JBBRMQ010000194.1:0-8463 GCA_038230775.1 Thermoanaerobaculia bacterium
CGGCAAGCGCATCCAGCGCTCGCTGGCCGGCACGAAGAAGAGGCTCACGCTCGAGTTAGGCGGCAAAGCGCCGAACATCGTGTTCGAGGACGCGCCGATCGATCAGGCCGTCGAAGGCATCATCAACGGCATCTACTTCAACCAGGGTCACGTCTGTTGCGCCGGGTCGCGGCTCTTCGTGCAGGAGTCGGTGGTCGAGCCGGTGATCCGCAAGCTGCGCGAGCGCATCCAGACGCTGCGTGTCGGCACCCCGCTCGACAAGAACACCGATGTGGGCGCGATCAACTCGCGCGCGCAGCTGGAAAAGATCCAGGAGCTCGTCGACAGCGGCGTCGAGGAAGGCGCGGAGATTTTCCAGTCGTCGTGCTCCGTACCGGATCGAGGCTTCTGGTTCCGTCCGACGTTCTTCACCGGCGTCGCGCAGTCCAGCCGGATCGCGCAGGAAGAGATCTTCGGCCCTGTGTTGTCCGTCCTCACGTTCCGCACTCCGGAAGAAGCGATCGAAAAGGCGAACAACACGCCGTATGGTCTGTCCGCGGGCGTCTGGACCGAGAAGGGTTCGCGCATTCTGAAGATGGCGTCCAAGCTCCGGGCTGGCGTCATCTGGGCGAACACCTACAACAAGTTCGATCCGACGTCGCCGTTCGGCGGCTTCAAAGAGTCGGGATTCGGACGCGAGGGCGGGCTGCACGGGTTGGGGCCGTACGTCGTGTTGTCTTAGTTTTTTTGAGTTTTACAGTTTATCCCGAGCGCAGCGAGGGATCTTTGGTGCAACCGAGCGGTACTTTCGTTTACATCATCAGCAACAAGAGCCACACGCTTTACACGGGCATCACGACGAACCTTCTCGAGCGGACCCGCGAACACAAAGAGAATAGATTCGTGAGCGGCTTTACCGCTCGCTATAACTTCGATCGACTCGTGTACTTCGAGTGGCTGCCATCGCAGAAGGACGCCGCTGCTCGTGAAAAGCAGATCAAAGCCTGGACCCGCGCGAAACGCGTCGCGCTCATCCAGTCGAAGAATCCCAATTGGATGGATTTGAGCGCGGATCTGCTGAAATTGATGTGATTCCGGTTGTACCAAAGATCCCTCGCTGCGCTCGGGATAAACTGTAACAACGGCAAACAGAAAAAAGCACATGACCCGCTTAAACGTACGAAAAACCTACAAGCTCTACATCAACGGTGAGTTTCCGCGCACCGAGTCGGGGCGTTCGTATCCGGTGAAAACCAAAGGTGGCGAATTGCTGGCGAATGCTTGCCGTGGATCCAGGAAGGACCTTCGCAATGCGGTGCAGGCGGCTCGGAAGGCGTTCTCGGGATGGAGCGGCAAGACGGCGTACAACCGCGGCCAGATTCTTTATCGCATGGCCGAGGTGTGCGAGGCGCGCGCGGCGGAGCTGGGCGATGAGCTGCGGCAGCAAGGCTCCACGGCCGCGGACGCTCGCAAAGAGATCGACGCGGTCATCGATCGCTTCGTCTACTACGCCGGATGGAGCGACAAGTATCCGCAGATTTTCGGATCGGTGAATCCGGTCGCCGGTCCGTACTACAACTTCACGGTGCCGGAGCCCACGGGCGTCGTCGGCGTCGTCGCGCCGGAAGAACCGTCGCTCCTCGGTCTCGTCAGCCGCATGGCTCCGGCGATCGTCGGCGGCAACACCGTCGTCGTCATCACATCGGAAGCCAAACCGCTGGCGGCCATCACATTCGGAGAGGTGCTGCAGACATCCGACGTCCCGGCAGGCGTCGTGAATCTCATCTCCGGCTTGAAGTCCGAGCTCGTTCCGTGGCTCGCCGCACACATGGATGTGAACGCAATCGATGCGACGGGCGTCGCCGCGGAGTCGCTGGCCGCCGTTCAGAAAACCGCCGCCGAGAACGTGAAACGTGTCGTCCACTTCGACGGCGCCGCGATCGGCTGGGCCGACGCGCGCCGTTCCCAATCGCCCTACGCCATCTTCGACTTTCAGGAGATGAAGACGGTGTGGCATCCGATGGGAATGTGATTCGTGCACCGCGTTCGCGGCGCGTTGTCGGTTGTCGGTGATCGGTTGTCCACGACCGCCCCCCGTGCCTTTGACAACCGACAACTGACAACTGACAACGCGCGGCGACAGCCGCGCATAATGCCCGAATGACCAACTGCACGAACTGTGGTGCGCCCGCGGCTGCGATCTACTGCGCTCAATGCGGCGAGCGGCAGCCCGGTCATCACGATCTCTCCATCGCACACTTCGTACACGACGTGGTGCACGAGTTCGTTCATCTCGATTCCAAAGTGTTGACGACGCTGCGGGATCTCGTGGCGCGTCCCGGTTTCCTGTGTGTGGAGTATTTCGCGGGGCGGAAGTCGCGCTACATCCCGCCGTTGCGTCTCTTCCTCACGCTGTTCGCCCTGCAGTTCCTTGCCTTCACGTTGTACCCGCCGACAGCGATGTACAGCATCGCGTCGATGGAGAGGTTCGACAAGGCCGGCGCGCTGACGAAGTTGGTCGAGAAGAGAGCGCACACGCGACGCCTCTCGCACCAGGAATTCGAGCAGCGCCTCGACGAGCGGTGGCACAAGAACTACTCGCTCCTGCAGCTTTTCAACATCCTCGGCGTCGCCCTCGTTCTGAAGCTTCTGCACTGGCGGCGCTACTTCGTCCAGCACCTCGTCTTTGCGGCGTATTTCCTCTCGTTCGCGTACATCGTGTCGCTGGTGGTCGACTGGCCGATCTACGCGGTGGCCGGTTTCCAACCCGGCCCGCTGCAGAAGGTCGTCACCACGATCACCATCGGCATCCTGCTCGTCTATCTCTACTTCGCGCAGCGGCGCTACTACGGCGACCCGCCCGCATCGACGGCGTTCAAGACGGTGCTGTTGTGGGGAGGACGATTCGCCGTGGCCATCATCCTGATGAGTGGGTCGCTGATCGTGGCGATGATGATGGTGAACTAATGCGCCGCTGACGCGGCGCGTTGTCAGTGGTCAGTTGTCGGTTGTCAAAGGCACCGGACGGGCGGTCCTGGACAACCGATCACCGACAACCGAGAACGCGCGGCGAAGCCGCGCCAAAAAAAAAATGCCCGTTCCTTGGCCGGAGGAACGGGCGCAGCGCGCTAGAGTGCGCCGACTGGGTCGCTGCAGTTTTCGGATCAGCGACGCGCGTCAATCTAGGTCCGCAGACCCCGCGCCGCAACGCCTATTTTGGAAGGCTCGACAGAGTGTCTTCGGTCGACTGCACGCGTCCGAATGCGGGGCCGTCTGACGGGAAACGACGCCTTCTGCAGGTCGATGACGACGAGCGCGATGTCAGGCATGGTGTTTGTCCGCCGTCAACTGTCAACCGTCAACGCGCGGTGAAGCCGCGCACGCGTCAACGCGCGGCGAAGCCGCGCAAGCATCACTTCACCTTCGTGCCGGGGGGCACACTCGGATCGACGCTGAGCAGCGACGGCTCGCCGTCGATCGACGCGGCGAGCACCATGCCGTTCGACTCCACGCCCATCAGCTTCGCCGGCTGAAGGTTAGCCACGATGACGACCTTGCGGCCCACCAGCTCTTCAGGCGTGTACTTCGTGGCGATGCCGGCGACCAGCGTCCGATCGTTCTCGCCGTCGAACACCGTCAGCTTGATGAGCTTCTTCGACTTCTCGACCTTCTCCGCCGCGCGGATCTCGGCCACGCGAAGATCGACCTCGAAGAACTGATCGATGCTGATCTTCGCGATGGTCGGCGGAGCGGCCTGCGTCGTCTCGATGGGCGGGGGATTGGACATGGTTCCTCCGAGGTATTGCGGGATGTCGATGCGGGGAAAGAGGGCGTCGGTCGCGCGGACCGGCACGTTGTTCGGCAGACCGCCCCATTGCAGACGGTTGTCGTCCGCGGACGCGCCGAGGCGCGCGAGGGCTTCGGACGTCGTCGTCGGCATGATCGGCGCGAGCATCACATTGATGATGCGAAGCGCCTCGAGCGCGTTCCAGATGATGCGCGAGAGGTTCTCGTCGGCGCCCGTTTCCTTGAACTTCTTCCACGGCTCTTTGGCCACGATGTAGCCGTTCGTCGCGACGAGCAGCTTCCACGCGGCGTCGAGCGCACGCTGGAACGCGAACTCGTCCATCGCCTTGAGGTATTCGGGCACCAGTTGCTTCGACGCGCGCAGCAGATCGTTGTCGTCGCAGGAAGTCGGCGGAGTCTTACCGCCGAAGTACGAGTCGCTCATCTTCACGGCGCGCGACAGCGTGTTGCCGAGGTCGTTCGCGAGATCGGCGTTGTAGCGGGCAAGAAACGCCTCGTCCGAGTAGTCCTGGTCCTGTCCGAAGACCATCTCGCGCAGCAGGAAGTAGCGGAAGGGGTCGGCGCCGAACTCGTCGATGATGTTGTACGGCCGCACGACATTGCCGAGCGACTTCGAGATCTTCTGGTTGTCGCGAAGCCACCAGCCGTGCGTCACGATCTGCTTCGGCAGCTCGAGCCCGGCGGCCATGAGGAACGCCGGCCAGTACACGGCGTGGAATCGCACGATGTCCTTGCCGATGAGATGGATATCCGCCGGCCAGTAGTGCCGGAAGCGCTCGTCGTCAGCGCTGCCGAAGCCGAGCGCCGAGATGTAGTTCGTGAGCGCGTCCATCCAGACATAGATGATGTGGTCGGGATCGCCGGGGAAGGGGATGCCCCATTTGATCGAAGTGCGTGAGATCGACAGGTCCCTGAGGCCCTGCTCCACGAACGACGTCACTTCGTTGAGGCGCGTCTGCGGATAGACGAAGCCCGGATTCTTGCGGTAGTGCTCGAGCAGCGGCTGCGTGTAGCGCGACAGCTTGAAGAAGAAGTTCTTTTCGGTCGTCCACTCGACTGGATGGCCGGATTCATCCTTCTTGTCTTTGACCTGATTCTCGGGCACGAACGTCTCTTCGTTCTGGCAATACCACCCGCCGTGTTCGCCCAGGTAGATGTCGTCGGGCGTGCGCTCCTGGATGCGCTTGATCAGCTCGAACACGCCGATGCGATGGCGCGACTGCGTCGTCCGGATGAAGTCGTCGTAGCTGATGTTGAGCTTCTTCCACAACTCGTGATGGGTTTTCACCACGCGATCGGCGAGCTCGATCGGCGAAATGCCTTCCTTCGCGGCGGAGCGCTCGATCTTCTGGCCGTGCTCGTCGGTGCCGGTGAGGAACCAGACGTCCGCGCCCATCCGGCGGCGGTGGCGCGCGATGACATCTGCCACGACGTTCTCGTACATGTGACCGATGTGCGGGTCGTCGTTGACGTAGTGGATCGCGGTGGTGAGGTAGAACTTCTCCGCCATGGGACGGCGGATTGTATGCGACGGCGCCGCTCAGTGGGCAAGCGTGGCCAGGCTCATCTTCGCCCGCGCTTCCAACCGGCGCGTGGCGCGTCGATCTAGGGACGTTGGGACGCTGGACGTTTGTATGTCATTCCGAGCGTAGCGAGGAACCGGTGTGGGCGGGCGGCTCATATCTCGTACCACCCACCCACGCCGGTCCCTCGCAACGCTCGGGATGACAGCCCTCAACTCAAGCGCAACGAGACCGAGCGCGCCGACCTCACCTCGAGAAGATCGCCGCGTCAACGTGAAGTATGACGAAGACGCTGCACGCGATGGATCTGCTTCGCAAATATCCAACGGCAGAGGGCAGGCGGGTCTGCGGAGGATCTCACGAGAGTTGCCGGCCGGAATGCAACGGATGCTTTTGTTCGTCTTGTCCCTATAATTCCGACCGGTCCTATTCATGACAATTCAGGTGGGGACGCGTTTGGGCCCGTACGAGATTCTTGCGCCCATCGGCTCGGGCGGAATGGGCGAGGTGTGGAAAGCGCGCGACTCGCGGCTCGACCGGTCGGTGGCGATCAAGGTCCTCCCCGCCGAGCTCGCGGAAAATGAGCAGCTCAAGTTGCGCTTCGAGCGCGAGGCGCGGACGATCTCGCAGCTCAATCATCCGAACATCTGCACGCTTCACGACGTAGGCGATGGGTACATCGTCATGGAGCTCCTGGAAGGGGAGTCGCTGGCGGACCGGCTCGGCAAGGGGCCGCTGCCGATCGAGCAGGTGTTTCGTTACGGCATCGAGATCGCGGAAGCGCTCGACCGCGCGCATCGCGCCGGCGTCGTGCATCGCGACCTGAAGCCCGGCAACATCATGATCACGAAGAGCGGCGCGAAGCTGCTCGACTTCGGCCTGGCGAAGAGCATCGTCGCCGAGCGCAATCCTGACGCCGTCACCGTCCACAAGCCGCTGACGCAGGAAGGCACGATCGTCGGCACGTTCCAGTACATGGCTCCCGAGCAATTCGCGGGAGTGGAAGCCGATGCCCGAAGCGACATCTTCGCCCTCGGCGCAGTTCTGTACGAGATGGCGACCGGCAGGCGCGCGTTCGAAGGCAAGACGCGGACTTCGCTGATCGCCGCCATCATCGGTAGCGAGCCGGCGGCGATGCGATCGCTGTTGCCCGTTGCACCGCCTGCGCTCGAGCACGTCGTCGCGCAGTGTCTGCAGAAGGAGCCGGACGATCGCTGGCAGAGCGCACGCGACATCGCGGAAGAGTTGCGGTGGATCAGTGGCGCCGGCTCGCAGGCGGGCATTCCGATCGACACGGCCATCAAGCGAAAGCACCGCGGGTCGCTCATGCTCGGAGCGGCCGCGTTGCTCGCCGTCTCGACGATCGCGATGTCGATTCTGTATTTCCGCGAGAAACAGATCGCCGACCGCGTGATCGTGACGGATGTCATGCCGCCCGCCGGTCTCCACTTCAACATCGCGGGCAACCAGGCCGGGCCGCCGGCGATCTCGCCGGATGGCCGGTATCTCGTCGTCCGAGTGGCGGAAGCATCGGTCGAACGGTTGTGGCTACGGACTCTTGCTACTGGAGAGTTCAAGCCGATGAACGGAACGGAGGGAGGGATCTTCCCGTTCTGGTCTCCCGATAGCCGGAACGTCGCGTTCTTCGTCCTCGGCACCGGCTTGAAGCGGGTGGACATCAGCGGCGGCGTGCCGATCAACGTCGCGGCCGCGGCGAGCGGGCGCGGGGGTGCGTGGGGCAAAGACGACGTCATCCTTTTTTCACCCGGCACCCTGGCCACGCTTTTTCGTGTCGCGGCGAGTGGCGGAAAGGTGGAGGCAGTGACGAAGATGGATGGCGGCCATAGCAGCCATCGCTGGCCCGCGTTTCTTCCGGACGGCAAGCACTTCCTTTATCTGGCCGCGAATCATCAGGACAGCACCGGCGCCACCAACGCCGTTTACCTCGGGTCCCTCGACGGCAGCAACCCGCGGCTGGTCATCAACACGCCCCTCAATGCGGTCTACAGCCGCGGCTACGTTCTGTTCGTGCGAGACACCACTCTTTACGCGCAGAAGATGTCGTTGGAGGGC
Source organism: Thermoanaerobaculia bacterium (assembly GCA_038230775.1). Classification (GTDB taxonomy): domain Bacteria; phylum Acidobacteriota; class Thermoanaerobaculia; order Gp7-AA8; family Gp7-AA8; genus JBBRMQ01. The sequence goes on from JBBRMQ010000194.1 coordinate 7,383, forward strand.
GCGCTCTCGGGCGAGATCTTTCCCGTCGCGGAAAACGTGTTGAACGATCGGGGCACCTGGCGCGGCGGTTTCGCCGCGCAGCCCGACGGCACGCTCGTGTACTGCTTCGGTCAGTCGGCGCAATGGTCGCGCGTCATCTGGACCGATCGCACGGGCAAGGAGTTGGGAGTCATCGCCGATCACGACCATTTCTGGGACGTTCAACTGTCGCCGGATCGGACGAAGCTCGCGCTCGGCATCGGCGATCCTTCGCGACAGATCTGGATCGCGGATCTCGAGCGGAAGACGCGCACCCGGATGGATTTCGGCGCGTTGTGGGCAGGCTTGCCTGTGTGGTTTCCCAAAGGTGCGAGCCTCATGGCAGCGGTGCTGACCAACGGCGGTTTCTCGCTCGTGGAGCGCAGGATCGACGGCGGTACGAATCGCGTCCTGATGTCGCACGCCACCAAGGAAGCGGGCGGGGCAGGCATCGGCGGGACGGTCTCACCCGACGGCAGGACGGTCGTCTTCGCGGTCGATCACGGGTTGTGGTCGCAGCCGATCGACCACCCCGAACAAGTGGCACGGCTGACGCCGGAGACGAGCAACGCGCGCGAGCCGCGCTTCTCGCCAGACGGGAAGTGGATCGCGTTCGTGGCCAGTGAAGGTGGGAGCGACAACATCTTCGTGACGCGCGCGACCGACGCCACACAGAAGTGGCAGGTGTCCGAGCGTGGTGGAGCGCAGCCGTCGTGGCGTGCCGATGGGAAAGAGTTGTATTACATCGAGCCGCAGAATCAGTTGACGGCCGTGCCGATCGATACCAGCAAAGGATCGCTGCAGATCGGCAACGCCCAGCCGCTTTTCCCCGTGACATCGTTCGGAATGGCGCGTGTTTACGACGCGGCGTCCGACGGCCAGCGCTTCGTCGTCAATCGCACACCGCAGGATGACTCGGTCAGCGTCCGCTACATGACGAACTGGGAGAACGCGCTGAAACGATGACTGCCGGTCAGCGTCGCTTTCGCGGTTTCGCGTTCACCGCTCGCCCCGACGGCTCACCGATGGCTGCATAGCATTCGCACGAGCGCGCATTGAGTCC
>JBBRMQ010000195.1:0-8400 GCA_038230775.1 Thermoanaerobaculia bacterium
ACAAGGCCGAGTGGCGCCTCGACAGCGACAGGCAGTGGCGTTTCGTCCGGCTCGAAATGATGCCGCAGTAGACCTGAGCGCAGCCCTGGCCGCGCGTTATCGGGTTGCCGGTTCATGGTGCCTCTTCGCAGCAGGACCGTTTTCGACGAAGCACCCTGAACCGACAACCGGCAACTGATTAACGCCTGTTGCGTTTCGGGCGCGAGGTGATCCGCCGCGGCGCCGGTGTCGCGCGCGCGGGCAGTTCCGGCAGCGACGGCGCCGTCACCTTGTTTCCGGCCGCAACCCCTTTCGCGCGCACTCCGAGATCGAGCTCGCCGAGGTACCTCATGGTGCGCCAGGGGTGCTGGCGCATGTCGGCGTTCACGTAGAGAGCGTCAGGCGAGCGGTACACGTCGCCGCTGTCGATGAATACCCAGGTGTTGGCGAGTGTGCGGCGCAGATAGTCGGCGGCCTGCGTTTCCTCTTCGGAAGCAGTCTCGACGTTCTTGAGGGTGATCGCCGAAGTGACGCCGTTGGTGTCCACGATGATCGTACGGCTGTCGCGGATCCCGACGACGTGTGACATTGGAGTTGCGGCGGCCGCCGCGGCAAAGCAGAGGGTGAAACACACGAGTGCATTCTTCATAGTCGTATTTGTGGTGCGGGAAGGGAGGAAAGAAGTAGCAACCGCGGGGGACGCGGCCTCATGTGGCGCGCGCAGAATAGCACGATGTGCGAAAATCACAACTGATGGCTGGACGGGAGGGGAGACGGAAGCTGCTGCGGCGTCAGAGCTCGTTTCCCCGGATGGCCCAACTGCTTCTGATTCCCGTTTGCGGACTCCTGATTTTCCTTGCGTACCTGTTCGTCCGTTCCGCGATCCCACCCTCACCGCCCACCGCCGTCCGGCACGTGAAGTCCGCGCTGATTCCGCCGCCGACGCTTCCGGTCGCGTTGCCGGCTCCGATGAAGCACAAGGGCGACATCGTTCTCATCCTCGATGACGTCGGCTTCGATCATCAGCCGCTCAGCGCCGCGATGGCGCTCGATCCGAACATCAACTTCTCCGTGCTTCCGAACGCCCAGCACGGCGTCGAGTTCGCGCGGCGTCTGCACGCCGGCGGCTTCGAGGTGTTGTGTCATCTGCCGATGGAGCCGGAGGGATTCCCGCAGATCTCGCCGGGCGACGGCGCGATTCTGACGTCGATGTCCGACGACGAGATCGCGCACGCGACCTCGACGAACGTCTCTTCCGTGCCGTTCGCACGCGGCGTGAACAACCACATGGGCTCGCGCGCCACTGCGGATACGCGCGTCATGCGCAGCGTGTTGTCCTCGATTCCGCGAGGGATGTACTTCATCGACTCCCGCACCAGCGGCGCGTCGGTGGGCCTGGCGACCGCGCGTCAGATGCGAGTCCCCAGCGCCGCGCGAAATGTGTTTCTCGACGACGTGCAGACCGCCGGTGCGATCCGTTCGGAAATCGACGCGCTGCGCGGGGCGGCGGAGCACCGCGGCGTTGCGATCGGCATCGGCCACATGTATCCGGCGACGATTCGCGCGCTCGCCGACGCGGTCCCGCAGTTGCGGCGCGATGGATTCCGGTTCATCCGTGCGAGCGAGGCGGTCCGGTAGTTGCTGCTCGCGCTTTTTCTCGTCGATCTCGCTGCCGGTCTGTATCTTTTTCTGCCGCTGGTCGGGCGGCGGAACTCCGGCGTCAAGTTCTATCGGCTCATCCTGATCGTCTGCGGCTCTCTGGTGGCGATTGCAGGCGGGGCGCATTTTCTGGCGCACGCGCGCGAGCTCGCGAAGGCGGATGCGATCGTGGCCATCATCGTCGCGGTCGTGTTCTTTGTCCTTCGCTACCCGAAGCGGGTGGTGTTTCGCATCCCTTCCGCGTTGCTGGCGGTGGCGTTTGTCGCGCTGGGCATCGCCTCATGGCGCGCGGCGACCGGAGCCACGCTTCCGTGGAGCGTCGCCGGTGCCCTGGCCAGCATCGCCCTTCTCGGCGCCGTCAATCTCGCGATGCTGCTGGGACACTGGTATCTCGTCGTGCGTGGCATGGCGATCGATCCCTTGAAACGGTTGACGATCGCCACGCTCGTCGCGACGCTCGTTCGAACAGTGGTCGTCGTCGCGGCGCTGCTGTCGCCCGGCGTCTGGCACGAGGCGGCGTTGCGCCAGGGCATCTTCTTCTGGATGCGCGCCGGTTGGGGACTTCTGGGCCCGCTCGCGCTCTACCCGATGGTGTGGGGAACGGTGAAGATCCGTTCGACGATGGCCGCGACCGGCATTCTGTACGTCGACGTCGTCGCGGTGGTCATCGGCGAGGTGTTAGGCGGCTGGCTGAGCGCAATCGTTCACGCGCCGGTGTAGTCGCGAAAGGCTGGGGTAATTGTCATCCCGAGCGTAGCGAGGGACCGGTGTGGGCGGGCCGCTCATCGAACCACCCAACCCACACCGGTCCCTCGCTACGCTCGGGATGACAACGTCGTCGATCCGCTGCTTACTCGCCGTGCGCTTCTTCGGCACCCGGCGGAGCCTGTCCGTACACGTGCCGATCGTGCACGACGAGATCGAACGGCTTGATCGCCACGGTTACCGCGTACCCGCGATGCACGGCCTGGCAGTCGTAGCAGACGATCACGTCCTTCACCATCCGCCAGACTACGTAATCGAGGACCGTCACGCCTAACAACGACAGACCGTAAGTCCACGGTACGAAGATCGAGCCGAGAACCACGAGCGCGATCCCGGTCTTGCGGTTGAAGTCTTTCTGGAAGTACATCTGATCGTGGCCACACGCCGCGCAGTGCGTAATCACCGCGTCGCCGGGAGGTGCGACGACGGAGTTCGCCGCACCACACTGCTCGCAGGGCCGCAAAGCCTCTCCCGCCTCGCGACCGAGTCGCGTCTCGCAGGACAGGCAGAGGAAATGGACAGAGGCTATTTGGCGCGTTCCAGGTAACGGTTCTCGGTCGGGTCGACGATGATCTCTTCACCTTCGGTCACGAACGGGGGAACGAGGACGGTCAGGCCATTTTCGAGGATCGCCGGTTTGTACGATGCCGACGCGGTCGCGCCCTTCACCATCGGCTGCGTCTCCGCGATCTTGGCCTTGATGGACTTCGGAAGCTCGACGCCGATCGGGCGGCCTTCGTAGAACTGCACCTGCAGCTTGATCCCCGGGGTCAACCATGCCGCGGAGTCGCCGAGATCGTCTTCCGAGATCTCGCTCTGCTCGTAGTTCTCGGTGTTCATGAAGTGATGGGCGTGGCCGTCGGAGTACAGGTGTTCCATCTCGTGCTGATTGATGTAGGCCTGCTCGATTTCATCCTGCGACCGGAAGCGGTGCTCGAACTGGTTGCCCGTGCGCAGGTTGCGCAGCTTTGCCTGCACCATCGCGCGGAGGTTGCCGGGCGTGTGGTGATGAAACTCCATGACCTTGCACAGATCGTCGTTGAACTTGACGACCATGCCTCTGCGGAGATCGTTCGCTTGCATGAAGTGGTGAATCCTTTCGCTGATAAACTCGCGGCCTTATGCGCCGTCTGCTGAGTCTGCTTGTGATCGCCGCGATTTGCGGCCAGGGTTGCCAAGGGAACCGCGAACGCCAAACCCCTGTCGCTGCGAACGATATTCCAGTCGGCGTCTACGCCGCGCTCTCCGGCGGCGAGGCCGCGTTCGGACAGGCGACGGTGCAAGGCGTCAAGCTGGCGGCTGAGGAGATCAACAACTCCGGCGGCGTGCTGGGACGCAAGATCCGTCTGATCATCGAGGACGATCAGGGCCGCGCCGAGGATGCGGCGTCGGTGGTGACGAAGCTGATCACGAGCAACAACGTGATCGGCGTCATCGGCGAGAACTCCTCCAATCAGTCGCTGGCCGCCGCGCCGATCTGCCAGGCGTCGAAGATCCCGATGATCTCTCCGTCGTCGACGAACCCGAACGTGACGAAGAAGGGCGACTACATCTTCCGCGTCTGCTTCACCGATCCGTATCAGGGTAAGGCGCTCGCCGCGTTCGTTCACGGCAATTTGCATCTGAACAACGCCGCCGTGCGGAAGGACATCCGCAACGACTATTCGGTGGGCCTGGCTGAGTTCTTCACGAAGTCGTACACCGAGGCCGGCGGGAAGATCGTCGGCGAGCAGAGCTACTCCGGCGGCGACACGGATTTTCGTCCGCAGCTGACGGCGCTGCGTGAGAAGAGGCCCGATGTGCTCTTCATCCCGGGCTTCTACACCGACGTCGGCCAGATCGCCATCCAGGCCCGCGACCTCGGCATCAACATCCCGATGGTCGGCGGCGACGGCTGGGACTCGCCGACTGTCATCCAGATCGGCGGTAAGTCGGTCGACGGTTGCTACTTCTCCGATCACTACTTTTCCGGCGACCCCCGCCCGCTCACGCAGCGTTTTGTCAGCGAGATCACGAAACGCTACGGCCATGCGCCCGAGGCCAACGCCGCGCTGGGCTACGACGCGCTGCGCATTTTTGCCGAGGCGATCCGAAAAGCGGGCTCGCTGGATCGGAAAGCGATCCGCGACAACATCGCCGCCACGAAAAACTACGACGGCGTCTCCGGCAACATCACGATGGGCCCCGATCGCGATCCGATCAAGCCTGTGGCCATGATCAAGATCGACGGCGGGACGCTGCATTTCGCGGGGTGGATCCAGCCGTAGAGTTGGGACGTTGGGATGTTGGGACGTTGGGAAGTAGAAGCGAGCGGGTGGAACTTCCTAACGTCCCAACATCCCAACTACGCAGGCAGATCCGAATCGGCAAGACGATCGCCTGCAATATCGGTTCGGTCTCGCTCAAATCTCAACCTGCGCCCCCAGCTCGATGACCTGGTTGGCCGGCAGGCAAAAATATTGTGAGGCGCTGCTCGAGTTCCGCATCATCCACCCGAACAGACGCTCACGCCACATCGCCATTCCAGGCGCGCGTGTGGCCACAATGGTATCGCGTCCGAGGAAATAGCTCGTGCGCATGGGGTCGAAGGTGAAAGGCTCTTTGATCGAGGAGAGAAGCTCGGGCAGGTTGGCGTCTTCGATGTAGCCGAAGCGCACCAGAACCCGATAGACTCCATGGCCGTGATCGGTCCACTGCATGCGCTCCTCTTCCGCGATGCGTGGCGTTTCCTCGACCAACACGCTGAGCAGAATCACGCGTTCATGGACGATCTTGTTGTGCTTGAGGTTGTGAAGCAACGTGATCGGAATTCCGTCCGGGCTGCGCGATAGAAAGACCGCCGTGCCCGCGACGCGTGGAATCGTCTTCTTCGCGAGATCGCGCATGAAGTCGTCGGTCGATAACGTCTGCTCGGCGATGCGATCGTTCAGAATCCGGCGGCCGAGGCGCCAGGTGGACATGAGCGTGAAGATCCAGAGGCCGACGCCCAGCGGAAACCATCCGCCTTCCGCCACCTTGACGATGTTCGCGCCGAAGAACGCCACGTCGATGATGAGAAGCGGAACGGTCACGGCGAGGACGCCGATCATCGGCCACTTCCAGCGCTCGCGCTCGACGACCGCGAGGAGCGCCGTCGTGATGCCCATCGTCGCGGTAACCGCGACACCGTATGCAGCCGCCAGTGCGCTCGAGGCCTGGAACGCAAGCACCAGCGCGATGGCGGAGAGCATCAACAGCCAGTTGACCGACGGAATGTAGATCTGCCCGATCTCGCGCGCCGACGTGTGGCGGATGAGAATGCGGGGCATGTATCCGAGTTGTACCGCCTGCTTCGTAAGCGAGAACGCGCCGGAGATGACGGCCTGCGACGCGATGACCGTCGCCACGGTCGACAGCGCGACGAGGGGAATGCGCGTCCAGTGTGGACCCATCAGAAAGAACGGATTCTGCGTGGCCTTCGGTGTGTGCAGCATCAGCGCACCCTGGCCGAAATAGTTGATGACGAGCGCCGGAAACACGATGGTGAACCATGCGATCCGAATCGGCCGCGCGCCGAAGTGACCCATGTCGGCGTACAGCGCTTCGCCACCGGTGACCGAGAGAAAGACCGCGCCAAGGACGAGGAATCCCTTCCCCCGGTTGATGGCGAAGAAGCGGACCGCGTGAACCGGATTGATCGCGCCAAGGACGTGCGGCTCCTTGAGGATCTGCATGATGCCGAGAATGGAGATCACGGCGAACCAGACGAGCATGACGGGGCCGAATGCGGCGCCGACTTTCCCGGTGCCGAGGCCCTGGAATGCGAAGAGGATGATGAGCACGACGATGGTGAGCGGCACCACAAAATGCGAGAAGACCGGCGTCGCCACCTCGATGCCTTCCATGGCGCTGAGGACGGAGATCGCCGGCGTGATCATGCCGTCGCCGTAGAGCAGCGCGGCCCCGAAGAGGCCCATCGCGGCCAGCGCCGAGCGGTACATCTTCTTGCTCTCACCGCGCGCGCGGATGAGCGACATCAGCGCGAGGATGCCGCCTTCACCGCGGTTGTCCGCGCGCATCACCAGCGCGAGGTACTTCACCGAGATGACGATGATCAGCGACCACAGGACGAGCGAGAGTACGCCGAACACGTTCGCGGGGGTCGGCGGCACACCGTGGTGGCTGTGAAAGCACTCGCGGAGGGCGTACAGCGGACTGGTGCCGATGTCTCCGTACACCACTCCCAACGCCCCCAGCGAGAGGATGAGCTGGTAACGCCGGCTGTCCTGCTGGGGTTCCATTCGAGCGACGGGGGAAGGTACCACAACGGGCTTGTCGCGGGGACGCTGGTCGCAGGTGGGAAAAGCGCAACGAGCGCCGGGTCGCTGGTCGCGGGTCGCAGGTCGGAAAAGCGCGACCCGCTACGTGGCGTCCACGGCCGCGGTCTCGATCAGCGCGAGGAACTTGTCGGCCGGAACGGGAGCCTTGATGAGGTATCCCTGCATCTGATCGCAGCCGATGCGCTTGAGAAACGCCGCCTGCTCCGAGAACTCCACACCCTCGGCGATCACCTTGAGGCGAAGGCTGTGGGCCATCGCGTTGATGGCGGTGACGATCGCAGCCGTGTCGGGATCGTTGTTGACGTCGCGCACGAATGACTGATCGATCTTGAGGGTGTCGATCGGGAACCGCTTGAGGTAGCTCAGCGAGGAGTGGCCGGTGCCGAAGTCGTCGATCGAGATGCGCAGCCCGAGTTTCTTGAGCTCGTACAGCGTGCGGATGCTGTTCTCCGGATTGACCATCGCGCCGCTCTCGGTGATCTCGAGCTCGAGAAGGCGCGCCTCGAGGCCGGTGTCGTCGAGCACCTCACGCACGCGCGCGAGAAGATCGGGCTGCGTGAGCTGGCAGACCGCGAGATTCACGGCGATCGTGAGTCCGCGGAAACCGGCGTCGTGCCACTGCTTCGCCTGCACGCAGGCGGTGCGCATTGCCCACGTTCCCAGCGGCACCATCACGCCGATCGATTCGGCGAGCGGGATGAACACCGCGGGCGGGATCATGCCCATCGTCGGGTGATTCCATCGCAGCAGCGCTTCCATCCCTGTGATCCGGTTGAGGCGGAAGTCGAAGATCGGCTGGTAGTGAACCGACAGCTCGTTGTTCGCGAGCGCCTTGCGGAGACCGTGTTCCAGCGCGATGCGCTGCAGTGCCTTGGCGTTGATGAAGGCGTTGAAGAGCTGGTAGTTGTCGCGGCCCTCTTCCTTGGCCTGGTACATCGCGGTGTCCGCGTTCTTGATGAGGGTCTCGGCATCGGTCCCGTCATCGGGGAAAAGGCTGATGCCGATGCTGGTCGTCACGAACAGCTCGCGCCCTTCGATGTGGAAGGGATAGCGGACCGCATCGAGGATCTTCTGCGCCACCAACGCCGCGTCTTCGGCGACGCTCAGGCTCGGCAGCAGCAGCGTGAACTCGTCGCCGCCTAACCGCGCCACGGTGTCGCTGTCGCGAAGGCAGGACTGCACGCGCGCCGCCGCCGACTGCAGCAGGTGATCGCCGATGTTGTGTCCGAGCGAGTCGTTGATGACCTTGAACCGGTCGAGATCGAGGAACAGCACCGCGAGCTTCAGGTGCTCCCGCTGTGCGTGCGAGATGGCGACCGTCAGGCGGTCCTTGAACAGCAGACGGTTGGGGAGTGCCGTCAGCGCATCGTGATACGCCAGATGCTTGATCTGCTCCTCGGCATACGTCCGCTCGGTGATGTCGCGAACCACGATCACCAGCCCGCCCCCTTCGATCGCGGTGATCGAGATCTCCTGCGGGAAGGTCAGTCCGTCGCGGCGCAAGCCGGTCGCTTCGCCGCGCCAGCGGCCGCGCTGCTGCACAATCGGCAGGATCGTGTTCGTGAACCGTTCATTTGTCGAGGATTCATAAAGTGCGTAGAGCGGCAGGCCGATCATCGACTGCAGGGTCGAGTAGCCGTATAGCTTCGTGAGCCCGTCGTTGACGAACGTGAACTCG
>JBBRMQ010000196.1:0-8394 GCA_038230775.1 Thermoanaerobaculia bacterium
GATGAACCCGATCACGGAGTTGTGAGGTGTCATTCCGAGCGTAGCGAGGAACCGGTGTGGGCGGGAGGCACGATGAACTTGCCACCAACCCCCGCTCGGGATGACAGGCTAGACCGCTTCGTTCGCTTCAGCAGTCACCGGTGCGCGATACCCGCACTCCGGATTGTTGCAAAGCTCGATGTGGCCTTCCTTCTTCGTCTCTTTTTCCATGAGATACGGGGCGCCGCACTTCGGGCACTTGCGCGGAACGGGGCGGTTGTTCATCGCGAAGTCGCACTTCGGATAGCGCGAGCACGAGTAGAAGATCCCGCGCCGCGAGCGTCGCTCCACGAGATCGCCCTCGTTGCACGTCGGGCACTTCACGCCCGTCGGCTTCGCGGGCGTCGACGTCCCGCCGCCGATTTTGCGGATGGTCTTGCAGTCAGGATATCCGGAGCAGCTGAAGAACGGACCGTAGCGACCGCTCTTGAGCACCATCTCCTTGCCGCAGTTTTCGCACGGCGGCTGGGCCTCGGTCGGGATGTTCGCCTTGAGCAGCTTCGGGTCTTTCGTGTTCTTGCAATCTGGATAGCCGGTGCACGCGAAGAACTGTCCGAAGCGCGAGCGCTTGAGCTGCATCGGCTTGCCACACTTCTCGCAGATGATCGTCTCGTCGCCCGCTTCCGCGGCCTCACCCTTGGCAATCTCTTTCGTGGTCTTGCACTCGGGATAATTCGAGCAGGCCATGAACTCGCCGAAGCGGCCGAACTTGATCACCATCGGCGATCCACAGTTCTCGCACTTCTCGTCGGTGGCGATGCCTTCGCCCTTCACCTGCGTCATCTCTTTCTGGGCGCGGGTGAGGTCCTTGTTGAACTTCTTCGCGAAGTCCTTCATCGCCACGAGCCAATCGAGCTTGCCGTCCTCGATCTCGTCAAGGTCCTGCTCGAGGCGCGCGGTGTAGGTCTCGTCGATGATGTCGCCGAACGACTGCTTGAGGAGGCGCGTGACCAGCATTCCGAGCTGCGTCGGGTGGAACTTGCCCTCGTGCTTGTAGGTGTAGTCGCGGGCCTGGATGGTGGTGAGAATCGAGCCGTAGGTCGAAGGCCGGCCGATGCCGTTCTCTTCCAGCGCCTTGACGAGCGTCGCTTCCGTGTAGCGTGGCGGCGGCTGGGTGAAGTTCTGCTTCGTATCCAGGTCGAGGAGCTTCAGCGTCTCGCCCTCGGTCATCGCAGGAAGAGCGCGTTCGTTCTCCGGCTTCTCTTCGTCTTCTTCTTCCCCCACGCCCTCGAAGACCGCGAGGAAGCCCTGGAACTTGAGGACCTCTCCCGATGCGCGGAACGTGTAGGGACCGTTGGCGATGTCGACGTCGGTGACGTCGAAGAGCGCGGGCTTCATCTGCGATCCGACGAAGCGATCCCAGATGAGCTTGTAGATGTTGTACTCCTCACGGGTCAGGAAATCCTTGATCGCTTCGGGCTCGTACTCCAGCGAAGTCGGTCGCACCGCCTCATGCGCTTCCTGCGCTTGAGCTGCTTTCTTGACCTTATATACGTTCGGTTTCTCGGGAAGAATATCGGCACCATATTTCGTGCTGATATATTCTCTGACTTCCGTCAGTGCTTCTTCGCCGACGCGGACCGAGTCGGTACGCATGTAGGTAATGAGGCCGGCGAAGCCCATCGTGCCGAGCTCTTTGCCTTCGTACAGCTTCTGCGCGATCTGCATCGTGCGCTTCACGGGATACTTGAACCGGTTGTATGCCGTGCGCTGCAGCGTGGAAGTGATGAACGGGGGCGCGGCGGACTGCTTCTTCTCACGGCGAGCGATCGACTCGATGACGAATGAGCCGCTCTTGACCGCCGCTTCGATCTTGCGTGCTTCCGGCTCGGCGGAGATGTCGGCCTTCTTGCCTTCGACCTTCGTCAGCTTCGCGATGAACGGCGGCGGATTCGTCGCCGACAACTTCGCGGCGAACGACCAGTACTCTTCCGGCTTGAACGCGGTGATCTCTTCCTCGCGGTCGACGATCATTTTCAGCGCGACGGACTGCACGCGGCCGGCGGAGAGTCCGCGACGGACCTTGTCCCAGAGGAGAGGCGAGAGCTTGTAGCCGACGAGGCGATCCAGGACGCGGCGCGCCTGCTGCGCGTTCACCTTGCCCATGTCGATCTCGACCGGCGAGTTTATCGCCTTGATGACCGCGTTCTTGGTGATCTCGTGAAAGAGGATGCGCTTGACCTTCGAGGAGTCGCCCCCAAGAAGGGTCATCACGTGCCAGCCGATGGCTTCCCCTTCGCGGTCAGGGTCGGAGGCGATGAAGATGTTCTCGGCTTTTTTGGCCGCCGCCTTCAGCTCGCTGACCACCTTCTCTTTGCCTTCCAGAATCTCGTACGTCGGCTCGAAGGTTTCCTCGTCGACGCCCAGCTCGCTCTTCGGCAGATCACGGACGTGACCGACCGAGGCTTTGACGATGTAGTCCTTACCGATGAACTTATTGATCGTCTTCGCTTTTGCGGGAGACTCGACGATGACGAGATTCTTGGCCATTGCGGAACGACCGAACTAAGGCGGTCAATCGCAAAATTCCTCGCGCGCGCGTCGCGCGAGCGCGTAAAGACGCGGTTCTGACCGGGGCGGTGACGATATCAGAGTTTGCGGGCGACCAGGATCACACCCTCGATTCCACCGTGATTCGTCCCCTCCACGTGCCGGAGGACACATCCGGTACGGTCGATCTCGCCACGCAGGGTGGTGAGGTCGTACGCGTTCATCTCCATGTAGGGTAAACCCCGGGAATCTCCTTCGACTGCGGAGGCGACTCGATGGACCAGCGGCACCCGCGCGCGCAGCCACCTCGCAGCATTGCCGAACACCCCGCCCTTGCGCCGGGTAGGCACCTGCAACACGGCCGTTCCGCCACTGCGCAGGAGCGAAAGCAACGTGCGAATGATCTCTCCTCCCCGCGCGATGGGCACATGCTGCAGAACGATGAGAGACACGATCAGGTCGAACTGTTCGTCCGGAATGGCTTCAGCGAACGTCGCCCGCGGAACGTTGATGCGTGCGTGCGCCAGCATGGTGGGCGAGATGTCCACACCGACGACGCGTGGGATCCGCGCCGCCAGCGCTCGCGTGAGACGACCCACGCCGCAACCGAAATCGAGCGCGTCCCGCGGCGTGCCCTCGATGAACTCGAACAGATGCGCAACGTCCGCTTCACCGCTGGCGAAAAACGAGGCGCGCGCGTCGTCGGTGAGGTTCGCCTTGAGAAAACGCTCGTCCGTCAGGACCGCGTAGTACGGTTCCAGACGAGCAAACGTTTCCCACGGATGCTCTGGCGAAGATCTACTCTTCTTCTTCGTCGTCCGCGCCGCCCGCGGCCTTGTACTTCTTGGTCTTGTTGTAGAGCGTTTTGTAGGAGATGCCGAGGATTTCGGCGGTCTTGCGGCGGTCGCCGTCCGTCATGTGCAGCGTTTCTTCGATGACGATACGCTCGACCTCTTCCATCGGCTGGCCTAACGGGATGGTGACCGCGGTGCGGGAACGACGGCGCCGGCTGCCGAGAAGCTTGTCCGGAAGGCACTCCACGGTGAGCGAGTCGGTGCGGGCCATGATGAACGCGCGGTTGATCACGTTGCGCAGCTCGCGCACGTTGCCCGGCCACTGGTACTCCTGCAGCGCCTCGATGAAGTCCGGCCCGATGTTCTCGACCTTCTTCTCCTCGGTCTCGTTCAACTTCTGCAGGAAGAAATGCGAGAACAGCGGGATGTCCTCCAGGCGCTCGCGCAGCGGCGGCACCTCGATCGGGAAGACGTTGAGGCGGTAGTACAGGTCCTCGCGGAGCTTGCCGTCGGCGATCGCCTTCTGCGGATCGCGGTTCGACGCGGCGATGATGCGCGCGTCGATGTTGATCTCTTCGTTGCCGCCGACTCGCCGGAACTTTCCTTCCTCCAGCACGCGCAGCAGCTTGACCTGCAGCTCGATCGGCATCTCGGTGATCTCGTCGAGAAACACCGTTCCGCCCTTCGCCATCTCGAAATAGCCCTCGCGGCGTTTGATGGCGTTGGTGAACGCGCCCTTCTCGTGGCCGAAGATCTCGGACTCGATGAGCGTGGGCGAGATCGCTCCGCAGTTGAAGGCGATGAACGGCTTCATGCGGCGGCGCGACAGCGAGTGAATCGTATTGGCGACGACTTCCTTGCCCGATCCGGATTCGCCGACGATGAAGACGTTCGCGTCGGTGTTCGCCACCATCTCGATCTCTTCGAACAGCCGCTGCATACGCGGCGACTTGCCGACCAGATGGCCCAACGCGCCCATCTTCTGCAGCTGACGACGAAGCTCGAGGATCTCCTGCTTCATCATCTGCTTGTCTTCCACCGACTTCAGGATCACCTGAAGACGCGGCAGATCGACCGGTTTGGTGACGTAGTCCTCGGCGCCGACCTTGAGCGCCTTCACGGCGGAGTCGACGGTCGCGTGACCCGTGAGGATCACGACCGAAACATCGGGGTAGTTCTCCTTGATGCGGTGAAGGAGGTCCAGGCCGGAGCCATCGGGGAGCTTCAGGTCAACGATCGCAACATCCGGGACGAGCTTCGAGACTGAAGCCCAACCCGCCTTCATGGTGTCGGCGACCTCCGCTTCGTAGCCCCACTCCTCCACGACGTCGGCCATGCCCGCGCTCGTGGCACGGTCATCGTCAACAATCAGCACTTTCCTCATGGATCTCCTAGCGGGAACGACAACCTTAACACGACCTTATCACGATCCTCATCGGCGCTCAGTTCGCCGCCGTAGGTCTCAGCAATGAGCCTCGCCGTGGCCAGCGAGAGGTCGGGGCTACCCAGTGAATCGGTGTAGTAGAACTTGAAAATCTTCGAGAGCTCGAAGTCCTCGCGTCGCGGCTTTCCGCTGATCGAGACTTCGAAGCGATCATCTTCAGTTCCTGCCCACACGGCGCGGTCGTCGGCAGGAAAGAGTTTCGATGCGCCCTCGAAGAACAGTTTCATCGCCTGCCGCATTCTTGATTCGTGCGTACGGACGACTGCCGTGGCGATTTCGCTCAGGCTGTTTCGAGTCGCCTTGGCACACTCCGTTGCTAAAACGCCCAGATCGACCTGGCCCAGATCTTCGTCCCGTGGCGGTGTGGAGAGGATGAAAAACGTGTCGAAGATTCGCCCCAGGCGGCGGAGCTCGGTCTCGATCGCGCTCGTATAGCCGCCGATTCTCTCGTCCGAAGAGGCCTCGGCCATCTTCGCGATGCGCATGCGAAGAAGCTCGAGGTTGAGAACAGCGACGTTGAGCGGAGTCTTGAGATCGTGCGCGGTGTCGCTGCTACGCCGGAAGTTGGCGCGCGCGAACTGCTCGAGCCACTTGTCCATCACTACCCGTGATGAATGCCGAGCATCGCCACCGATTCTTCGAGGCGTGCCTCGACGCGGGCGAACTCCGGGTCGTGCGATGACAGATCCGCGAGCTCTTTCTCCAGCTGCTCGCGATCCGATTCCGCCGCGGCCATGTCGATCTCCGACGGCAGCCGGGCGGTCTCCGCCATCACGATTACGCGATCCGGCAGCACTTCGGCAAATCCCCACGAGAGAACCAGCCGCTCGTCGTGTCCGTTGTCGCGGTAGCGCATGATCCCGACGCGCAGCGTGGCCAGTAGCGGAGCGTGGCCCGGCCAGATGCCGATCTCACCGTCCGATGCCGGCAGGACGGCCTCGACCGCCTCGGTCTCGACGATCTTCCGCTCGCGGGTGACGATCGTCAGGCGAAATGATTTCGGCAGATCAGCCATGGCTTAACAGCCCCTCATCCGCGCTTCGCGCACCTTCTCCCCGCCCGCGGGGAGAAGGGTAACTAGCGCCAGCAGCGTTAATCGGCCGGGTGCGGGGTGCGTCATGTCAGGCGGCTTCCTTGCGCATCTGTTCGGCGCGCGCGATGACATCCTCGATCGTTCCCTGGTTGTAGAACGCCTGCTCCGGCAGTTCGTCGTGCTTGCCGTCGACGATCTCCTTGAATCCGCGGATGGTGTCGTCGATCTTCACGTACTTGCCGGGAAGGCCGGTGAACTGCTGCGCGACGAAGAACGGCTGCGACAGGAACTTCTGGATCTTGCGGGCGCGGCCGACGACGACGCGATCCTCTTCCGAAAGCTCGTCGATGCCGAGAATGGCGATGAGATCCTGCAGGTCCTTGTACTTCTGCAGAACGGCCTGCACGGCGCGGGCGGTGTTGTAGTGATCGTCGCCCACGATGCGCGGGTCGAGAATACGCGACGTCGAGGCAAGCGGATCGACCGAGGGGTAGATGCCCAGCTCGGCGATCTGGCGCGAGAGAACTGTCGTCGCATCGAGGTGAGCGAACGCCGTCGCCGGCGCGGGGTCGGTGAGATCGTCCGCGGGAACGTAGATCGCCTGCACCGACGTGATCGAGCCGCGGCGCGTGGAGGTGATGCGCTCCTGCAGCTCGCCCATTTCGGTGGCGAGGTTCGGCTGATAACCGACGGCGCTCGGCATGCGGCCTAACAGCGCCGAGACTTCCGAGCCTGCCTGCGTGAATCGGAAGATGTTGTCGATGAAGAGAAGCACGTCGCGACCTTCCGCGTCGCGGAAGAATACGGCGACCGTGAGTCCGGTGAGGCAGAAGCGCAGGCGCGCGCCCGGCGGCTCGGTCATCTGACCGTAGATCAGCGATGCCTTCGACTTCGACGGATCGCCGGGAACGATGACGCCGCTCTCCGCGAACTCCAGCCAGAGGTCGTTGCCTTCGCGCGTGCGCTCGCCCACTCCGGCACACACCGAGAAGCCGCCGTGCTGCTTGGCCACGTTGTTGATGAGTTCCTGAATGAGAACGGTCTTGCCGACGCCGGCACCGCCGAACAGTCCGGTCTTGCCGCCCTTGGTGTACGGCTCCAGCAGATCGATGACCTTGATGCCGGTCTCGAACATCTCGACCGTCGTCGACTGGTCCTCGAACTTCGGCGACTCGCGATGGATCGACCAGCGCTCTTTCGAGTTGACCGGTCCCTTGTTGTCGACGGGCTCGCCGAGGACGTTGAGGATGCGGCCTAACGTTTCCTGACCGACCGGAACGGTGATCGGCGAACCGGTGTCGATGGCCTTCATGCCGCGGACCATTCCGTCCGTCGGTTTCATGGCGATGCAGCGGACCTGGTTCTCGCCGATGTGATTCGCGACTTCGGCCACGACGTCGATCGGAACCTTGCCGATCTCGCCGTTGTCGACGATGCGAATGGCGTTGTAGATCGCTGGGAGGTGTCCCTCGTCGAACTCGATGTCCACTGCGGGTCCGATGATCTGAATGACTTTGCCGGTCTTGTGATCTGCCATTTGTTTTTATCCTCCCGCCGCGGCTGCGCCGGAAACGATCTCGATGATTTCCTTGGTGATCGAGGCCTGACGGATGCGGTTATAGGTCAGCGTCAGGTGGTCGATGATGTCGCTTGCGTTCTTGGTCGCCGCTTCCATCGCCGTCATGCGCGCGCCCTGTTCGGCGGCGGCGGATTCCAGCAGGATGCGGTAGAGCTGAAACTCGATGTGCTTGGGCAACAGGTCGTTGAGGATGATGTCCGGGCCTGGCTCGTAGATGTAGTCGATTTCCTGGCCGCGCTCTTCCCAGTTGCGTTCGAGCGGGAGAAGCCGCTCGACGCGAACCGTCTGCGCCATGATCGACTTGAATTCGTTGTAGACGGCGTAGACCGCGTCGACGCGCTCGGTGATGAAGTCGCTGATCATGCCGTCGGCGATCTCGCGGGCACTGCCGAGTGTGAGGGCCTGAACGAGGAGCATCCCTTCGCGTCGCAGCGGAATCGAGCGACGCTTGAAGAAGTCGTTCGCCTTACGGCCGATCGTCAGCAGCTCGACGTGCGGCCAGTTGTGCTCGCGAATCGCGCGCTGCGCGGCGCGAATCACGTTCGAGTTGAACGCGCCGGCGAGACCTTTGTCCGACGTGACGACCACGAGGAGAACGTTGTTCTCGGGGCGCGCCTGCAGCAACGGATGTCCGGCAATGTCTTCCACGCGCGTGGCCACCGACTCGAGCACCTTCTGCAACGCACCGGCATAGGGCCGCGCGGAGAACATCCGATCCTGCGCGCGCCGAAGCTTCGCCGCGGAGACCATCTTCATGGCCTTCGTGATCTGCTTCATGTTCTTGACGCTGCGGATGCGGCGCCGGATGTCGATCGTGTTCGCCATTAGGCTGCGGCCTGATCCTTCTCGAAGTCTTTCTTGAACTCGGCGATCGCGCCTTTGACGTCGTTCGCCAGAGCGTCATCGAAGCTCTTGGCGGACTCGACGCGATCGACGAGATCGCCTTTGTTGTCATTGATCCATTGATGGAGGGCGGTTTCGAACGGACGGACCAGATCGACGGCCAGACTGTCGA
>JBBRMQ010000197.1:0-8298 GCA_038230775.1 Thermoanaerobaculia bacterium
CGGCACATAAGCAATCCATGTTCGCGTGCGTCCGCCATGCTCCAGCGCGCCGCGCTCGACCTTGCCGGGCAATTGCGGCACGGGCGGCACGGTGTGACGGAGTCCCCCAAACGCGAGACCTGCCAATGCCACGAGAACAACGATGGCCCAGGCCGCGATCTTAAGGAATCTGTGCATGACTCCATCGATCTCCAGGCGTCTTCACGAAGTTCGCCCAGACATAAGCCCAGGGAATGACGAAGGGCAAGATGACCACTCCCATTCCGACAGCGAAAATCGACTCCCGAGTCTGCTGGTCGATGAGATTGGAGGACCACAGTGGGAACGCAATCGCGATCATCCAGATCGTCTTCCAAGTCAGTTCGAAGAGCAGCAAGGGCAGCATTTTCAGTGGATATCGGATGCCCAATACGGTCAGTGCCGTCAACCCGGCCAGCAAGCTGTTGGTGTCTCCCCACCGCAGGGCCCACGCGCTGGAGTGGTGGATGATTCGCGGCCAGAAGGCGAGTCCGCCTCCTGCGAACATCAGAACGTAGACGGCCCTCATAAGGTACAGACGGAACGTAGATACCTCAGGCATGTTTTGGAACCCTCTTTCAAGATTCGTCGTGCGAAACAAATTGAGTGCTGTTGAACCCTCTTTACGACGCTCTCTTAAGCTCGGCACGCTCGGCATTGATGTCTTGATTCTCCGCGGCGATCTTCGCGAAGGCGCGATGTCCTGACAGGGCGTCGCGCTTCCTGATCTCGCCAGCCTGCTCGCGGGCCTTGTCAACACCGCCGCCCATGAGGCCGGGAGCCATGAGGTCGAAATCCAGCAGGCCGAGGCGGGCCTCGATGTAGTTCGGATCGAGTCTCACTGCCGTGGCGAACTCGTTGCCTACCTTGCGGCCCAGAGACATCATCGAGAACATGCCCGCATCCGGGGCGACAGCGACATAGGCGCGGGCGAGCCAGACGTGGCGCGCAGCGTCATTCGGCTTTTCTGCCACCGCTTTTTCCAGGAGGTCGACGGCCTTTTCGTACTGATTGAAATTCATAAACGTAATCACCTGATCGATGACGGGATCGGCGGGTTGGGCGGTGAGTGGCAACACGGTGGCAAGCCCGAGCAGCACAACGACGGCAATTTTCATCGTGAAACCTCAGCCTTAGAATGGGACTCCATTCGGCCGAGCCGCAATACGCTTGCGACGAATGACGGTTTCTAACGGACGACGCACGGCGTAGACCGACGAAAGGCAGTACGCATCGCGCGCAAGCCCTGCGATTCCACCACAGCGCGCCGCTTCCATCTGCGGAAGAGGCGCAGGTAGTTTGTGGCTGACGGGCAAGGCCTCTTTGCGTCCCCTCAGGTGGATCTAGGCGGTCTTGTTGTCGCGTCGCCGGGCATGCCTGACGGCACGGATCCATCCCGCTACACGCCGTTTGTCGGCCATGACGCGAGCTTCCTCTGTCGCGCAATCAGGAAAAGGGGAAAGGCCACGCTGATCGCGATCGTGAGGCCGAGGAGGATGTAGAGGAGCGGGAATCGGATGTTGAGGCGGCGTGACTCGACCACGATGAAGATGCATCCGGCAAGCGCGTAGAGAAGCACGTCATTCGCCAGTGACGCCGCTGCCGGATTCGCATAACTGGCGCGGAAGAAGCCGGCGACTCCTCCATTGTTCGGCGTGGCGAGGAACGCGAGGTTTTGGCTCCAGGTCGCGAAGAGAGCAATGACCGCGATCGCCGCGTACACGACACACAGGGCGCGGTCAGACGCTTTCATCGGAAGGTTGATCATTGTACTCGGCGGAACCTGCGCACCACATTGGGCTTGAGCCGATCGGTCGTGTCCGGCTGAAGCCGGTCCTCACACAAAAACGGCCGGCGGCGGAAGATCGTGTGATTGTTCAGATCCATCTGCTCGTCGACGAACAGACTCGGCCGGATGAAGCTCTTCCATCCGTTCAGCGGGAAAATCGCTATCCGCGCTCGCGATCGAGATAGGCCTTGATCCTGGACCAAACCTGATCGCGCCAGGCCTGTTCGGTCTCGGGGATGAGGTCCTTCGGAACGCCGCGATGCGTCAGGACGAGCTCCGTCCCGCCATCAGGCGTCGGTGTCAGCGTGACCGCGGCCATCGAGAAGACGCCTTCGGGAAATCGGCGATGGCGCCAGGCCTGAACGATGCGTCGCGCGGGGACGAGATCGACGTTGATCCCGGTGACATCATTCTCTCCGGTTGAGAACGCCCCGCCAATTTTCCTGCTGATGGTCGCCTTCCTGCCGGTGAGCGCGGTGTGCTTTCGAGAGTCCGCCAGCAGATCGTAGACGGTGGCCGGTGCGGCCTTGAACTTTACGCGCTGCTTGATGGTCTTGCACATGGCTATCTCCGCGACTCACCCCGTTCTAACACAACTTCTGATGCGTTCTGCATCGAGTTGGCGGGGACGGTCGTAGCCGAGCGCCACTCTTCGATGCGCACGCCTTTGATGAGCAGCCACAGTGCGAACGACGTCTCGCCGATAAACGCGGGAGCGGCCATGATCATGAACGCGCGATTGGCGAACTGCGGCGCGAGTACCAGGACGAAGGCGTTGAGCATGTACGCCAGTCCGGCAAGCTGGTACAGCACGCCTAACGGCTTCGGAAAATAGCCCGACCTGAAGATGAGGTACCCGGTCACGAGAAAGAACGGGCCGAACAGCAGCAGGGCGATGCCGAATCCCAATGCGTGTGCTTTCATCGCCAGCGCGCTCATCGCTTGAAGTTGGCCGGGCGTGAACGCGCTCAGGTACGCGTTCGTGCCAAGCGGGAACAGTGCCTCGACGAGCTGCATCGAATACGCGGCTTCGACGGCAGTGGCGATGCTGCCAAACAACAGCGCGAGCAGCGCCAGCTCTTTGTGCACCGGCCTCGTCAAAACGTACAGGACCACCGCCAGAGGGATCGAAACGACCAGCAACACCAGTTCGAGCGCGATGCCGGTCCGCCAGAGCATCTGCATCTTCTGGAGATTGGCGAACGTCACAGCCGCATCGGCGACGGTGATCCGGCCGCGGACGAACACCTCTTCAATGATGCCGAGGACGATCATGGTCAGATACAGAACGCCTCCCACTCTCGCGTAAGCCTGTGGATTGATTTCCCTGTTCATTCGTTAGCTCCTGTGAACTCGCCCACTCCGCGTGCACGCCAGCAAGATGGCGGCAAGCGCGCGCCCCTACAATCGGATTGCGACGAAACGCGGATTCGCGGGGACGAACGGTGGGTCCATCTGCTGGAACACAGGCGTTCCACGCGGGAGGAGCGCCGGCGCCTTGTAACATCGGCTTCAGACCCATCGTCTACGATCGCGTCATGCGCTTGTTGATCGCGTCCCTGACACTGAGCCTGGCCCTCGCATCAAATGCCTCGAGCGTGCGACCGATCGCGATCGTGCCGTTTCATCTGGTCGATAACCGCATCTTCGTCGCGGCTTTCATCAACGGCCGCGGGCCCTTCGAAATGATGTTCGACACCGGCGCCGTCGGCTTGATTCATGCCGGCTACGCGGACCGTCTTCACCTCGCGGTGCGCGGGGAATCGATGCAGGCCGGTACCGGCGCGGAGCTCGTCAGGACCGGACACACGACCATCAGAGAAATCCGAATTGGATCCATCGTGCTCAAAGAGTCGAGAGCGGTGGTCATGCCGAATCACGACGGCGGGAACGTCTTCGGCACGTTTCAATTTGCCGGCCTCGTCGGCCGCGAGTTGATGGATCAATACGTGATCCGAATCGACTATCGCCAACGCGAGCTCGCGTTCTATGACCAGGCGTTTGAGTACTCGGGCAGCGGCGATGTCCTGACCTGCGATGAAGGGTTCAACATCCCGGTCGTCGCCGGCGCGGTGGACGGCATTCCCGCGCGTCTGGGCCTCGACACCGGTGCGAGAACATCGATCGTGCTGTATGGCGGGTTCATCGCGGAGAACCACCTGCGCGAGAAGTATCAGCCAAAGTTCAGCGGCATCACCGGCTGGGGCATCGGCGGACCGATTCGCACCGATCTCGTTCCGATCGACAACGTGACGCTGGGCTCGGCCACGATCCGCCATCCGGTCGCGCGGTTCACATTGATGAAGACCGGCCTGACAGCCGGCAATCGATTATCCGCACTGATCGGCCCGGACATCCTCAAGCGATTCATCGTCTACGTCGACATGCCGCACCATCGGATGATCCTCGAGAAAGGGCCGTTGTTCGATCAACCGGAGGTCTACGATCGATCGGGCATGTGGATCGGTCAGGAACAAGGCGCGTTCGTGGTGCTGGATGTGATGCCCGGCTCTCCGGCATCGAAGGCCGGATTCGCGAAAGGCGATCGGATCCTCGCGGTCGACGCCACCCCCGCGAGCAAGCTCCTGCTCCCGCAAGTACGCGAGCGGTTCCGAACGGAGCCTGAAGGTGCGGCGATCGTCATGATCACCGAGCGTGATGGCAACCGATCGAGCCGACGACTGGTCTTGCGAGATTTCCTCCAAGCAAGTTGATGTCAGTAGTATTGACCGATGCAGACTCAGCCGTTGGCCTCGAGCAGTCGACTCGGCTTTGGTTGTCTGATCCTTTTCGCCCTCCCCTTCGCGGGCCTTGGGCTGCTAGCCCTTTTCGCCGGTATCCGCGATTACCCGACGAAGCCCAATGCGATCGTGGCCATCATCGTCGGCGGCGTCTTCACGCTGGTCGGCTTTCTCCTCATCATCGGCACGCTCTACGGCAAAGCGGCGGCGGCGAAGACGGACGAGCTCAAAGCGCGCAATCCGAACAAACCGTGGATGTGGCGCGAGGATTGGGCGAACGGCATCATCAAGGACTCGAACAAGGCAGGCACGATCGGGATCTGGATCTTCACCGTGATCTGGAACGCGATCTCGTTTCCGACCGCGTTCCTCGCGTCGCCTCAACTGGGAAAAGGCAACTGGATGGTGATCTTCATCCTTCTCTTCCCGTTCATCGGCGTCTGCATGCTGATCGGGGCGATCTATCAGACGCTGCGCAGCATGAAATTCGGCACGTCAACCTGTCACCTCCAGAGTGTGCCGGTCGTTCCCGGACGCGCGTTTCGCGGCGATGTTCAATTGAACGTCGATGCGGCGCCCTCGAACGGATATCACGTCCGAATCTCTTCCATTCACGAGGTCACGACCAGAACGGGAAGAAATCGATCGACGACCGAGAGGTTGTTGTGGGACACCGAAGTCGTCGTCGATGCGTCCGCGGCGATGCGCGGTCCGACCGGAACCACGGTTCCTTTCCAACTTGCCACGCCGCCTGACGCGCAGGTCACCGACGAAAGCGACTTGTACGATCGTTACTTCTGGCGTCTCTCCGCGAGTGCGGAGCTCCCCGGCGTCGATTACGCGGCGCAGTTCGCCCTTCCGGTTTTTCAAACCGGTGAGGCCGCTGACGGAAGCGAGTACGCCTCGTTCCAGCAGCGACATCGGGCCGAGGCGGCGCGGCATCAGGTGGCGCCAACGGCGGGGGTTCGGATTACGCCGCTGCCGACCGGCGGCGAAGAGTTCCGCATGCAGCCGAGAAAGACGGTCGGCACTGTTCTGCAGACTATCGTCGTCCTGGCCGCCTGGAACGCGGGGATCGCGGCGATGATTCATTTTCACGTCCCATGGGGATTTCCGGCCGTCTTCATCGCAATCGATCTCCTTCTCCTCGCCTCGGCCTTCGATTACTTCCTCGGGCGAACCACGCTCACCGTCGACACCACCGGCGTGCGCGCGCGCAGGGAGTGGCTCGGCGCCGGATCGGTGAAGTCGTACGAGGCGGCGACGATTGAATCGATCGACGGCACGTCCGCGGGTCAGAACAGCAAGGCGTTCGGCATCACGCTCAAGCTCCGCGACGGCGGCACGCGCCTGCTCGGCGGATATTTGACCGATCGCGATTGTGCCGATACGGTCGCAGCGAAGATGATGGCCGACCTCGGGCGGAACGCGACGGACGCGGGCAGCTAGGGAAGTCCTTCGCAAGTGCGAGAAGCCCCTCACCCGGCCTTCGGCCACCCTCTCCCCGCAAGCGGGGCGAGGGCCCACCACCCCATGTTGCCCTTCTCCCTGCGTGCGGGGCGAGGATCCACCACCCTATGTTGCCCTTCTCCCCGCGTGCGGGGAGAAGGTGCCCGAAGGGCGGATGAGGGGCGCCTGCACTTGCGCCGAGTCTAGATCGGTTCCCGATACCGGCGCACCCGCACGGCCGCGGCGAGAAAAAGCGCTGCGACGGCGAGGCCGATGAGCATGGCGGGGCTGATCAGAAGCTCGAGCGGAGTGCCGTGCGACATCGATTGCATCGGGGCGAGACCTGGCGCCGGGAACACGACCGCTTCCGTGCCGCCGCTCACGCGCGAGCCAAGCATGGCAGCGAAGTGCGACGTGCCGAAAGCAATCTTCTCGACCACACCGATCGCCAGCGGCGGTAAGGCAGCCCACAGAATCACCGCGCGGCGCGCCCAGCCCGAGACCAGCATCAGCCAGCCCCAGATCGGCGCGTAGTAGAGCCCATGCACGACCACCAGGTGGGCAAAGAGCAGCAGCGACATCTGAAACATCGGCAACTGCTTCCAGAGCGTCGCGATGCTCATCCCGTTTGCCAACAGAGCCGCGCTGCTGAGCAACAACATCATCCACTGCGTCACCACGGTGATCACAAAGGTAAGTAGCGGAAGAATCACAAGGGGAACCGTCGCCTTCGAGAGCACGGTCGTGCGATCGGACACCGGCAGCGATTTCCAGAACAGGATGCTGCGATCGCGGCGTTCGGCGTGCAGCGACTCGAGACAATAGAAGATGCTGACGATGAATGTCGCGCCCATGATGACAAGCGCCGCGAGGTCGTAGGGCTGCTGGATCATTCCGGCCTGATGTATCGGATCGAGCGCGAGCGCGGCGCGCATCTTCTCCGGGAACCGAAACATGCTGATGAGAAAGCCGAAGAGGAACAACGAGGCGACGGCCAGCGGGGCGATGTAGATCGAGCGGTACTCCCAAAGTTCCCTGCGCACGGCCCAGTACAGCGGTCGCGTTGCTGCGACGGGGGCGAGGTCGGGATTCGGCGAGTCGATGGCGAGCTCCGGGTTCATCGAACCACTCCTTCATTGCCGATCACGCCGACGAACAGGTCCGCGATGCTCGGCGTGCGCACGTCGCCGAGCGCGGCGAGCTGCTGGCGATCGGCGTGGTCGAACAGCAGAATGGTGCGGCCGAAAACCTGCCGCTCGCGAATCGCGCCCAGCGCGCGGGCCGCAACCAGATGCTCGGGACGCACCATCACTTCCGCATAGCGAGACTCGACGTCTTCCATGCTGGCGCGAAGAACGATCCGGCCGCGATCGATGAACATGATGTCCGTGAGAACGTCCTGCATCTCCTCGACCTGATGCGTCGTCACCACGATCGTGCGGCTGCGATCGAAGTAGTCATTGAGCAGCAAATCGTAGAACTGCTTACGGACCAGAATATCGAGACCGAGCGTGGGCTCATCCAGCACGAGAAGCCTGGCGTCGATGGCCATGACCAGCGCGAGGTGCAGTTGCGTCACCATGCCCTTCGACAACTCCCGCACTTTGCTCGCGCGCTTGATGTTCGTCCTGGCGAGAAAACTCTCGGCCTTCGCGCGATGGAATCGCGGATGAACGCCGGCAACATAGTCGAGCGCCTGCCAGACGCGCATCCATCGCGGTAACACGGCGACGTCGGCGATGAAACAGACGTCGCGCATGAGCTGTTCGCGCTCGGTCCAGGGATCGCGCCCGAGGACTCTCAGTTCTCCCTGGTAGGGGGTGAGGCCGAGCATCGCGTTGAGCGCCGTGCTCTTGCCGGCGCCGTTCGGACCGATGAGTCCCAGGATGCGGCCTTCTTCGACACGCAGGTCGATGCCGTCGAGGGCGACCGTTGTGCCGAATGTCTTGCGGAGACCGCGCGCCTCGACGACCGTCATCGCTTCGCTTCCTTGTCTGCGGCGGCCAGAAGCTCTTTGGCCTTCAACCCCAACCTCTGAATCGTCGCCTGGATCCGCGGCCAATCCTCCTGGAGGAACTTCTGACGTTCGGCATGCAGCAGCAGCTTGCGCGCGCCGGCGTTGATGAACATCCCGCGGCCTCGCTTGGTCTCGACGAGGTTCTCGTCGACCAGCTGTTGATAGCCCTTCAGGACGGTGATCGGATTGACGCGATATTCGGCGGCGACGGTTCGCACCGACGGCAGCGGATCGCCCTCACTGAGCACGCCGTCGAGGATCATGGCAACGACACGATCGCGAAG
>JBBRMQ010000198.1:0-8232 GCA_038230775.1 Thermoanaerobaculia bacterium
AGGACGAGCCGCTCGCGCCGAATCCGCCGAACGGCGCCTACATCGACTACATCGCGTCGGGCACGGGTCCGGTCACGCTCGAGATTCTCGACGGAAGCAATCGATTGATCCGGCGCTTCAGCAGCGACGATGCGGTTCCCGACGCGAATAGTCCCATGCCCATGCCCAGGACACCGCTTCCTGCAGCGCTCACGACCGCGCCTGAATGGTTCGTGCCTCCTTCTTCGTTGAAATCATCGCCGGGCATGCATCGCTTCGTGTGGTCGATGCGCTACCCCGCGCCGGCGCCGCTGGCGACCGGACGCCGCGGTGAGGAGGGCGTGTTTGCGCCGCCGGGAACGTACACGGTTGCGCTGGCGGTCAACGGTCAGCGTTCCACGCAGCCGCTGACGATCGTGCCCGATCCACGGATCGATCTCCCATCATCGGCGTACGCCGAACAATTCGCGTTCGCACGCGATGTGGAGGCGACGCGCGCCGCGTTGGCCACAGCGCTCGATGAGGCGAAGAAGCTCGCGGTACGGCCCGACCTGCAGGAGCGTGTGAAGGCGATCGCCGGCAGCACGGGTGACTCTTTCCCGTTGCCACCATCCGAGACCAACACCCTCCGCTTCATCAGCGACGCCCTCGGCCGCCTGCAGAATGCGATCGACGGTGCCGACGCCGCACCGACTCCCGACGCCCGCGTGGGGTGGACCAGATTGAAGCCGGCGGCGGATGCGGCTCTGAAAGCCTGGAGCGAATTTCCTCGCTGACGCCGTCGCTTACGCAGCAACGGCGGTCCATGCGGTATGTGGCGGCGGGCTTCAGCCCGCCTTCCTCTTTGGGCTGACCTGATCTGGCTTCTGTGTGAGAACCGGCTTCAGCCGGTCTTAAGTGACCGGCTGAAGCCGGTCCTCACACAGAAGCAACTGCCGCGCAGGTTCGAGGATATGTCGTTGTGAAGGACACGAACACGAACGACGGCGCGTTTTTTCTCATGGCGCCTGCTTCGCCACCACACCGATGTTCGCCACCGTCGCGCCCTTCGTCATCGTCGGCACCGCGTCGACGTAGAGGATCACGCCCGAGGCGGTGGCCTTTGGCTCAACGAGCAGGCGACCGGTGTAGTCGGTGATCGTGCCGAGCTTCGCGCCCTGCTGCACGTATGTCCCGCGTTTGACCGAAGGATAGAAGATCCCGTTCACGTCGCTCGATACCGTCTGCACGCTTTCGAACCACACCGGATTCTCGACGGGTTTGGCCTCGCCGGGCAGCATCTTCAGCGAGCGCATCACGTTGAAGCAGCCGTTGACGAGTAACTCGACGTCGTCGCTTTCAACGGTGCCCGCGTATCCCGCCTCGGCCGCGATCGCCGGTTTGCCGCGCGTGAGTGCCGTGTTGTCGAGATAGCGCGACGCCGCGGGATCCTTCGGCCGCGAGGTGTCGATGATGATGTTGTCGATCCCGAACGCCAGCACCATCTGCTTCGTCTGCGCGTCGAGCGCATCGTTGCCCGTCTTTGGCCAGTAGCTGTACGGCCGCAGGCTCTCATCGAGATCGCCGCCGTGCAGATCGATGAGGTAATTCGCCGGCTCGACGACCTGCTTGGTGATGAAGTAAAGCGCGCGATCGGTCTGCGTGCCATCGATCTTTCCCGGATAGAAGCGGTTCATGCTCTTGCTGTCGACCGGGTTGACGTGCGGCACTTTCTTCTCGAAGGAGTTGACGTTGACCAGCGGCACGATGATCACCGTCCCGCTGAGCGCGGACGGATCGATGCGGTCGATGACCTTCTCCAGCGCGATGATCGACGCGTACTCCGTCCCGTGCGCGCCGGAGACCAGCGCGAGCACCGGTCCCGGTTTCGCGCCCTGCGCCACGACGACGGGAATCGTGAGCGCGGCGTCGCTCCCCGCTGGAACCTCGATCGCTCCGTATGCCTTCTGACCCGGTTGCGCTGTTGCCGTGCCGACCGTGAATGCGAGTGCCATCAGGATGTTCATGACGCCATTCTATGGTGCTAAAGTGGCGGGCATCCGAAGCTACAAGATAATCACCATCCTGTTAGGCGCGGCATTCCTCGGCAGCGCGCACGCCCAGTCGATCGTCACGGTTGCCGGCGGCGGCACCGCGTCGCAGCAAGGTCTCGCTGCCACATCGGTCATCTTCTCGAATGTCCGAGGGTTGGCGGCGGATCGCGACGGGAACATTTACATCTCGGAGTCGGACGCCAACGTCATCTTCAAAGTGAACGCCGCCGACGGGACGATCTCCACGTACGCGGGCACGGGCGGGGGCTCGTTCAGCGGAGACAACGGTCTGGCGACGCAGGCATCGCTGAAAGCGCCGGCCGGCATCGTGTTCGACAGCGCGGGCAACCTCTACATCGCGGACCAGGGCAATGGCAGGGTTCGTCGCATCGACGCGGTCACGAAGATCATCACGACGTTCGCCGGCAGCGAGTTCGATCCGAATCGTTCGGGCAACGGGGACAACGGTCCGGCGACAAGCGCCGTGATTGCGAGGCCCACTGGTCTCGCCTGGAGAGACGGCAACCTCTACGTGACGGATACGAACTGGGACACGAACACCGTACGCAAGATCGACAGCCAGGGAATCATCACGACGGTCGCGGGCCAGCCCTCGCGAGGCGCCTTCTCCGGCGACAACGGCATCGCCACCAATGCGGAGTTTGCGTTCCCCGCTGCGGTGGCAGCCGACGCGAGCGGCAACCTCTACATCGCCGACACGCTGAACGATCGCGTGCGTAGAGTGGACGCGGCGACGAAAATCATCACCACGGTCGTGGGAGGTGGAACGCCGGCAGATGACATTGGCGATGACGGTCCGGGCACGGACGCCAAGCTTTCATTTCCACAGGCGCTGGCGCTCGATGCCGGCGGCAATCTCCTGATCGCGGACTCCTACCATGGGCTGATTCGCAAGTACAACCCGATCACGAAGACGATTACGCGGGTCGCCGGCCAGGGCGAATACGGTGGGGGAGACGATGGTCCGGCCAAAAACGCCGGCATCTACGCGTCCACTGCCTTGACCATCGACAGTAAGGGCAACATCTTCGTCGAAGACAGCTCGAATGCGAGCGTCCGCCGCATCGATGCGACGACGCAGATCATCACGCGCGTCGCCGGCGGCGGAAACTTCATCGGCGACGGTCGGGTCGGCCCCGCCGCCGTCCTTCACATCCCGATGGGCCTGGCGTTGGACGCGAGCGGCAATCTGATCATTGCGGACCCGGGTCACTCGCTGGTGCGCAAGGTCGCGGCCAGTACGGGCATCGTGTCAACCATCGCCGGTCTGGTGAACAACTGTTGCGGCGGGGACGAGGGAACGCTCGCCACGCAGCGAACGATCGGCTTTCCGGTGGACGTTGCGATCGGAATCGACGGTCTCGTGTACTTCAGCTCCGGCCTTGTCGTTTCGCGCATCAACGCCGACGAAACGCTCACCCCCATCGCCGGCCTCGTCATCAACGGCGACCCCGATGACGGCATCGGTGATAACGGTCCCGCCACGTCCGCGCACTTTTACGCGCAGTCCATCCACTTCGACGCCACGGGAAACCTCTACATCGCGGACTACGACTACGGTCATCATCACCGCATCCGCAAGGTGGACGCGGGAACGAAGCGAATCACCACGCTCGCCGGCAGCGACACCCCGGGCTTCTCCGGCGACGGCAGCCTCGCCATCAACGCCCAACTCGATTCGCCGCACTCAGTGGTCGTCGACCGGGCCGGAAATCTCTTCATTGCAGATACCGCGAATGGCGCGATTCGCCGGATCGACGCGCAGACCCACAACATCACCACGTACGCCGGTCGTGGGAATCCCTCCGACGGAATCGGCGACGGTGGACAGGCCACGGACGCCAGCATCACGCCGATGCACATGGCGATCGACCGCCGGAACGACGATCTCTATTTCGCCGATCAGAACGGTCACCGGGTCCGGAAGATCGACGCCGTCTCGCACGTAATCACGTCCATCGCCGGCAAAGGAATCGCGTACTGGGACGGCGACTTCTCGGGCGACAACGGCCCGGCCCGCGATGCGAAGCTCAACTTCGAATACTACACATCGGGCATCGCGCTCGATACCGCTGCGGGCCGCGTCTTCGTTTCGGATACGAAGAACGAGCGCGTCCGCATGATCAACTCATGCGTGAGTGTCACCGCGCCGATTCTCACTGCCCCCGCACCCGGCGCAACAACGACGACCGGTCCCACGCTCAAGTGGACCTCGAACGGCGCCTCGCATTACGACGTCCTTCTCGACACGGTCAGTCCGCCGCTGAAGGTGGTCGCCGCAGATCTTGCGGTGTCCTCGTTCATTCCGTCTAATCTACAGGCCGGTGTCCAGTACTTCTGGAGCGTCGTCGCGAAGGGTGATCCTTTCTGCGCCGCGGTCTCCACCGCGACATCGGCTGTCTCGGTCTTTACCACGACCGGCGTCTGTTCGCCGGGCGCATTCGACGCGATTTCTCCGGCCGCGGGCTCGGCGACGAATACGCCGACGGTCACGCTCACGTGGCAGGCGTCGGCCCGTTCGGCCACGTACGATGTCTACTTCGGCACCGCGTCGCCGCCGCCGCTTGTCGCCACAGGCCTGACTGGGACGACGTACACCGCAGCGGTACCGCAGGGATCGTATTCGTGGTTCATCGTCGCTCATGCCGAGTGCGACCCGAACCGCACGCTCGCCACACCGGTCCGATCGTTCCAGTCATCGGCCCCGCCCGACTGCGTTCCGGGCGAGTTGCAAGTCACGCTCGTTGCACCCGCGGCCGGCGCCACGAATCAATCGGCGACGGTCGAGCTGTCGTGGTCCGCCAACAAGACCGTTTCGAGCTACGACGTCTACTTCGGGACGTCGCAGACTCCGCCGCTGCTGACGGCCGGCGTCAGCGGGACCCGTCAGGTGGTCAATGGACTCGCTCCCGGCACGACCTATTTCTGGCGCGTCGTCGCGCGCGGCCAGTGCGATCCGAACGGCGTCACATCGGCCACTCGAAGCTTCACCACGCGAGCGTGCGAGACGCCGGGCGCTGTCGTCATCACCTTTACGCCGCCCCCGGTCTCCGCCGGATCGACCTACACGCTCGTGTGGTCCGTTGCGGACGGACTGGACACCGACGGCGGCTATCTCGTCGAGCGCTCGACTTCCGCGACATTCGCTTCCGGGATCGAGAGCCAGGTGACGAGCTCCACCGCCGCATCATTCCTCGCCTCGTCGGTCGGCACCTACTATCACCGCGTTCGCGCGATCGCCGCATGCGATCCGACGAGGCCAGGCACACCGTCGCCGGCGAAGAGTGTCGTCGTGACCGCCGCGAAACCGAATGTCGTCTTCACCCTGCTTCCGACTGCCGTCGTCGCCGCTCTCGGCGAACAGATCGAGAACCGAAAAGGATCGTTCGCCCTCGAGAACCTCGGCACCGAATCGCTGCAGGTCATCGTCGGGCGGCAGGAGCTCGGATCGCCTCCGTTCTTCTCGATCGTCGATCCCACCGCCACCGACGCCGCCTTTGTGACGCTCGAGCCGCACGTTCCGAAGACGCTCGAGATCCGCTACGCCGGTCCGCCGAACAACCGGAGCGCGTCGTATCAGGGGGTGATCTTCGTCGCGGCGACGGGTCCCGGCCTGGCAGTAACACCGTACGCGTTCGTCAACCTGAAGGTCGGCGGCGGCCCTGCGGTCGCGCCTCGATTCTCGATCGATGGTGTCGATTCGGAATACGCCGCATTCCCTGGCTTTGCGGGCGATGACACCTCGCGGCAACCGCGCACGATCAACATCGTCAATCCCGGAACGACGCCGATGGATCTCGCCGCCGAAATCGGCCCGGAGGTCTGGCTGATTCCGGAAGTGAATTGGAACGCGACGCCGCTCGCGCCCGGCGAGTCGCGGCCCGTCAAGCTGTTCACGCGTCGCAGCCGTTCGCCGAACGGATCGCCGCTCCCGCGTTACACGTACTTCACGGTCCGCACGAAAGACGGCGCGTCGGCGCGGCTGCTCGTGCAGGACAACGACGATCTTCCGGTGACCGCCGGTCGCAGCACCCGGCTCGATCTCGCGACGCGATCGTTCATCGTGCCCGAGGTGGTGAGCCGCGATGTGGCGGGAGCCAGACCGTTGGTGAGCCGTCTTCGCCTGACCAACGTCGGCGGAGAAGCGGTTCAGGCGGAGATCGTATTCACTCCCGCTGGCGCCGACGGATTCGACGTCACGAGGGTCGCGCGGACCACCGTCGTTCTTCCGCCCAATGATCTGCTCACGCTGACCGATCCTCTCCTGCAGCTCTTCCATCTTTCGCGTCCCGCGTCCGGCACCCTCGAAGTCCGCATCCCTCGCGACCGCCTCGGTCTCGTCGCCGTGACGTCCGCGGTGATCGGCGGACACGGCGGGTACGTCGTACCGACCGTCAATCGTGGCGAAGGCGCGCGAACGGGATCACCGCACGTCATCGCCGGCATCTCGTCGAGCGGGCCGGTAACAACGTCGCTCACGCTGGCGGAGACCAGCGGCGTCGACGGGGCGAATGTGCGCGTCGCGATCTTCGACAATCTGGGAACGCGGGTCGGAGAGACGACGGCAAGCATCACACGCTACGGATCGAAACGCTTCGACTCGATCGGCTCAGTCCCGCAGGGTCGTCTCGACATAACGGTTGAAGAGGGAGGCGGGTCGATCGTGGGCATGTCCGTCGTCGGATCCGTTGACGCCGGTGCCACGCTCGTGAGCCGGCCGATCGCCGAGACCACTGCGGCGTCCGCGGTGGCGGTGGCCTACGGGCGGCTCAAACCGAACGCCGACACGCTGCCGTCGGTGACGACGGTCGTGCCGGTGCTCGCCAAGCCGGTTTCCGCCGGTGCCAGTCCGACATTCGTAACGAGCGTCGGCTTCCTGGCCTCGACATCTCTCAAGGCATCGTTCGTCGCGACGTACCGCAGCAGCTCGGGTGGAACGCCGCTCACGCGCTCATTCGATGTCGCCGGCGGTGGCTTGAAGATCTACAGCGATGTGGTCAGCGAGTTGTTCGGTCTCCCGTCGGCTTCCGGCACGATCTCCGTGGACACCGCATCGGGAGGCAAGGTGCACGCGGTGCTGCAATCCGGATCGAAGCCATCGTCCGCGCTGCCGGTTCCGACGACGCTTTCCGAGTCGCTGACCAGCGCCGTCGGCGGCGGACAGCGAACGCTCTTCTACGACGGACTCGAACAATCGATCGATCCGTCGCGCGGCACGCGCTGGATGCTGGTGCTCAACGAAGTGTCGGGAAGCAACGGCATCGTGAACGTAAGGCTTTACGAATCGGGCAACCGGAGCAGCGCCATCGCCGAGAAGAACATCGGCATCGGACCGTACGAGCAAAAACAAATCGATACGGTGTTCAGCGAGCTCGGTCTCGATGCGCCGGACCGGAAGAAGGATCGGACGAACGTGCAGGTCGTCGTCACCGCGATCGGCGGCAACGCGCGCGTGGCGGCGATGGCCGTCTCGGTCGACAACCAGACCGCCGACACGAAGACGTTCACGCTGGCGCCGAGCGTCGGCTCGGCCACGCCGAGCGTCACGCTGGTCAAGGCTGTCGCGGCGCCGCCGTCCACGCCCCCGCGCCGCCGCGGCGTACGACACTAGCCGCTTGTGTGGCCACACACAGCGCCTCTGTGTGAGGACCGGCTTCAGCCGGTCACGGCCGACCGGCTGAAGCCGGTCCTCACACAGAAGCGCGCGATAGACTCGCCGCATGAAACGTTTCGCCGTTGTTCTCTTTCTTGCGCAAACCGCCTTCGCCCAAACTCTCCTCGTCGACGCCACCGACGCGCGGCGCGGCATCTTCCACACGCACGAGACGCTGCCCGCGACCGCGGGTCCGATGACGCTCGTCTATCCGAAATGGATTCCCGGCGAGCACACGGCGACCGGACCCCTCATGCAGATGGCCGGCCTGCACATCCGCGCCGGGGGGCAGGAGCTCGAGTGGTCGCGCGATCGCGTCGATATGTTCGCCTTTCACATCAACGTGCCGCAGGGAATGAACTCGATCGACGTCGATTTCGACTACATGTCACCATCGAAGACATTCGGCGGCGGCTATGGCGAGTCAGCGAACGCCACGCAGAACCTGCTCCTGATTCTCTTCAATCATCACGTTCTCTATCCTGCAGGAGCTGCGACCGATCGCCTGATGTTTCGCGCGTCGGTCCGTCTGCCTGAAGGATGGCA
>JBBRMQ010000199.1:0-8189 GCA_038230775.1 Thermoanaerobaculia bacterium
AGCGAGCGCATCCCCGACTCGCATCCGAACGACACCGGCATCCCTGACGCGACGCTGCTCTTCTTCGACAACGTCCTGGTGTTCGACCACGTGAAACAGCGGCTCTTCATCATTGCGAACGTGTTCCAGTCCGATCCGCAGGATGCGGACGCGCGCATCGACCGCGCGATCGAAAAGCTCCGCGCGGCGAAGATCGACCTTCTGCCGTTCCCGGACGACGTCGCGCAATCGAGTTTCAAGTCGAACTTCACGCGGCCGGAGTTCGAGCAGGTCGTGCGCGACGCGAAGGAAGAGATCGCGGCCGGCGAGATCTTTCAGATCGTCTTGTCGCAGCGGTGGGAGACCGACTATCCGACCTCCGAGGCGCTGACGTTGTATCGCGCGCTGCGGTCGGTGAACCCGTCGCCGTACATGTTCCTGCTGCGCACCGCGGAGTGCACGCTCGTCGGCGCGTCGCCGGAAATGCTCGTGCGCGTCGATGGCAAGAGCGCGGAGACGCGGCCGATCGCCGGCACGCGCTGGCGCGGGAAGACGCCAGACGAGGACGCGGAGATCGAACGGTCTCTGGTCGCCGACCCGAAAGAAAACGCCGAACACCTCATGCTCGTCGACCTCGGCCGCAACGACCTTGGGCGCGTCTCGAAAAGCGGGTCGGTCGAGGTGAAGAATTTCTGCCACGTCGAGAAGTACAGCCACGTGATGCATCTGGTGACCGACGTGCATAGCGAGCTGCGCGACGACTGCACCGCGGTCGATCTTTTTCTGGCCGCATTTCCCGCCGGCACGCTGAGCGGCGCGCCGAAGATTCGCGCGATGGAGCTCATCGATCGCTTCGAGAAGTCGCGCCGCGGCCCTTACGGCGGGGCAATCTGCTACTTCGGGTTCTCCGGCAATCTCGACTCGTGCATCACGATCCGGACCGTGGTGCTGACGAACGATCGCGCCTACGTGCAGGCGGGAGCGGGAATCGTGTACGACTCCGATCCCGCTGCCGAGTACGACGAGTGCGTGAACAAGGCGGCGGCGACCGAGAAGGCGATCAACCTTGCGAAGGCGATGCTGCTTGAGAATCGAAGCGCACACGCTCGAAGCCAAGGGTATGGAGGAGCTCCGCAATCCTGAGCTCGCCGTTGCGCGCGGCAAGTTCGAGGACTCCCTTCCGCATCGCTTCGTTGCGGATGGCCTGCTCGGCGTATTGACGAGCGCGTCCCTCGAGCTGGGGATCGGCTTTGCGGAACCATCCTGTGTCGCGCGATACGACGTGCGTCTCCCGGTTGTCGACGCGGCTGACGAGAATCTGCGAGGCCGGCAGCTTGAGGACGATCGTTCCGTTCGGCTCCCGGCGGACGTCGGTGTCCTTCAATGTCGCCAGGTCCATCCCGGCGATGACGTCCCCCGCGGAGTAGAGCGTGAGCTGATCGCCGGCCAGTCCGTTCGGGATGTATTCGTACGTCTGGCTGATGGTGCCGACATGGACGACGTGCATCGTTGCCGTTTCCAGCCGGTTGAGCGACCGCACTCGCGTGACGAGGGTGCCGAGGTCGATCTCCTTCTCCTGCGGTGACTTAATGGCGGTAACCAGGCCGCGAGTCTCGCGCAGAACGCCCCACAACGCCACGAGGATGACCGCGCCGAGGAGGAGCCCGAGGAGCGTGACGGTGCGGCGGCGCATGGCGGGGTTGGCAACCTGTGACGATGACGTGAAATTCTGCTATTCTCTCGGCTCACCCCGGTAGGTTTCAAGGAAGCGGTTTAGAGCTCGATCCCGACTCCTTCTGCTAGGTGTGCGACCCCTCACCCGGCCTTCGGCCACCCTCTCCCCGCAAACGGGCCGAGGGGTAACAAAGAACCCTTGCGCCGAGAACTCAATTCGTTGTCCTTCGCCCCGCTTGCGGGGAGAAGGTGCCCGAAGGGCGGATGAGGGGCACCCACCTACACTCCCGCATCGCGCCGCAATCGCCATTGCTTATCGATGTGATCGGCGAAGGCTGACCGTCCCGACTCGAGCCAATCGGTCAGCACATCGACGCTGATCTCGTCGAGCGCCTCGACGATGGACAAGCTCGCCGCTTGCGCGATGCGCTCGATGGGCTTGTCGAGCTGAGCCACGGCGCGGGCGGATCGCGCGATGCGGGTGGCGAGCTCGACATCATGCTTGAGCGCGATCATTCGCGTCGCGGCGAGCATCAGCAGGATCGCGCCGTTCCAGTTCGACTTCTCGTCCCATCGCGGCGGAACGACGAAGTCGGCAAGCGTCATCTCGTGCGCCAGCGCGGCGATGTGTCTCTCGGTCGCGATCGAGAGCGGTTCCAGATCGGCGTGAAAGAGCATCTCGTAGCTCTCGTCGTCGAGGGTCATCGACTGCGCGAGCGCCTTGCGCGCTGTGGCGTCGACGTCGACAGGCAGCGCCCCGAGAAAGCGCGCGCCATGCTGCTGAGCGGAGCGAGCCAGGCGATCGAGAGCGGCCAGATCGGTGGTCACCGGAAAAATGACGGGGACCACGACGCCCCATCGGCGGCCGCTCGCTTCCTGGAACAGGCGCTCGATGCGATCGAAATCGAGAGGCCAGGCGCTGACGATCGTGTAGGCATCGGCCGCGGGCAGCGCGTGCGTGACGAGTTGCATGGCGTTCGGCGCCATGCGGAGCGCGTCCTCTCCGCGGCGGTAAATCACCTCCGTCCACTCCGCGGCGTCGATCAGCACCGGCGAGCGGGGCGCGTCCGTGAGCGTGTCTTCGCTGACGACGCACTCCACGCGATCGGCGCCCGAGGCGTGAAGGTCGATGTAATCGATCGCCACCGGCGATGCCCGCCGCGGTCCATACGGCGCGATGACCGTCGCGGCCCAGTACGGCGGCTCCGGAGACGAGAAACGCTGCATGCGCAGCGGCGGCGCTTTGCGATAGAGAATCAACGCGGTGTCGTCACGAGCATAGAGAGCGGCCGGGTACCGCACACCCACACCGGTCCTTCGCTACGCTCAGGATGACATCGTAGCGCAGCGCACTGCTGTCATCCCGAGCGTAGCGAGGGACCGGTGTGGGAGGGCGGCTCGAACGATGGTCATGGCGCCAACGCGGCTTTCACGTAGGGTGCGGCGAGGTTGCGGACGTACTTGGCGATGATGTCGAACTCCAGGTTCATGCCGTCGCCGATGCGCGCCGTGCCGAGCGTCGTACGTCGCAGCGTCTCGGGAATCAATGCCGCGGCGAAGCTCGAGACATCGGGATCGACGACCGTGAGTGAGACGCCGTCGACGGCGATCGATCCCTTGTTCACGATCAGCGTGGCGTAATCGCCGGGGAAGCTCCAGCGATAGACGGCGAAGTCTCCTTCCGACGTGATGGACATGAGTGTGCCGACCGCGTCGACGTGGCCCTGCACGATGTGACCGCCGAGGCGGTCACCCATCGCGAGCGATCGCTCGATGTTGACGCGTGCGCCGTTCCCGAGGCGAGCGAGGGTCGTGCGGGCGAGCGTTTCGTTGGACACGTCGGCGCTCACCGCGCCCGCGCCCTTCGCGAACACCGTCAGGCAGACTCCGTTGACCGCGACGCTTTCGCCATCCACGAAGGGTTCGTCATCGGTGGTCGAGATGCGGAGCCGCGCACCGAATTCGCGCCGCTCGCACGCATCGATGACACCGCTATGCTGGATGATTCCGGTGAACATTCAGGGGTACGCCGTGATCATCAGATTGCCGCCGACGATCTCGACGCGATCAAACCGGAACGAATACGCGTCTGTCAATCGACGCGCCGGGTCGCCGCTGAAAATCGAAGGCGCCTCCGCGCCGCCGACGATCATCGGCGCGACGAATGCGATCATCTTCTGCCACAAGCGGCGGCGGATGATCTCCGCGTGCAGCATCGCGCCACCTTCGACGATGACCGACTGCACGCCGCGCTGATAGAGATCGCGAAATAGCTGCTCGAGATCGACGTCGTCCTTCACGTGCATCGTGTTGCCGCCGTCAGTCAGGACGCGCGAGGTTGACGGAACAACATGATCGCGGTCGAGCACGATGCGGCACCACGGCGTGATCGACCGATTCCAGCCGAGACGCCGCGTGAGATGCGGATCGTCATCGCGCACCGTGCCGCCTCCAGCGAGAATCGCGTCGTGCTCTTCACGCAGTTCGAGGCTTCGCTGCCGCGCAGCCTCGCTCGTGATCCACTTGCTGTCGCGATCCACGGTCGCCAGCTTGCCGTCGAACGTCATGCCGGCCTTGAGCAGCACGAACGGACGCTCCTGCGTCACGGCGTAGATGAATTTCTCGTTCAACCGCCGCGCGTCGTCTTCCAGAACGCCGACCACCACTTCGACGCCGGCGGACCGCAGGCGCTCGATGCCTTTGCCGTTGACGATGTGATGCGGATCGCTCATCGCGACGACCACGCGCTTGATGCCCGCCGACAGAATGACGTCGGTGCAGGGAGGCGTGCGGCCGTGGTGAACGCACGGCTCAAGCGTCACGTACATCGTGGTGCCGAGCGGGTTCTCGCAGGACTGGATCGCTTTGACTTCGGCGTGCGGCTCACCGGCGCGGAGGTGGAAGCCCTCGCCGGCGATCGCGTCGTCGCGAACGAGCACGCAGCCCACCATCGGGTTGGGACTCACTGAAAAGCGGCCGCGCTCCGCCAGCTCGAGCGCGCGGCGCATGAACTGCTCGTCATTCACGCGCGCGATTGTAGCGGTTGCCCCTCACCCGGCCTTCGGCCACCCTCTCCCCGCTGCGCGGGGCGAGGGCCCAATAGGCCTTCTCCCCGCCGCGAAGCGCGGATGAAGGCTCGATGCCTTACGGAACTTTGATGAAGCGGTAGCCGGAGATCGACTGCCGTCCCGGAGACGTCACGTACACGCGAATCGTCTGACCGCTATGGGTCTTGTCGATCGCGGCGCGGAAGTCCTCCACGCTGTTGATCTTCTGACCGGCCACCTCGCTGATGACATCACCCTCGCTCAGCGCTTCGCCGGCGGGGGAGACTTCCTTCACGCTCGTCACGACGACACCGTGGAGGTTGTCATCGACGCCGTAGGTCTGCCGCAGCTGCGGCGTGAGGCTCTGCACCGACATGCCGAGCTTGTTGCGCGCCGGCTGTCCGGCATCAGGCGTGTCCTTGGTCGTGTTGTTCTCGGCGACTTCGTTGCGCTCAGCGGTTGTTGCGGTGAGCGTGCGACGCCCGCCGTCGCGGATGACGGTAACGTTCACCTTCGCGCCGACCGGCAGATACGAGATGTAGTCGATCAGGTCGCGGTTGGTGTTGACCTTGTGGCTGTCGACTTCGACGATGACGTCGCCGGGCTTGATGCCCGCCTTCGACGCCGGCTTGCCGTCCTCCACCGTCTGCACGAGCGCGCCACGCGCCTCGGACAAGCTGAAGCCGGCCTTCACGTCGTCGGTCACCGGCACGATGCCCATGCCGAGGTAGCCGCGCGTGACCTTGCCGCTCTTGAGCTGGTTGAGAATCCGCTTCGCGGTATTGATCGGGGTGGCAAAGCCGAGGCCCTGCGCGCCGCCGCCGCGGATCGCGGTGTTGATGCCGACGACCTCGCCGTTGATGTTGAGGAGCGGCCCGCCAGAGTTGCCGAAGTTGATCGCGGCATCGGTCTGGATGAAGTTCTCGAAGGACTGCGTCTCTTTGCTGAGGCCGAGAGCGCGGCCTTTCGCGGAGACAACGCCGACCGTCAGCGTGTTCTCGAACTGGAACGGGTTGCCGATGGCGATCGCCCAGTCACCCTTGCGGATGCGGTCGGAGTCGCCGAGGGGAACGTTCGGCAGGCCTTCCGCGTCGATCTTCAAGAGGGCGATGTCGGTTGCCGGATCGCGCCCGATGATTTTCGCGGAGACGGTGTGACCGCCGTTGCCATCGGAGTCGGCGCCGTAGTGAACGTCGACCTTGGTGGCGCCGTCGACGACGTGGTTGTTTGTCAGGATGTAGCCGTCGGGCGAGATGATGAAGCCGGAGCCGCCGCTGCGCTGGGCGTGCTCGTCGTCATCGCTGCCGTCGCCGGGAGTGGTTCCCTGCGGGCGGCGCTGTCCGCGACCGCTTTGCGGATCGGGGAAGAAGAATTCGAACGGATCGATGCCCGTCCCCCGACGCCGATCGGCCGTCTTGACCACCTCGGTCGAGGTGATGGAGACCACCGCGGGGGCAACGCGCGAGGCGATGTCCGCGAAGGAGGGGATGGTCACCGTCGCTACTGCGCCCGAGCTCGTCTGGATGGGCGCCGTCTGCGCGTTGGACTTGCGCATCATGCCGAGGTCGGCGCTGATGATGACGCCGAACGCAACCGACGCGACGATGATCGCGATCATGGATAGAAAGCGTTTGCTGCGTGAGTTCATAGGTTTTTTGCTCCTGTTGGGGAAACGCAGGCCGCGGCGTCAAGATTCTCTCCGCCGTTGTGCTTCCGAGTCTACGTCTGAGACGAGTGTCCTGTTGAAATGTTTCGCACACAAAAAAGGCCCCGCAACCGTGCGGGGCCAGGAGCAATGTGTAGGAGTTGTTGTGGTCTAGACGACGGTGCGGCGGCCGACGATCAGGCGGTAGATGAAGAGAAGAACCATCGCGCCGATGATCGATCCGATCCATCCCGCGGTCTGTTCCTGCTTGCCCATGAGGGTCGAGGCCAGGAATCCACCGACGAACGAACCGGCGATGCCGAGAAGGATCGTGACGATCCA
This sequence comes from Thermoanaerobaculia bacterium, assembly GCA_038230775.1. GTDB lineage: Bacteria > Acidobacteriota > Thermoanaerobaculia > Gp7-AA8 > Gp7-AA8 > JBBRMQ01. The sequence continues at coordinate 6,688 of JBBRMQ010000199.1, forward strand.
GCCACCCGGATCATTTCCGGGCATGAGGAACTTCGCGATCGCGCCAATGACGAGGCCAAAAACGATCCATGTCAGGATACCCATTATGCTTTTCCTCCACGTTAGGTCAGCTGAGCTGACGTTGTTACCGAAGAGCAACGGCAATGCCAGCTCGAACGATCGCGTTCCCTTTTCCTGATGCCCGCCATTCGACGACTTGCAATCCTCACCGGTGGAGGCGACTGCCCGGGACTGAATGCCGTCATCCGCGCCGCGGTACGCACTGCCGTACGCGACCATAAGCTCGAGGTATTTGGCGTTCAGTTGGGCTTCGAGGGTCTGATCACGCGATCGCTCATAGCGATGACCGGCGACCTCATCCGTGGGATTCTGCCGAAAGGCGGGACGCTGCTTCGGACCACGAACCGCGGCGACCCGTTCGCCTATCCCGACGCGCAGGGCATGTGCGTGGATCGCTCGGCTGAAGTCGTGCGCAACCTGAGCGAGCTGGGGATCGATGCCCTGATCGCGATCGGCGGAGACGGCACCTTGAAGATTGCCCAGCGCTTCTTCGAGATGGGCGTGCCGGTGGTCGCGGTGCCGAAGACCATCGACAACGATCTCGCCGCCACGGACTACACCTTCGGGTTCATGACGGCGGTGTCGATTGCCACCGAGGCGGTCGATCGACTTCATACGACGGGGGAGAGCCACAACCGCGTGATGATCCTCGAGGTGATGGGGCGCAACGCCGGCTGGATCGCGCTCTACTCCGGCCTCGCGGGCGGCGCCGACATCATTCTGATCCCGGAAATCCCATACAGTCCGTCCGACGTGATCCGATCGATCCGTTCGCGTGCTGCAGAGGGTTCGGCCTTCGATGTCATCGTCGTCGCGGAGGGCGCGAAGCGGGTGGGAGGCGAAGAACATTACGTCGATCTGCGCGCGCGGCGGTTAGGCGGAATCGCGTACCAGGTGGCGGATGACCTCTCGCAGGAGATCGATCTCGAGACGCGCGTCACGGTGTTAGGCCACCTGCAGCGGGGCGGGTCGCCGATCGCCTACGACCGCATTCTCGCCACGCGCTTCGGAAAGGCGGCAGCGGACCTGGTCGGCCGCGGCGACTTCGGCAAGATGGTCGCGCTGCGGCAGGACGCGATCGTGGCGGTGCCGATCAGGGATGCGGTCGCCAATCCGAAGTACGTCAATCCCGACGGCCAGTTCGTCGCCACCGCCCGCAGCGTCGGCATCTCGTTTGGGGATGGGCGGTAGGCGCAAGTGAGACGACGAGCTTCTGCTTCTGTGTGAGGAGCAGCTTCAGGCTTCTGTCTGTTGCGTAGGACTTCTGGCTTCTGTGTGAGGACCGGCTTCAGCCGGTCGATCGTGACCGGCTGAAGCCGGTCCTCACACAGAAGCTGTCCTCACACAGAAGCTGTCCTCACACAGAAGCTGTCCTCACACAGAAGCTGTCCTCACACAGAAGCTGTCCTCACACAGAAGCTGTCCTCACACAGAAGCTGTCC
>JBBRMQ010000200.1:0-8169 GCA_038230775.1 Thermoanaerobaculia bacterium
CTCTCCTTGCCGGCGCGCAGTGCGCGCATCAGCGGATGCTTGCGGCACTTGTCGACGATGTCGCGGCGCCCGAGGATCAGGCCACCCTGCGTGGCGCCGATCAGCTTGTCGGTCGAGCACGTGACGACGTCCACGCCCTTCGCGAGGAGCTCTCGAACGGTGTCCTGCTTCGAGAACCCGTACGGCGACAGATCGACGACGCGACCGCTGCCTTCGTCGTACAGCAGCGGAATCGTCTTGATCGCCACCAGCTCTTCGATCGACGGCGTCTCGGTGAAGCCGACGATCTCGAAATTCGATCGATGCACGCGGAGGATCGCCGCCGCATCACCCGGTTCGGCGTAGTCGCCAGCGCGCGTCCGGTTTGTCGTTCCCACTTCGCGCAGCTTCGCGCCACCCTGCTGGATCACGTCCGGAACGCGGAACGATCCGCCGATCTCGACGAGCTCGCCGCGCGAGACCAGCACCTCGCGGTCGCGCGCCACCGCGGACAGAAGGAGCAGCACTGCGGCCGCGTTGTTGTTGGTCAGGATCGCCGCCTCGCATCCGAAGAGCGCCTGGCAGAGCCGCTGGAGGTGGCTGTCGCGGCTCCCGCGCTCACCCACCTCGAGATCGAACTCGAGGTTCGAATAGCCCTCGACGACCGCGGCCGCACGGCGCCAGATTGCATCCCCGATCGGCGAGCGGCCGAGGTTGGTGTGAATGATGACGCCGGAGGCGTTGATGACGCGGCGCAGCGAGGTCGTATCGAGCGACTTCGCCACATCGGCGACCGCGGCCGTCTGGTCGTAGTCCGACCGCGACTCACGAACCCTGGCGAGATGCGCCACCACGCCGTCTTTCACGCGGGACCGCCCGAACTGCGCAATCAGGAGGCTAAACGCCTCTGCAGAGAGGATCCGCTCCACTGCCGGGATGCCTCGACGTACGGAATCTCCCGCCGCCGCTCTACCTTTAGGCATATTGCTCCACCGCGCGAACCGCGTATTGTAGTCGCTGCCACCGTGATCAAACAGGACGAAGAGCTCGACCACCTCGAAGACCAGATCCGTATCTTGAAGAACAAGTACGATCAGTTCTTCGCCCACATCACGAAAACGCCTCCGATGCACGAGCGGAAGATGGTCGAGGTTCGCATCTACGAAGTCGGCAAACAGAAGATGCGCGACAACGGCCGCCGCTTTCGCTACAACACCATCCTCTCGCGCTACAACCAGTACCGCGAGATGTGGGGCCGGAAGATGCGGGAGCGCGAAGAAGGGCCGATCGAGTTCCGCCGCCGCCAGGCCGCGCTCGAGGAACCCAGCCCGCCGCCTCCCCCCCCACCCGTTCCAGAGGCCGTGCCGGCGCCTCGCGTAACGTCCGGCAAGGCCGACCCGTATGTAAAGTTAGTGCCCGGCTCGAACGGCGAGGAGCTTCAGCGGTTGTACTCGCAGATCGAGAAGGAACATCTGAAACTCGGCAAGATGCCCAATCTGACGATGGATCAACTGAAGAAGATGGTCGAGCAGCAGACCGAAGTGGTCCGCGAACGCTACAACGTGAAGGCGGTCGCATTCCGGGTCGACGTCGTCGATGGCAAAGTGAAGCTGAAAGCGAAACCACTCCAGGAAGAACGATGACTGTCACTTTATGCCGAGCGCAGCGAGGCATCTTTGGTGATTGCTCGCGAGACACGATTCGGCTTCCCAAGCGTTAGCAAATACGAATGATACCCAACGCAACATCGACAGATTTACGCGAATCCCACCGGAGATCCCTCGCTGTGCACGGGATAAATTTGAACGAACTCCAGGAAGAACGATGAAGAAAATTCTCGCCGCGGCGCTGACCGCCGTTGCACTCATGAGCTGCAAGACGATCAACGACGCCATTCCGCAAAGGAACCCGTACGCCAAGCGGATGTTTTACGAGAAGTACCTGAATCCGTCCGATCCGCTCGACGCGCGCATTACACAAACGATGAATGCCGTCCGCAGCGATCCGAAATCGGCGAGCCTGCACAACGAGCTCGGCCAGCTACTGCGCCAGAAAGGCTTCCCGAAAGACGCGGAAGCGGAGTTCGAGCGCTCGGTCGACACCGACCCCTCCTTCTACCCCGCCTGGTACAACCTCGGCCTCGTCCGCCAGGGACGCGGCAACGATCCCGGCGCGCGCTTCGCGTTCCGCCGCACGCTGCACTACAAGCCCGGTCATGCTCCCGCATTGTTCCAGATGGGCTTGATCGAAGAGCAGAGGAAGAACACTGACGCGGCCGTCGAGTACTACGCGAAGTCGTTCGCCATCAACCGCCAGATGCTCGACGTGCGCGTGAACCCGCGCATTCTCGACAGCAAGCTCGTCGAGCTCGCGCTGTTGAGGATGTATCCGACCGAGCATGCGAAAACGAGCCTCCAGTTTCAGGCGGCGCCCGACGTGATGTACGTCGCGCCTGATCAGCCGGCAGCCGCGTCACCACAGCCATCGGCGAACCAGATCGTGACGCCCGCGCCCCCGCTGACGAGCCCCGCGGCGCAGGCCGCTCCGGCAAAGCCTCCGCTGTAGCGAAGTGTGGTGCCGGCCCTCTGGCCGGCCTGGCCAGCCGGAGGGCTGGCCCCACACAGTACAATCCGCGCGCTTTGTCGGACGAACAGCCTGAAGTCCCCGAATCCGAGCTCATACGCGTGCGGCGCGAGAAGCTCGCCCGTATCACGGAGCTCGGCTTTGATCCGTATCCGACGAAGGCCGATACCGATACAACGGTCGCCGACGTCGTCGCGAAGTACGGCTCGAAGACCGCCGACGAGCTGAACGCCGAGCACGCGCGCGTCAAGGTTGCCGGCCGCGTGATGACGATCCGCGAATTCGGCAAGACCGCATTCCTCGTCCTCTCCGAGCGTGCGGCGCGCATTCAGGCGTACTGCCGCAAGGACACGCTCTCCGAGCGCGAGTGGTTGCTGTATCAGAACCTCGACGCCGGCGACTGGGTGGCGGTCGAGGGAACGGTCTTCCGCACCAAGACGAACGAGCTTTCGATCAAAGCGGAGAAGCTGGAGTTCCTCGTCAAGGCTCTGCGGCCGCTGCCGAGCAAATGGCACGGCCTCACCGATGTCGAACAACGGTATCGCCAGCGATACGTCGACCTCATCGTGAACGACGATGTGAAGACGACGTTCGAGACGCGCGCGAAGATCGTCCGCTACATTCGGAAGTACTTCGACGACCACGGCTTCATCGAAGTGGAGACGCCGATGATGCAGCCGATTGCCGGCGGCGCCGCGGCACGGCCGTTCATCACCCATCACAACGCACTGGACATCGATCTTTTTCTCCGCATCGCACCGGAGCTCTATCTCAAGCGGCTGATCGTCGGCGGGCTGTCGAAGGTGTACGAGGTCAACCGCAACTTCCGCAACGAGGGCATCGGCTATCGCTGGAATCCCGAGTTCACGATGCTCGAGTTCTACTGGGCCTACGCCGACTACCGCGATCTCATCGAATTGAGCGAAGAGCTGCTGAACGGCCTCGTTCGCGAGGTGCGCGGGGGCGAGAGCGTGACATATCGAGGCAACGAGCTCAACTTCAAGCGTCCCTTCGCGCGCTTCACGATGAAGGAAGCGATCGTTCATTTCAGCGATGGACGCATCAAGGCGGGCGACCTCGAAGGTCGCGACTCACTCCTGAAATTGTGGAAGGAGAGCCGGAAGCCGGGAGCCGAGTCCGAGGCAACCCCGCCAAACGATGGAAAACTCATCGCGGAATTGTTCGAAGCGGTCGCGGAAGAAAAACTCATTCACCCGACCTTCATCACCGATTTCCCGGTCGAGGTCTCGCCACTTTCCAAACAACGGAAGGACGATCCCCGATTCGTCGAGCGCTTCGAGCTCTTCATGGGCGGAATGGAGATCGCCAACGCCTTCTCCGAGCTCAACGATCCGGACGAGCAGGCGCGCCGCTTTCAGCAGCAGCTCGGCGAGCGCGAGCGCGGCGACGACGAAGCGCATCAGATGGATGAGGACTACGTCCGCGCGCTGGAGTACGGCATGCCGCCGACCGGCGGTGAAGGCATCGGCGTCGACCGGCTAGCCATGGTGCTCACGGACTCGGCCACGATTCGTGATGTCATTCTGTTTCCATTGATGAGGCCACGATAGGCTTCTGTGTGAGGACCGGCTTCAGCCGGTCACGACCGACCGGCTGAAGCCGGTCCTCACACAGAAGCAACGGCAGTTCGCGACATGATCGAATTCCGCATTGCCCGACGTTACCTCTGGGCGGCCCGCAAGCAGGCGCACACCGCATTTCTCTCCTTGATCTCGATGCTCGGGCTCGCGGTGGGTGTCGCCACGCTCCTCGTTTCGCTCGCGCTTCTCTCCGGGCTGCAGGGTCAGATCAAGCAGCGACTGATCGCGTCGAGCCCCCAGATTCTGATTGAGCCGATCGGCAAGAACACGCTCGACGACGCCGCGGTCATCGCCGCCGAAGGAACGAAGCTCGGCATGCGCGACGTGCGGACGCTCGTCAGCGGCATCGGATGGGGCGGCAACGAACAGGAGCGTCGCGGAAGGCCGATCCGGCTGCGCTCGGGAAACACGACCGCGGGGCAGCCGGAGGCCATCGCCCTGGCGCGCGACGTCGCCGCAGGCCTCGGACTCAACACCGGCGGCGACATCACGATCGTCGCGCCGCGAACGCGGCTCACGCCGTTCGGCCCCGTCCCGGTCTGGCGCAAGTACAAAATCACGGCGTTGCTGCCGCCCGCGACGGACGAGCGGAACGCCGAAGCGACGCTCGACCTTCACGAGATCGAGCGTCTTTTTGGAACAAACGGACCGACGTCGATCGAGATGTACGGCGACGCGGTGCTCGCCGACTCGATTCAGTCGCGGCTGGCGGCGGATTTCCCGAACGTACAGGTCAAGACGTGGAAAGAAATCAATCGCCCGCTATTCCTCGCGTTGCGGCTGGAGAAGATCGTGATGTTCGTGACGATCTCTCTCATCATTTTCGTGGCCGCGCTGAACCTGATCTCGTCGCTCTCGATGCTGATCATGGAGAAGCGGCCCGGGGTCGGCGTTCTGCGAACTCTTGGCGCCACGGACCGCACGATCCTCACGATCTTCATGGCAGTCGGACTGCTCATCGGCCTCGGCGGCACCCTGTTAGGCGATCTCCTCGGCCTCGGCGTTTCGTTCTCCGCCAATCGCTGGCAGCTGGTGCCGCTGCCGAGCGACATTTACTTCATCCGCTATCTGCCCTTCGCGGTGAATCGCGCGGACGTGATCGGCGTGAACCTCGTGGCCGTCGCGCTGTCGGTTCTCGCGACGTGGTATCCGGCGCGAATGGCATCACGGCTCGATCCGATCGCGGCGATCAAGGAAGAATCGTGAGTCGCAGGTCGCAGGTCGGGGGTCGCTGGTCGGAATTCAAAACGCCGACACGCGACCTCCGACCCGCGACTCGCCCGGCCGCCGCACTCCTTTGCCTTCTTCTCTTCTCCTGCGATCCGATCGTCCGCCGGGTCGTCATGTTGACCTTCGATGCGACCGGCGATCAGGTCACGATCGCCGCCACGACGCTCGTCGGCGAAGCCAAACCTAAGACACCGGAATACGCCGAAGCGGAAGAGGAGCGCAGCGCGCTGCTGGCGGAACGGGACGAATGGAGCCAGCGCTTCGCACAAGCCAATCCGGAAACGGACCGCGTGACCTTCGAGCGTACGCACGGCAAGCTGACGTCCGCGGAGCACCGCGCCACGGTGGCGACCGATCAGTTGCAGAAGTTTTTCTTCGATACGCCGATCACGGTCACGACGACGCGCGGCGATGGATGGACGGAGCTCGCGATGTACGCGGGCACCAGCAATCGCGCGACTCCGGCGCAGCGCCGCCTGGCGGAGAAGATGCTCGATGTCTACTCCGCACGTGCGGTGCGCTACTTCAGTGCCATGCGCTCGATGTACGCCTATCTCGACGCGAGGCCGCAGCGCGCGCACGACGTGTTCACCGACGTCTTCAGCGGCGAGTCGGAACAGCGTCCGTTGCTTTCGGATCGGGAACGCTCGCTCAGCAACAGCGTCCGCGATTCGATCGATGCGCTCGTCAACACGAGCGACGTCGACACCAGCGCCAGCGTCGATCGCGTCTTCGATCTCGTGTACAACCCGTTTCCCGCCCACTTCAAAGTGGCGATCCACGGCAACCCTCTCGCCGTCGAAGGCTTCAATCGCATCGACAGCGAGACGTTCGAGATCAATCCGCCGACGGCGCTGGAAGCGATCGGCATGCTCGAAGGGCGTTGGATTTCCCCCGACCCGCTCGCGCTCGTCCATCGCACGAACGACAAAAAGACGGACGCCGAGCTGGTAGCGATGATCGAGAGCTTGCCGCGTCGAACGGAACCCGTCGTGACGCAGTCCGAGGTGGCGGCGGCGATCGTGGAGAAGATGCGGCCGGCGCCGCGCTACCGTCTGCGCTGGGTCACGAGGCGACCTCCCGCATCATGACCACCGCCGACTCGCCGTCCGGGTAATAGCGAGGCCGCACGTACAGCGAGCCGAACCCGAGCCGCGTGTAGAAGGCCTGGGCGCCGGCGTTCGTCTCGCGCACTTCGAGGGAGATCGTTTTGATGCCGTTGTGCATCGCGAAATCGTCGCACTCGCGCATCAGGGCCACCGCGATTCCACGGCGGCGTTCGGGCTCGTCGACGGCGATCTTGTTGATGTGCATCTCATCGAAGAACCACATCGCGAAGAGGTAGCCGATCAGCGTGGGGCCGCGCCGCGCAACGAGATTGAGCCGGCTCTCCGCGCGCAGCTCGCTCTCGAAGAACTCGCGACGCCACGGCGAAGGAAACGCGGCCTTCTCGAGCCGGTGGATGGCATCGAGATCGCTCAGGGTCGCGGGCGCGACAGTGACTTCGTCACGCATCGCGCTTCTGCTGCAGCTTGACGTCGGCCTCCGCGAGGCGGACGTAGATCGGCGTCGCGTCGGCGTACTCGCCGAGGCGGTCCGCGCGCGCGATCGCCAGCGCCCTCTGCGCGCACCGGATCGCGACGTCATGCAGATCGGCGGCGATGATCGCGCCTTGCGGTTTTTCGGGCGCCAGATGCGGCGCCTCGACTTCGCGTCCATCGTCGTAAATCGACACGTAGAACTCGCCGCGGCCCGCATCGTCCGCGACGGCCGAACGCGAGCCGGACGGCGCGATCGCTTCGTGCGTCGACATGGCGCAGACCGGACGGCCTAACGCCAGCGCCATGCCCTGCACGGTCGCCAGTCCGATGCGGACACCGGTGAAGGATCCCGGTCCGCGCGTCACGGCATAGAGATCGATCTCGCGCCGATCGACGCTCGCTTCCGTCAGCAACCAGTCGATCGCCGGCAGCAGTTTCTCGTTGCGCGACCCTTTCCCTTCCAACGCGACCGAGCCGAGAACGGCGTCATCGCGGATCAGTGCAACGGACAGCAGCGGAAGCGAGGTGTCGACGCCGAGGATGATCACGCAGGGACCGGGGAGGGCATGCGGAGGTCCACGAGCTCGATCCCGATCTGCCGCGCGGTCTCCTGCGACCGCTCATCGCGATAGAACTCGCCGAAGTAGATCGCCTTGATGCCGGCGTTCGCGATCAGCTTGAAGCAGTTCCAACAAGGTGAAGCCGTCGTGTAGATCTCGCTGCCTTCGATGGAGACACCGTTCTTCGCCGACTGCAGAATCGCGTTCGCCTCGGCGTGGACGGTCGTGATGCAGTGTCCGTCCTCCATCACACAGCCGACCTCGTCACAATGCGGTAAACCCCGGATGGAGCCGTTGTATCCCGTCGAAAGCACGGTCCGGTCGCGTACGATCACCGCCCCGACGTGTTTGCGCGCACAAGTCGACCGTGTGGCCGCCTGATGCGCGATTCCCATGAAGTACTCATTCCACCCGGCTCGCATGCGCCGATTGTAACGGAATGAAACCTGCACAATGGCGGATGGATGACGCCCAAACCGCCGAAGGTGTTGATCGTCGAGGACAACTCAGACGTTCGCCGTCTCTATGCGATCGGCCTCAACCAGCGCGGCTATGAAGTGAAGCTCGCCGCGAACGGCGCCGAGGCCGTCGAGCGCATCGAGAGCGAGCGGCCGGATGTCATCCTGCTCGACTGGCTCATGCCGCTCATGGACGGCGGCGAAGTGCTGGCCAAGA
>JBBRMQ010000201.1:0-8155 GCA_038230775.1 Thermoanaerobaculia bacterium
CGTTGTCGGTTGTCGGTTGACGGTTGTCAAAGGCGATCGGTGGACGTGTGCGCGCAATTGCGGGGACGGGCCACCACAGACTCGCTTCTGACAACCGATCACCGACAACCGACAACGCGCGCGCTAGCGCGCACTCGCCTGCATGAACGCGCAAGCCTCGACCGATTCCAACGAGAGCTGCAGCGACGCCATGCTCTGCTGGATCTCGATCTGGAACGGGATGCGGCGTGCATCCTCGGACAGCCACACGCGGACACCGCCCGGCCACTTCTTGCCGGTGCTGTTCGGCGCGTCGACGATCTCGAAGCCGAGGGCGCCGACGCGCTGGCCCTGGATCGTGAAGATGCGGCGCTCGACCGGCCGCATCTGCACCGGATAGGACTTCCCGTCGGAGTAGATCGTCGTCATGATCGGCGCGTGAATCGTGGCCGCGTTCTGCCGCAGATAAAAAATCACCGTGAGCACGTCGCGAAGCGAATCCGCCGGAAGCGGCTCGGTTCGGTCCCACTGCTTTTCCGGCGTTTCCTTGTGCATGCGCGCCATGCGTTTGACGTAGTCGAAGATCGTCCGCTCTTTGCGCGACTTTTTCTTCCACGTGTAGCCGTGATAGCTCATGAGCGTTTTCTCGCCCGTCGAGTCCATCTCCGACTCGTAGACGTAGAAGCCGCTGTTGTCGCGCGCGGTGATGAGAAGCTGGCTATTGATGGTGTGGTCGGCGCCGGCGGGGAAATGCGTCTTCAACTGGCCGACGCCCGACGTTGGAAAGAGCAGGCCGGCGACCACGGACAGTCCGCCGCGCATGCGCCACGAGTAGCGGAAGTCCTCGAGGTTGGCGGGGCCGTGGCAATTGAGGTCGGCCGCGCTGGCCGTCGCCGTCACGAAAAGAAGCACGGCCGTTGTGCGGAGCAGAGTCATCATCAGAAGGCTGCGATGCGCTGCTCCACCTCATCGATGACGTAGTCAGGGGTCGAGGCGCCCGCGGTCACTCCGACCACGTTCGAATTCTCGAACCATATCGGATCGAGATCGGACGCGCCCTGAACGAGATATGCCTGCTTCATCTCGCGGCAGATTTCCCACAGGTGCTTGGTGTTGGCGCTCTTCTTTCCGCCGATGACGACGATGACGTCGATCTCCGGATCGTTCGCCAGAACGCGCGCCGCATCCTGATTCTCTTTCGTCGCGTAGCAGATGGTGTCCGCACGCTCGACCTGCTTCGTGCGGCGCTCGATCACGCGCACGACATCTTCGAAGTCGTCGGCATTGAGCGTCGTCTGATAGAACACCTTCAGGCGCGAGTACTGCGACCAGTCGACCGCCTCCGCGCCAGCCACCGTCGACACGATGTGGTACGTCGACGGGTCGAGATCGTGCGTGTATCCGACGACCTCGCGATGGTTCGGGTCGCCGATGAACACCAGGTGATACCCGTCGCCGAATGCACTCTTCGACTCGCGATGGATGTCGTAGACGAACTTGCACGTCGTATCCAGAACCTGCAGTCCGGACGACTTCGCCAGCTCGTGGAACGACGGCGGCACGCCGTGCGCGGAGAAGACGATCGTCGGCTCGGCCACTGCGGTCAGATCCTCGACCGTGGGGACGCCGAGGCGTTCCATCTCCTCCACGACGCGTTCGTTGTGGACGACCTGGCCGAGGATCGCTCCACGGCCGCCGGCGGCGACAAAGCGCTTCACTTTCAGGTCCGCGATGCGGACACCCGAGCAGAAGCCGTATTTCGCGGCGCGCTTGATTCTCATCGCAGGTCGGAACGCCCTCGGGCGCGCGAACATTCTACGGGGCAGCAGCGTTGGAGCGTCTCTGTGTGAGGACCGGCTTCAGCCGGTCACGACCGACCGGCGGAAGCCGGTCCGCACACAGAATCATGCAGCGCGACGAGACCTGCATGGCAGCGCCGCCCGCTACAATGCCCGGCCGATGTCCTCCGAGGCCGCAGCCCGGGACCCCCTGTTCACGCCGCAGTTCGCCGGGGTGTGGGTTTTCGCGTTCATCACGTTCTTCTCCGCCTTCCAACTGCTCCCCGCCATTCCGTTCCGGATCATGCAGCTCGGCGGATCGACCGCGAAGGCCGGATGGTTCCTCGCGGTCTACACGTACGCGAGCGCGTTTGCCGCGCCGCTGATGGGCAGCCTCGCCGATCACATCGGACGGAAGCGGCAACTGATCATCATCTCGATCGCGTTCATCGTCTTTTCGCTGGCCTACGGTGTCGTCACAGTTCTGCCGCTCCTGCTGGCCATCGGTGCCATTCACGGAGCGTTGTGGTCCGGACTCATCGCCGCGGCCTCCGCGATCATGAGCGACTACATCCCCGCCTCGCGCCGCAATCAGGGGCTGGCCTGGTGGGGACTTTCCAGCACCGCGGCGGTCGCGATCGCACCGGCCGTCGGGCTCTGGGTCTTTCACTTCGGATGGTTGACGCTGTGCATCGATCTCGTCGTGCTCTCCGCGCTGATGCTGATCGGCGCGATTCTGCTTCCCGCCCAAGACGTGCCCCGCCCGGCGGTTCGTCCGCGGCTCGCCGACTCGTGGGACTGGCGCGTGACGCAGACCGCCCTGTCGCTCACCGTCGCCACGTTCGGCTACGGCGGCATCACGAGCTATTCCGCCATCGTCGCCGTACAGCGGCACATCGAGCCGCGCGCGATCTATCTCACGGTCTTCGCCGTCACCATCGTCGTCTACCGCGTCTGCTTCTCCCACCTCGGCGACCGCGTCGGGACGAAAGTGATTCTCTATCCGGCGCTGACGCTGATTCCGGTCGCGTTCGCGCTCCTCGCCGTGGCGGAGGTTCGTTGGCAAATGATCGCGTCGGCGATTCTGTTCGGGCTCGGCTTCGGCGCGGCGTATCCGGCGTTCGCAACCTTCATTCTCTCGAACAGCGATCCCGATCGCCGCGCCCGCACGTTCGGCAGCATCGTGTGGGCCTTCGACACTGGAATTGGAACGGGCTCGCTTGTCATCGGTTCGATCGGTGAGCATTACAGCCTGCGCACATCATTTCTCGTCGCGGCTGGATTGAGCTGCTTCTCGATTCCGATCTTCATGTGGTCCTCGCGGCATCTCGCGGCGCGTGGCACTCCAATTGCTGCGTCTGCTGAACATGCCCGACCCGAATGATTCAGCCAGCGACGAGGAACGCGTTTCGAAGCGCGTGGTCTACGAGACGGTCTCCAGCAGCGGCAGCAGCAAGCAGACCGGAACGGTGATCATCGTGCTGGTGGTGGTGGCGATCATCATCATCGCGTTCATCTTCGCGCGGATGCATTGATGGACCGTCTGCGTTAGATTCGCGCGATGCGTTTCCTCATCGCGTTGCTCATCCTTCCCGGCACGCTCGTCGCCGCGGACTTCGACTCTCATGCCGCGGAGCGTTTCGCCGATCTCGCGTTGGCGTGCGTGCACAAGGAGTATCCGAACAAGATCTCCCACAATCTCAACTCGGACGCGGACGTCGCGCCGCCGCGCAAGCTCACGCCGGCGTTTTACGGATGCTATGACTGGCATTCCTCCGTTCACGGCCATTGGCTTCTGGCCCGTCTGGCGCGCACGTTCCCCGACGCGCCGTTCACCGCGAAGGCGCGTGAGGCGCTGCAACAGAGCATCACGGCGGAGAACATTGCGCAGGAGGCCGCGTACCTTCGCGGCGAGGGACGCGCGAGCTTCGAACGGCCGTACGGGCTCGCGTGGCTGCTGCAACTCTCCGCGGAGCTGCGCGAATGGGATGACCCGATGGCCAAGCAGCTCTCCATCAACATGCGGCCGTTGACCGAGGCCGCGAACGGCAGGCTGAAGGCGTGGCTGCCGAAACTGTCGCATCCGATTCGCAGCGGCGAGCACAGTCAGACCGGGTTCGCGTTAGGGCTGATCATCGACTCCACCGACGATCCGGCGCTCGCGCAGATCGCGCGCGACGCCGCGAAGCGTTTCTACGCCGCGGACAGAAACTGCCCGCTCTCCTACGAGCCGTCGGGCGAGGATTTTCTCTCGCCGTGCCTCGCCGAGGCGGATGTGATGCGCCGCGTGCTGCCGCGCAAGGCGTTCGCGTCGTGGTTCGATCGATTCCTCCCAAACGTTCAGTTGAAGCCGGAAGTCGTCACCGATCCAAGCGATCCGCGACTCGCGCATCTCGACGGTCTCAATCTGAGCCGCGCGTGGATGCTGGAGGGAATCGCTTCGAGTCTCACCACACGAGCGAGCGCGCTGCAGAAAATCGCCGATAGGCATCGAGAGGCGGGGCTGGCGTCGGTCACCGGAGCGCACTACGAAGGCGGACACTGGCTGGGATCGTTCGCGGTGTATCTCACCACGAAGCGCGGCAAAGCGAAACCCTGAAGGTGTCATCCCGAGCGTAGCGAGGGACCGGTGTGGGCGGGTGGTGAAAAAGATCACCCTTCGTGCCGCCCGCCCACACCGGTTCCTCGCTACGCTCGGAATGACATGGGCTACTACCCCGCGCTGAGACTCTGCATGAAGTCGATGTCCGGCCGGTAGTAGAAGCTCTTGATCGGACAGGTCTCCGCGCTCTTGCCGCCGCACATCGCGACCACCGTGCGGTCGTTCGCCGCGTCGTACTCCCAGCTCTGCCTCTCGCGGATGATTCGCGACAGCTCCGTCCGGAAGCGCGCGTACTCCTCGCCGTACCACACGTCGTGCAGCGACTGCTTGTAGATGTTGCCCAGCGGGCTGCCCTGCAGGATGCAGCACGGCGCCACGACTCCACTCACCCGAATCAGCATCGAGTGCCAGCCGATGAGACACGGCTCGTCCAGGCCCTTCGTCTCGCGCTCGAGCCGGTGCAGCGATGCGATCTTGCGGCGATGCGCGATCTTCTCGCGCGTCGTCAGATCGCGTCTCATGACGAGATGCGCGAGACGCGCGACCGGATTGCGCTTCCGGCGCTCGGCGTCGAGGCGCGCGTTCATCTCGGCCAGCATCGGCTGGATGTTCTGCTCGTACGATTCGATGCTCGAGATGCGGCGGTACTCATCGATGCGGACGACCTGCTCGTACAGACGCAGCATCTCCGCAGTCTCCTCCCCGGTCATCTTCTGTTCCGGCTTGAGAAACGACAGGCCGTTGAAGAGGATCGTGTCGGCATCGACGTCGCGCGCCAGCTCGTACATCTGCGGAATCGATCTGTAGTTGTCGCGCCAGACCAGAAACTGCAGGTTCACTTTCGGCGTCTGCTGCCCGCGCTTCTTCCGCTCGACAACGAAACGCTTCACGTTCGCGACGACGCGATCGAAGTTGCGCTCCGTGGTCTGCATCATCGTGGCGTAGGTTCGCGGGTCGCCGGTGTTCAGGCTGACCGTGATCTGATCGCACGCGCCCGGCGTCAGCAGGATCTCGCTGATCTCTTCGCCAAGGAGCACGGCATTCGTGGTGAGGTTTTCGATGGGAATGCCGCTGGCCGCGATCGTGCGCAGAAACTCCTTCGACTTGCGGTGAAAGAGCGGCTCGCCGCCGCCGGACAGCCGGATCGACCGCGTCCCCGCCTGCTTCAACTCACCGATCAGCTCTTCGAGGCGCGTCAGCGAGACTTCATCGGTCCCGCGCAATGTCGCCGTCGAGCAGAAGAAACAATCGATGTTGCATCGATCGGCCGGATGAATCTCAACGTGATACGGCCCGCCGTACGCGACCCCGTCGCGTACGCCGCGCAGGATCGCATCCTTGTCGGATTTGGTGAGGTACTTCCAGCCCAGCTCGGACATCGTGGCGGTTGCGTTAACCGCACTACGTTACACGCTATTCGCGATGTGTCATCACGATTCGACGGTCATCCCGAGCGAAGCGAGGGATCCCCCGCGCTCTTGCCAAAGGATTCCCCGCCGTCTTCGGGGCTCGGAATGACACTTACTCGTATCTCAACGCCTCGATCGGATTCAGCTCCGCAGCGCGCGCGGCAGGATAAATGCCGGAGACCAGTCCCACCGCGATCGAGACTCCTGTCGAGAGCACCAGCGAACTGATCGTGATCACCGTCGGCCATCCCGCGTACGCGGCCACCAGCCGCGCCATCAGAATGCCGATGATGATTCCCGACACCCCGCCGATAAAGCTGATGGCGAACGACTCCACGACGAACTGCGCGCGGATGTCGGCTTTGCGCGCGCCGATCGCGCGGCGGAGCCCGATCTCGCGCGTCCGCTCCAGCACCGAGGCCAGCATGATGTTCATGATGCCAATACCGCCCACCAGCAGCGAGATTCCAGCGATCGATCCCATCACGATGCTGAAGATCCTCTGCGTCTGCCGGCTCTGCTCCAGCAGCGCCTCCGGCACCATGATCTCGAAGTCGTCGGCGCCGCCGTGGAGACGGTCGAGCAGTGGACGGATGAGTGTCGCGGCATCGCGCGTGGACGCCCCTTCCTTCAACTGCACGAGCAGATCGTCGACGGGCGCGTCCAGCGGATCGCGATCGAATTTCCGCATCGCGGTGGTCACCGGAATCCAGATCTCCTGCGCGTTCGACGCCACCGGAACGTCTTTCGATCCTCCGCCGCCCGGCGCATCGCCGGCGAAGATGCCGACCACCTCGAGCCACACGTCGTTCACCTTCAGAAATTTTCCGATTGCCGGACCGTAGCCAAAGAGATTGCGGCGGATCTCCGGCCCGATTACGCAGACCTGCGCATACTCCTGCTCGTCGCGGCCATCGAAGAAGCGCCCATCCTGCAGCGCGATCGACGCCACACTGGGATAGCGCGCCGACACGCCGGACACTTTCCCTTTTGTTTTTCCATTCGGCGCCAGGATCTTGTAGGCCTTCACCTCGACCCGCGGCAACACCATCGCCACATCCGGCACCGCCTCGGCGATGGCCTCGCCGTCGCGGAGGGAGACGCCGAGAGACTTCTTGCGCAGCTCGGCGCGCTCTTCGGGCTTGACGACTTTCGCGCGCACGATCACGTTGCGCAAGCCGAGGCGGCCGATCGCTTCGAGCGCTTTCTTCTCGCCGCCCGCTCCGATCGACAACATCGCGATCACGGCGCCGACGCCGAAGATCATGCCGAGCATCGTCAGCGCGGTGCGGAGCTTGTGCGCCCGCAAATTCCGCAGCGCGCCGGCCAGCGTCTCGTGATGGGTCATCGCCCCTCACCCAGCCTTCGGCCACCCTCTCCCCGCTGGGCGAAGTGTGGGGCCAGCCCTCTGGCTGGCCAGCCGGAGGGCTGGCCCCACACGGCGGAGCGGCGGATGAGGGGGCGCGTCACTTCGCGTCCTTCTCCGTCGGGTCGCGCAGCGCGATCTCGTCGCCGCGGCTCAAGCCCTTCGTCACCACCACACGTCCCGATGTCGAGGTCCCGATCTGCACCGGCACCGCGTCGAACTTGTCGCCGTGTTTGCGATACACGAGCCTCCTGCCTTCTTTTTCAAAGAGCGCCTGACGCGGGATCGAGAAGGCGTTGTTGAGATTCTCGATGTCGAGGATGGCACGCACGCGCGCGCCGGGCTTCATCACCTTCGGATCGGTGCGATCGAGGAGCACGGTTGCACCGAAGTACTGCACGGGGACGCGAGGGAACCGCGGCCGCGCGAGCTTATCGACCTGCGAGATCTTGCCGCTGAACGTGATCCCCGGCTTCCCTTCGATCGACACCGTCGCTTTCTGACCGACCGCCAGCCCCGCGGCATCCGCCTCCAGCACGAACACCTCGGCCTTCATCGAGTTGAGATCGGGAATCTCACCGATCGGCGATCCCGGCCACACGGTCGCGCCGGGACGCGTGACGTCGCCGCGCCAGTCGCGCTGCAGCACGAGGATGCCGTCGTACGGCGCGTGGACCTCGATGGCATGCAGTCCGGCTTCCGCATTGTGAATCTTTAGATCGGCCTTGCGTTGCTCGATGGCCAACAGGTCGCGATCGGCCTTGTTCATCAGCTCGCGCACGCCGAGGACGCTCTCCGCATGCTCTTTGCGGTTACCGGCCAGCGTCTGATCGATCGACGATTCCACCCGCTGGTAACGCGAGAAGACCTCGGCATCATCGAACTTGAACTTCTTCGCCGCGGACAACTCCGCGTCGGCCTGCTGCGCATCGCGGCGCAGATTCGTCTTCGTCGCCGTCGCGGCGGCGGACGTCTTATTCAACTTGTTCGACGCGGTGTTGCGCGCTTCGCTGCCCTCGAG
>JBBRMQ010000202.1:0-8072 GCA_038230775.1 Thermoanaerobaculia bacterium
GGATTTGCAGATCCGTGAAACGCACAGCCTGGCTGCTGCCGCGGATCTGCCGGTACGTCGAAAGGTACAGCCCGCCAGCGCGCCGGAAGTCGTGAAATGCGATCTCGTTCGGTCGTGCGTCACCCATCAACGGCAGCTTCATGTCCCACTCATCGACGATCCCCGTGTCGCGATTGACCCAGGCCCAGTAGGCGTCACCCGGCGTCAGCGCGCCTTGCGGGAAGGTCACCTTCAGGACGTCCCAGACCCGGCCACACGAATCGCTCCGCTCGCCGACGTTTTCCAGCGTTACGCCGGGCTCCGTCATCCGCAGCGGCATCAAGAGCCAGAACGTGTCGTTGGCGTAGCGCCGGACGCCGAGGTTGTTGATCACGTCGAATAGCTGGGAGGGATTCGTGACCCGCTCACCGTTCAGCGTCGCGGTGCCCTTCTTCGTGTTGGCGTTCATGATGATCTCGAACGCGCGACCCTGCGGATCCTTGCCGCTGACGCGGTAATCCCCGGTGACCCGATCCCAACGCTGTGGGAAAGACGACATCACCTTTCCATCGATCTCCACGTTGTACGTGAAGGAAAAATATCGAGCCTGAGACCATGCGGCACCGCCGAGGACGTCGATGGCGCGGGAGGCGATCGAGTCGGCGGTTGGTTGCGCAGAGGCCGCGGTCGCGAGTGTTGCGATCACCAGTGTGCTGAAGAGTTTGACCATGCTGTCTCCATTTTTGCAATGTTCGGCTGGGCGAAGGCGTTTTTCCCCCGCAATGAGCCGGATCGTAATTACAGGTGTGGGTGCTCTGAGTCCGAACGGCATCGGGCGCGAGAGCTATTTTTCTGCGGTCGCGTCCGGCCGGTCCGGTATCCGCAACATAACGCAGTTCGACGCGACGGCTCTTCCCTGCCGCATCGCCGGTGAGGTCGACTTCGACCCGTTGCAATGGGTCGATTCGAAAAACATTCGCCACGTTTCGCGCGTCGTGCCGATGGCGATCGCCGCCACCGACGAAGCGCTTCGTGACGCGAAGCTCGATCCGAAGACGCTCGACATCGAGACGCGCCGGAGTATCGGCGTCATGCTCGGGTCCGGCGGCGGCGCGGTCGAATTCAGCGAGCGCATGTACGAGCTCTGGTTCAACAACAACGAGAAACAGGCGTCCGTGTACTCGGTGCCGTCGGGAACGATCGGCACCATCGCATCCGAGATCTCGATGGCGTACGACTTCCACGGCTACTCGCATCTCATCTCGACCGGCTGCACCTCATCGACGGATGCGATCGGATACGCCTACCGCAATCTGAAGCTCGGCGTCACCGACTACGTCATCTGCGGCGGCGCGGACGCCACGATCACCGAAGGCGTGATGACGGGCTTCTGCATGATGCGGATTGTGTCCAACACGAGAAATGAAGACCCCACGACAGGCTCGCGTCCGTTCTCGCGCGACCGCGACGGATTCGTCCTGGCGGAGGGCGCATGGATGTTCGTCATGGAACGCGAGGAGACAGCGATCGCGCGCGGTGCGTACATCTACGCGGAAGTCGCTGGGTATGCGTCGACGTGCGACGCCTATCACCGCGTCCGCCTCGATGAGTCGGGCGAAGAGCCGGCGCGCGCGATGACGCTGGCCATGAAGGACGCGAAGGTCGACCCGAGCGACGTGCAGTATCTGAACTACCACGGCACCTCGACGGATCTGAACGATCGCGTGGAGACGCGCGCCGTCAAGATCGCGTTCGGAAAGAGCGTGAACGATCTCGCGGGCTCGGCGACGAAGTCGATGATCGGCCATCCGCAGGGCGCGTGTGGCGCGGCGGGCGTCGCTGCGACGCTCATGGCCTTCCGCGACGGCCTTCTTCCGCCGACGATCAATCTCGACAGGCCGGATCCCGAATGCGACCTCGACTACATCCCCGATCTGGGGCGCCGCAAGAACATCGACGTCGCGGTATGCAATACCATCGCGTTCGGCTCCAAGAATTCGGCCCTGGTTCTGAAACGGTAAGTGTTCACGCCTGAGCGCGTAGTCCAGCCTGAACTGCTCGACGAGCACGACGCGCCGCGCGCGGACATGGAGCGCTCGCTCCGCGACCTGCAGCGCATCAATCTCTATTTCGGCGGCATCGTCATCTATCAGCGCCTGCTGCGGCGCGTTCGCGAGGTCCGGTCGGTGGTGGACGTCGGCGCCGGCACCGCGGACAACGTGTCGCTCCTCGCATCGCCGCTGCGTGTGGCGCTCGACTTCAAGATCGATCACCTTCTCTACCTTCGCGACAGCCGTGCATTGCGAGTCGTCGGCGATGCAGCGCAATTGCCCTTCCGCACAGCATCGGTCGATGTGATTACGTCCGCGCATTTCTTTCATCACTTCACACCCCAAGAGAACGTCGAGATCCTGACGGACGCACGGCGAGTCTGCCGCAAGGCCGTGATCGTGAACGACACGCGGAGACACTACGTGCCGCTGCTGGTCGTTCGTCTGCTGGCTGTCTTGCGGCTCGTCGGTCGCATCACCCGCTTCGACGCGCCCGCCTCCGTGCTACGCGGTTACACGGTGGAGGAAGTGCGCGACATCGCGCAGCGCGTCCCGGCGTCTCGATTCGACGTCGTCAAGATCTGGCCCTTCCGATTCGGGTTGATCCTGTGGAAGTGACGCGCACCCAACTACACGGAGACCTGCTTCTCTGTGTGGACCCGGTTTTGTATGTGAACCCCGTTCTGCCGGACCTGCCTCTGTGTGTGGACCGGCTTCAGCCGGTCGCCTCTTGTGACCGGCTGAAGCCGGTCCACACACAGAAACCTGTGTTCACAAAGAAGCCGGTCTTCACACAGAAGACGGTCCTCACACTCAACTTGTGCGCGAAGCGCGGATGAGGGCCACATTCGACGTCGCGATCGTCGGCGCCGGCCCGGCAGGGTCGACACTCGCTGCGATTCTCGCGCGGCACGGCCGGTCGGTTGCGCTCATCGACCGCGACAGCTTCCCGCGCGACAAACTCTGCGGCGAGTTTCTCTCGTACGACGCTCTGCCAATTCTCGATTCGTTCGGGATCGGCCTCGCAGACGCGCCGCCGATCACGCGGTGTCGCATCGTGGGCCGCGGTCGCACGATGGAGTTCGATCTGCCCCACGCCGCGCGCGGAGTCTCGCGCCGCATGCTCGACGCAACGCTTCACGATTACGCCGTAAAGTGCGGCGCCAGCGCAATCACCGAGACAGTAAGCGACCTGCGAGGGCTGGCGAAGGTTGTCATCGGCGCGTGGGGACGCTGGGGGCGATTCGATACGCAGCTCGAGCGCGCCTTCGTGCGGGATCATGCGCATCGCAACTTCGGATTCAAACGCCACTATCGCGGCCCGCAGACCGACTCCATCGACCTCTACTCCTTCCGCCGCGGCTACCTCGGCGTCTCCGCCATCGAAGGCGGCGAGACGAACATCTGCGGTCTGGTGCACGCCTCGCGGCTGAGCGGGCACAAAGGACGATGGGACGCATTCGTTGATCGGATCCGCGACGAAGAGCCGGTTCTCGATTCGATGTACGCTCGGTACGAACCCGCGCAGGAGCACTTTCTCTCATCGGAGCCGGTGATCTTCCGCGCTCGATCCGCCGTGGAGAGCGGAATCGTGATGATCGGCGACGCGTCGGGTGTCATCGACCCGCTGACCGGCAACGGGATGGCGATGGCGATGCAGTCCGCGGTGCTGGCGGCGCCGTTCATCCTGCACAACACGATCGAGGACTACAGACAGGCGCATCACGACTTCTTCACGCATCGGATCGCGTGGAGCCGGCGCGTGGCGTCAGTGCTGTCGCGGCCCGCGCTCCTGGATGCTGCGCTGCGCGCGCCGAAAGCCGCCGCCGAGTTTCTGCTACGAAAAACGCGCGCCGATCGTGACGCGGTCGCGCGGTTACTCGAAACAATTGCGGCCAGCTAGCGAGCTGGCCCCCCCACTTCGCCTTCGGCGTTAGCTGGTGTGTGTGGCCAGCCCTCCGGCCGGCCGGCGCTACGCTTCAATTGTGACTGGGATCGCCACTCTGGCGATACGGCTTGAGAAACTGGAGAGACTCGATGCGGTTCTGCAGCTCGCGCCCGACCTCTTCCGCGCGGTTGATGAGGTTATCGATCTCCAGGAGGCGCTGCTTCTCCTGCACGTCGAGATTGAGCGACATGATCAGCGCGTTCGTCAGCGCCTCGAGTCCCACCGTTTCGATCTCGGGCACCGCGACCTGATCCGGCAGATGCACGAGGTACTGCTGCGAAAGCTCCGCAAGCCAGGAGCGTTGCGCGTACGCCGAGGTCGTATCGCGTTCCTGTTCCGGCTGCACGATGACACGCGCCATGCGGTAGGGATCCCTCGAGACCTCGCCCACCACGCGGAATCGCACCTCTCCGCGCACGAGGACGTTGAAACGGCCGTCGTCGAGCGGCACCGCCTGCTCGATCTGACTGAGCGTTCCGCAGGTGTAAATCGGCGGCGTGCCGAAGTAGTCCTTCTCCCAGCCGGGTCGCAACAGCACGATCCCGAAACGCTGATCGGTCGCGACGGCGTCCGCGATCATCTGGCGGTACCGCGGCTCGAAGATGTGGAGCGGGAGCCGGGTGCGAGGGAAGAAGACGAGATTCGGCAGTGGAAACAACGGCAACAGAAACTCGTTCTGTGGCAGGTCGCTCACTTCTTCCCTTTGATCTCGAAGTCCTTCTCGGTAGCGAGGTTTCCGCCCCAGTAACCGTCGACGTGATAGTGCCCCGTCTTCAGCTTCTTCGTATCGAGCGCGAAGGTGACCACCTTGGCGCCCTTCATCTCGCGATCTTCGCGATGAATCTCTTTCTTCGACCCGTCTGTCCAGACCGCACGCGTCTTGAGACCAACGGGTGAATCGTGGAGAAACATCGTGAGATACACCTTCTCTTTTGGCGCGAACGTCACGGCTTCGGCGGTCACGTTTCCGTCCGCGCCGACGGCGGAGCCAAGGAGCACGCGGTCGGCGAAGATCGGTGCGGGTTGAATCACCGTGTCGATGCGCACGTTGCGCGCGTCCGCCGGCACAGTCTTCTTGGTCGTTTTCCCCAGGCTGGTGGTGGTGGTTTCGGTTTGCTGACAGGCAAAGGCGAGGATGCAAAGGACGCAGACGGCAAGGAACAGGCTCTTCCGCATCCGATAATTTTACTCGACGAAGATGGTGTCGTGCGGTGCGGACCGCTCCGCCTCCGGGCGGCCGGCCGTGTAGTAATAGAGGGAAACGGACTTACGGGTGACGCCGGCAGGCGAAGTCAGCGGGTGTGGATGCCCGTGGAAGGACACGTCCGTGGTCGAAAAGATGACCGTCCGGTTGAAAACCGGCAGGATGCGCTCGCGGCAGGTCGTGCGATCGGCGTCCCACAACTCGAGATGTCCGCCGTACTCCTCCTTCCAGTCGCGGTTCAGGTAAATGAGCATGTTGAGCCGTCGATCGAGCTTGAGCTTCGGATGGACGTTGAAGTCGGCGTGGACCTTGAGAAACCCGCCGGGCTCGATCTGATGCAGCCCGCCGCCACCGAAATAGGGGTCAGGGATGAGGCCCTCGATTCCGGTGAGTGCTTCGAGGAAGAGCAGCATTTCGAAGCCGTTCATCGCCTCCAGAAACCGCCGGATCGAATCCGGCACGACGCTCCGCTCGTAATAGAAGCCGAGCTTTTTCTCGCGCGGATTGTCGAATGTGGCCCAGCGCATCGTGGCCGGCGCCGGAAAATCGCGAAGCACCCCATCGAGTCCGCCTTCATCGAAGAGGCCGTCGAGGACGATGTGCGGAAACGGCTTCGCCTGTAGATATCGCTCGCGCAATTGCGCAGGATCGTCGTTCCTGATGAGGCCTCGCGCCATGATCGCTACCCTATCCCGAGTGTCGCGACGCTCTCAAGGGCGGCTCCGTATTTGTCGTATGCGTGTCTTCCTCGCGCACTGTCTCGCAGGTTCGGGGCAGTATGCGTTTCATTGTGAGTAACTTAGGAATTGGAGCCCGGATGCTACCGTTGATGGGGCGACAGGCCAGATGACTACCGAACAGATCCCAGACAATGCCACTTCGCATCAGGACGCCACCATGCGCGAGGCGGTTCCGGCCGCCGGCCGTGCGGCGTACGACGCCAAGATCGGCAGCCTCTCCTCGAACGATCCACGGGTCTGGAGCTCGGTCGCCTTCCCGCTCGAGATCGCGGTGGAGCTCGCGGCGGTCTGCAATCTCGATTGTGTGATGTGCCCGGTTCCTACCACCACCCGCCCCAAGACGCTGATGAAGCCGGAGATCTATCGCGACATCATCGATCAGATCGCCGGGCAGAGCGGATTCGTCCTTCTGCCGCAGGGCTTCGGCGAGACGATGCTCCACGCGAAGTGGGGGGAGCTCGTCGGATACGCCGTCGAGAAAGGCGTGCGCCCGATCGTCATGCTGACGAACGGCACGCTGCTCAACGAGAAGAACATCACACGGCTCCTCGACCTGGCAATCGATTTTCTCGTGGTGTCGATCGACGGCGTGAAACCGGAGACCTACGCATCGGTCCGTATCGGCGGAGACCTCAACAAAGTCGAAGCGAACGTACGCCGCATGATCGAGATGCGCGGGTCGCGGCCCTCACCTCGCCTCGTGCTGCGCATCATCCGTATGAAGGAGACGCGCGAAGAGATCGACGAGTTCTACGCGCGATGGGCGCCGCTGCTGCGCGAAGGCGACGAGATCAACGTCAACGAGTACAACGACTGGTCTGGCAAGGTCGAGGATCACAGCGTCGACGGTCTGCAGACGATCGCCGGTCAACGCAGCCCCTGCCGGATGCTCTGGCGCAATCTCTCGATTCATGCCGACGGAAAAGTCTCGGCCTGCTGCCACGACTCGGAAGACGATCTCGTGATCGGCGACCTGAGCGCCGGCGACACCGTGAGCGGCATCTGGTCGGGCCAGAAGCTCGCGAACTTCCGCCGCATTCATGAGGAAGGGCGCTTCGAAGAGCTGCCGATCTGCGCGAGCTGCAAGAACTGGTGGTAGCGCGGGCGTGAGAGTCGTCTATCTCCTCAACGGCACCGCGTTGTACGGCGGAGTCAAAGTCGTCTTCCAGCACGCGTGCCTCCTTCGCCGCTTCGGCATCGAGGCCGAAGTGGTGTCGCCAGAACCCGCGCCAACCTGGTTTCCTGAAGTGTGGCCGTACTACCGGCAGGTCGAAGACATGTCGCCCGAGGCGATTGGGCCGGCCGACCTGGCCGTGGGCACGATCTACAACGCGGTCCCGATCGCTCAACGGGTCCCGGACGCGATCGCAGTTCACCTCTGTCAATCCTTCGAAGGTGCGTACGAGCCACTTCGCGATCAGTGGCCGCTGATCGACGAGATCTACCGGCAGCCGACGGTGAAGCTGGCGGTCTCGCCTCATCTCGCGGCCTTGATCGAACGGCGCTTCGGCCAACCTTGCACGGTGATCCCGCAGCCGCTCGACACGGAGTTGTTCTCGCCCGGTCCGCGGCAGAAAGACGGAACGTTTCGCGTGCTCGTCAGCGGGCGTTGGGATCTCGAAGTGAAAGGCGTCGAACGCGCGATGCGGGCGCTGCGTCCGCTCGCCCACGAGATCGAGCTTGTCCGTCTAACGCAGAACGTGACCGATGAGGAAGCATTGTTCTGGCCGGAAGCGGAGTCGCATGTCGCGATTCTCCCTGAACGCGTGCCCGATCTTCTGCGGAGCATCGACGTGTACATGAGCCTGTCCAGTGAAGTGGAGGGGTTCGGCCTGCCGGTGCTCGAAGCGATGAGCTGCGCGCGGCCCTCCGTCGTCTCGGACATCGGTGCGCACCGCGCGATGGATCCGGATGAAGCGGCGATGATTCGGGTTCCGTTCGATGATGCCGAAGCGTCGCGGGCGGCGGTGGTGCGGTTGCGAGATGACGGGGAGTTGCGCGAACGGTTAGGCCGCGAGGGACGCAAGATCGCGCTGACGTACTCGGAGGACCGAACCGGCCCCGCGCTGGTGGCCGCGCATGAGGGCGCCCCGGCGGCTCGACGGCAGGACCGCAGCCGGCTCGGCGGCCCATAGAACCAGCCAGCGAGA
>JBBRMQ010000203.1:0-7977 GCA_038230775.1 Thermoanaerobaculia bacterium
CGCAGCGCTTCGTCGAACCGTCCCAGTTGTCTTCGCCCGAGCGCAGCATTGATGTCGGACATCGGCGAGAAAAACCGCCGCTGAACGACGTTGCCATCGCCATCGCGCAGAGTCCTGGCGCGCTGGATGAAATCCCCGTCTGCGCTCATCACCATGCCACCCTCGCCGGTCGTGAGGCACTTCGTCGGATGAAACGAAAAAAGCGCGACGTCCCCTTCGATCGATCGCGCGCCGCGGCCGGCGACGGCCTGGGCGCAATCCTCGATCAGCGTGATTCCCGGAAACTTGAAGCTCGCGATGTCCGCAAACATGCCGTAGAGATGAGGGATGACGATTGCTCGGGTTCTGGATGTCCGGACGCGCTCGACGTTTTCCGGAGTGACGAGCCAGTCCTCGCCGACATCGCAGAGAACCGCCGTTGCTCCCGAGCTCAACACCGCCTCGGCAACGGAGTGGCACACGTAGGTCGGCACCACGACTTCATCGCCCGCGCCGATGCCGAGAGAGTGAAGGATCAACAGCAGCGCGGCGGAGCCGCTGCCGACGGCGACACCAGGATGCGGCAGGGATACCCAGCCGGCGAGCTCACGTTCGAACCGGCCAACCTCTTCTCCCTGGGCGATCATGCTCGACTCCAACACGGCTGCCACGGCCTCGACGTCTTCGGCCAGGAGCCACGGTTTGGAGTGAGCGATCAAACGGCCGCCTCCTCCTTGAACTCTTCCATCATGTCCGCGTAGCTGCGCCCTTCACCGGGCCAGCGGGTTTGTTTCCAATCGGGGCACTGTCCGCAGAAAGGATGTTTCTCGTACATGTTCGTGAGATGCGCCTTTCGCAGCTGCTGCATGAACTCACCCTGCCACGCTTCTCGGATCGTGGTCGTGCGGTAGTCGGCGAAGGCCGATCCCTTCACCCAGTCTTCCGGACAGAAACGCAGCAAGCCCTCGGGGTTGAGGAGAGTGCGCTCCCATGGATAGAGGCACGGATGCCGCTCCTCCAGCGCCTGCTCCTTCCTCATCGTCTCGGCGATGTTGCCGACGGCGCCCGCCGATGAATGCAAACGCCGGATCACGACGTAGTCGGCGCCCTGATCCTTCCAGAACTTCTCAAAGGCGTCCGTCTCGTGACGGTTCTGCGGCTGTTCGACGTAGCTGACGACGACCTTGGTGCGCTTCGGCGCCTGATCGCGCATTTCGATGAGTTTCAGGACGTTCGCGTTCGTGACTTTCAGGTTACCGTTGACGCGAATCGTCGCGTAGGTCTCCGGCGAGAATGCGTCGATGCTGGTGTCGAT
The DNA here is from genome assembly GCA_038230775.1 of Thermoanaerobaculia bacterium. Lineage (GTDB taxonomy): Bacteria > Acidobacteriota > Thermoanaerobaculia > Gp7-AA8 > Gp7-AA8 > JBBRMQ01. The sequence continues at coordinate 1,295 of JBBRMQ010000203.1, forward strand.
GGCGTCGACGCCGGAGGCGAGGAGCTTCTCGATCTTCTTCTCGTTCATGAGGGTGCCGTTCGTGGTGAGCGAGACGAGCACACCTGAATTCTTCGTCGCGTAGTCGATCATCTCGTAGATCTTTGGATGAACGAGAGGCTCACCTTCGCTCGTGTAGCGAATGTACTGCGTGTGTCCCTGACCGTAATCGCGGACTTCATCGACGAGCTTCGCGTTCAGCTCCGGTTCGAGATAGCGAGCGGCATAATGGGCGCTCTTCTTGAACTCCGGGTGCGGGCAGTGAATGCACGCGAGGTTACAGACCTCGGTCACATCCACGATGATCTGTGAGGGAAACTCGCTTTTCAAACGTCCATAAAACCCGTACTGTGTCATCGCTTCTCCGCATCAAGAGTGTGGTTTCCGATCACCGATTCCGGAACTCGATTCGAGCGGCGAGGCCTTGCCACAGGCGAAAGCGTCATCTCGCTAGTTGGATGAGATTGGAACCACGAAGGCTTTTTCATTAAAACACTTACAAATAACGTCGTCAACAAAGCGTGCTGGAGCGGACGCTCTCAGGCGATCGAGTATCATTTCAAGAGCGTGTTGAAGCGGTCTGAACCGCAACTCCTGTCGCGCGGCTGCACGCTGACCAGCCGTAACCATCAAGATCGCTAAAGGAATCCATATGCGGACGCACCCGTCAGAGATCGACCGTGAAGTCCGGTCGGAGACTTCACCGGACGAGTCCTTTTTTCTCAGCCACGTCATCAACGCGCTCGTCAGATACCGGCGCGTCATCGCAGTCTCGCTGACGGCGATCGCGTTCGCCGAGCTCGTCCTTGCGCTGGCGTTCTATCTGCTCGCCCCATCGACCAAGGTAGGCCGGGTTCCGTTCCGGCTCGAGTTCGCGGGCTCGGAGAAAGGCGTTTACCCGAATTCCTCGAAGTTCAGCACCACCGACGTCGTTGCCTCTTCGGTTCTGGCGACGGTTTTCCGGGTGAACCAGTTGCAGCGCTACACGACGTTCGACTCGTTCAAGAACGCGATTTACGTTTCGGAATCCAACACCACGCTGGACAACCTTGCGCTGGAGTACGGGGCGAAGCTGTCCGATCCGCGGCTCTCCCCGGTGGATCGCGATCGACTGGAGAAGGAATACGCGCTCAAGCGCGAGAGCCTGGCCCACTCCGATTACTCGATCAACATCCAGCAGTCGGACCGCACGATTCGCGCGATTCCCAACGAACTGCTCGAGAAGTCGTTGAAAGACATTGTCTCGACGTGGGGTGAGCAGGTCTACAACGAGAAAGGCGTCCTCCAATACCGGCTGCCGGTGGTGACGAAGAGCATCCTCGATCCGACGAGTCTGGCGTCGGCGGATCCAGTGGCCCGCGTCGACATCCTGCGCACGAAAATCAAGAAGATCCTCGCGAACATTGACCTCATGCTCGCCGTCCCAGGCGCCGAGGTGCTGCGGACGCGCCAGGCCGAGCGCATCTCGCTCCCCGAGATCCGGATCAACCTCGAGGACACGCTGCGGTTCCGCGTCGAGCCCCTCTTCGAGCTCATCGCACGCCAGGGGCTCGTGACGAACCGCGAGGACTCCCTCAATTACCTGCGCGTGCAGTTCGACTATACCAATCGCCGCGTTCAGGAAGAGATCGGACACGTACAGGCCTTGCGCGATGCATTCGCCGCGTACATGCAGAACAACGGCGTCCCTGGCGACAGCGTGGCCGGCGCGAAGACGCTGAACGGCAGTCCATCCATCGCCGGCAACGCGCAGACGGTCATGCCGCAGATCAACGAGGGGTTCCTCGATTCCATCGTGCGGATGGTCACCGAGAGCCAGGATGTGAAATACCGGCAGAATAGCTCACGCGAGATCGCTAATACGGTGACCACCGAGCTGCTGCCGCTCCAGGCGGAGGCAACGTACTACCAGAACCTGCTCGCATCGCTTCAGAACATTCACGGCACGGCCCCTCACGGCACGAGCGCCGATTTCGACGCCCGTTACCTGGCGGCACTTCAGGACGTCAGGAAAGACGTTGATCAGACCGATCAGATCTACCACCTGCTTTCGCAGAATCTGAATCCCGGCAACATGGTGTACTCGCTGAGCGGTCCGACCGAATACCGCATCGTACGATCGGTGAGCGGCTCGAGGATGGCGCTCTATTGCACGCTTCTGTTTCTTCTCGCGATTCCCGCGGTGTTCGCTGCGTGTCTCTTCCATAACCGCATCTCCGAAGAGAAGGCGATCGAAGCGCAATTACACTGAACGTCAATTGAAGAATCAAAACCTTCCATCATGACATCCGCGAATCCGTTTTCCAGCCGCGACGCGCTCGATGAAGTCCAGCGGAATCTGAAGAAGAATCCGCAGCTCGACGTCACAAATATCGAGAGCGAGGCCCGCTCAAATCTGAACTTTCTCGAGGGAATCGGCCGACCACTCGAGCCCCCAGCGCGCGTACTCGACCTCGGTTGTGGAATCGGTGACACTGTCAAGGCTCTCACGGCGATGGGTTATGACGCCCACGGGGTGGATCTTCTCGAGTTCTGGGGACGGGACATCAACCAGTATTGGGAAGACCGTCCCATCCCGGCCGGCGAGTACCTGAAGCGTCTGCATGTCCTCGATATGACAAAGTACAGACTTCCGTTTCCTGATCGCTCGTTCGATTTCGTGATGAGCAATCAGGTATTCGAGCATGTCTTCAACTATGACGAAGTGTTCCTCGAAGTCGCACGCGTTTTGAAGCCGGGCGGGATCTCGACGCACCGGTTCCCAGGGCCGAACACTTTGATGGAAGGGCATATCAACGTCCCGATTCCGGTGCTGTGCCGATACAGACCATACCTGGCGCTCTGGGCGCTCGCCGGGCGTCGATCTTCGCGGCAGCCGGGGCTGGGTTGGCGTGAAGTGCTCCAGGCCAATATCGGCATGATGGCCATGGCGAACTACCCCACGAAGCGGTTCCTGCGCAGCCGATCCAAAGCGACAGGCGTCAAGATCGAATTTGCCGAAGCGCGAGAGTTGGCTCTGCGTCGGTCGGGACGCGTTGCGCGAATGCGGGACCGTCTACCAGCTCCGTTGCGCGTGATGACGATGAAGCTCCTATCCGTGATCGCACAGCGTTACATGATCATTCACGCCCATTAACAAAAAGGGCAGGCGCGGCGCCTGCCCTTTCGTCACCGATGTAGGTGTGTCGAATTACCGGGGAGCCGCCACGGTCCATGGTGCGGCGATGGTGGCGAATGTTCCGGAGCCTCCGCCGATTGCGGTTCCGTTCATGAGCCACATGGTCGTCACGCCCGTCGTCTGATTACGCCAGACGATGTCATCGCGTCCGTCGCCGTTGAAGTCTCCGGTGGCCGCGACCGCGAAGTTCAAGTCGGCGATCTGCAGAAGACCGCCCGAGCCGGCGACGATCGACGGACCGTTCATGGCCCACAGGATGTTGTCGCCGGTGGTGGTGTTGCGCCAGATGATGTCGGCGTAGCCGTCGCCGTTGAGATCGCCGACGCCGGCCACGCGGTAGGCGCTTCCGATCTGCAGCGTCGTGGCGCCCGAGGCGCCGCCGAGCGTGGTGCCGTTCATGAACCAGATGGCCGTCGTGCCCGTGGTGTCGTTTCTCCACAGAATGTCCGAGCGGCCGTCCTTATCGAAATCGCCGACACCTGCAACCTTCCAGTTCATGTCGCTGATCTGCGGCAGCGCGCCGGAACCACCCAGGATTGAAGTGCCGTTCATCAACCAGATCGAGTCTTCACCGGTGCTCATGTTGCGCCACAGGAGGTCGGAGAAGCCGTCGCGGTTGAAGTCGCCGATGCCGGCGATCTGCCAGGGGCTGGGCACGAACGTGAGGTTGCCCGAGCCGGCGAGCACGCTGGCGCCGTTCATCAGCCAGAGGATCGAGTCGCCGGTGGCGTTGTTGCGCCACACCATGTCCGCCTTGCCGTCGCCGTTGAAGTCACCGACACCGGCAAGCACAAAGGCGTTGTTGGAGAACTGCAGCGACGTGAGGCCCGAGCCGGCGCCAACGGTCACGCCGTTCATCATCCAGATGGAGCTCTGTCCCGTCGTTGCATTGCGCCAGACGATGTCGGAATACGCGTCCGCACCGAAGTCGGTACGGCCGACCGAGGTTGCGGCGATGGATTGACTGATGTTGAAGACGATGCCGCCCGCGGTGATCGAACCGGTCCGTGCGCTGCCGGTGGTGTTCGCAGTCACGGAGAAGGTGAAGGTGCCGTTGCCGGTGCCCGACGTCGCGCCGGTGAGGGTGATGAACGACGGCGTGTTGCTTCCCGCGCTCCACGCGCACAGAGTCTGAATCGAGATCGAACCGATGCTCGCGGCCGACGAGAACGCGCGTGAGGACGGGGTAATCGCGTAGCTGCAAACGGTCGGCGTCACGGCGACCGACTTTGAATCGGACGCGCCGTTGCCAGGATCTTGGCCGTTGGGCCCAGACGCGCTCACCGCGGTCACAAAGAGCGATACCGCGGAGGTGCCGCTCGGCGCGAACGTCACGCTGGTACCGGTGGCGGTTGTTCCACCACCGCCGAACGTGCCGTTGGAAATGCTCCAGAAGAACTGCGCGGCACCGGTCGCGGTAACCGACGCCGCGTTTCCGCTGGAGCCTTGCGCCACCGAAGCAGGCGCGGTGATCGTCGGAGAATTCGGCGTGATGACCGCGAGGCGCTGCTTCATGAGATCGACAACTTTCGCGCTCGCCTCGTTCGGACGTCCGAACGTGAACCGCGTTGCGGTGCCGAATCCGCCGGGTTGGAGGTTGATCAAGTGGCAGTAGCTCATGATCGTGCCCTTTTCCGCGGGCAGATTGGTGTTCACAGCATGCGAGCCGAGCGCGACGTTGTTCCCATCGTCGTAGCACGCGCCGCCCCCGCGCTGCGTTTCCGTCGAGCTGTAACACGTGTCGACGAAGCTGCGAACGGGGGTCAGTGCGCCGACGCCATAGGTGGCAAAGTCGCCGCCGCTGAACGGAATGCAGTGCGTGTGTACTGAGTACACGATGTGGCCTAACTCGTGCGCGGTCGCGATCTCAGCCCAGTAACTGAAATCGAAAACGTTAGGAGCCGCGGTGTACGGGGGGATGTCGGGGTTCGGTACGTTCGGGACGGCGACGGCGTTATTGGAGCCGAAATTGCCGACGTGCTCAACGATGCCGAACTCGTTGTCAGCAAAGCCGAGGGCGTCGATATACGCGAGGCCGACACCGGCATTCTTTCCGCTCAGAAGCATGACGGCGTTGTGCGAGATCGTGCTCGGCGGCGTCGCCGTGAACGACGGACCCCAGCGCGCCTGCACAATGTCAATTGCACCGAAGGAGTCGCCCGCCACCTCGGTCCACGGATCCGTTGCCGGGTCGGTTGCGATGTTCAGGAAGACGAGCTGCACATCGGTCTGCAGATCGCGTTTGTAGATCGTCGAGACGCCGGCGATGATGTTGCTGATGTACGTCGTTACCGTCGAGGCGTTGTTGCTGAGATTGACGTAAAGCTCTCCGTCCGTTTCCACCGCCAGGCGAATGGTGTACGTCGCGGTGCCGGTGCCGAGGCTGTTCGGAGTCATCGTGAACGGCTGGGTGAATCCGCTGGTCGGCGCCGCGAAGGAGTTTGGTCCGCCCGGCAGAACCGGATGACTCGTCATGCTGTAGTTCTCGACGTCGCACTTGAACGGCTGCGGCGCCTCCATTGCAGCGTCATCCTGCGGATCTTCGATGTAGACATCGCTCTCGGAGCGACCGTTCGCCCTCCGGGCTGCGGCGCGCGCCGAATGAATGCGCAGCCGGCGATTGTCGAGGCTCACGTAGCCCTTCACGCCTTCATCGCTGACCGTGATGAGGACTGAGGATTCCTCGTCGCCCTCCACGCGGCCGCGGTAGTAGGTGATCGCCGGCTGCGCGATGCGATGCACCGATCCGTTCTTCTCCGTGACTTGAATGACCGCGTCGGGCGAAAAGACCTCGAACCGCTCGAGCTTGAGGGTTCCCTCTTTGCCGTTCGCCAGCGGAACGCGCTCGATCGTGAAACGAGCGCCCTTCGCCAGAGGAAGAGACAACTGCCGCAGAAGGCTATCCGGCATGCGAGACTGCATCGCTGCACTCGCCGGAACGGCGGCGCCCGCCAGGACAATGGCCATGGCGACCGCACACAACACGTACACGTGTTTCTTCACTTGGACCTCCAGGGTGATGGTTTGGTTGGACGATTGCTGAAGCGGAACGATACAACGTTCCGGTTCATTCGGATCTTCAAGGTCGCAGATTTTCGGGGCGGCCGCTGTGAGCCACGCCACATCCGTGCGAAAAACGCGACTTAACGGCTGGCGGCCTTGCCCTGCCGCTGGTCGTGGAGAGCGATCGCTTCCTCGAAGACCTCGAGCACGTCGTTGCAGTCTTTCTCGTCCATGCTCGCGCTGATGGGCATCGTCATGATGCGGCGGTCCAGCCAGTCCACGACGGGAAGCGTGGCCTGCGGCTTGACCTCGTTATAGAGCGGCATGGTGTGCAGCGGCGCGTAGTGCACGGCCGCGCCGATGTTGCGCTCGCGCATCGAGAGCAGGATTTCGTTCCGCTCGACGCCGAGCTCCTCCACGGGGAGCTTGACCACGAAAAGATGCGCGACGTGGCGCCCGCGGTCCCAACCATCCTGCCAGGTGA
>JBBRMQ010000204.1:0-7968 GCA_038230775.1 Thermoanaerobaculia bacterium
CCTCGCCCCGCTTGCGGGGAGAGGGTGGCCGAAGGCCGAGTGAGGGGTTCTCCGCACTTGCGCAGAGCTTCCCTAACAGCTAAGCGCCATGCAAGCCTCTGCACAAGTAACCTTGCGGCGCGCTAACAGGGGTTGGTCCGTGAATGTCATCCCGACGCCGCACAGCCTGCCTCGCACGCGGCCGCCCTTACCTGTGCCGAGCTTCCCTAAGGGCTAAGCGCCGCGCGTCGACTTGATGAGCGCTTCCATGTGGTTCAGATAGCGCTCCAGCGCGCGTCTTCCCGCCGCCGTCAGCGCATATTCGGTCTTCGGCAGTCGCCCTTCGAACGATTTCTCGCAGGTGATGTAGCGCGCCTCTTCCAGCTTGCGCGCGTGAACGCTGACGTTTCCGTCGCTGGTCTTGAGGATGGCCTTCAGCTCGTTGAACGTCAGCGAGGAATTGACTGCCAGGGCGCTCACGATGGCCAGGCGCGTCTTCTCGTGAATCAGCCGGTCGAAGTCTGGAACGACGTTCTCGACGACGTCGCCCAGCCGCTTGACCTTGCGTGCCGGCCTAACCGCCATAGTTTCTCGCGATCCGCAGTCCGAAGCCGATGTGCAATCCTCCGAAGCCCGCGCCGAGGAGAAGGTTTCCGATCGGAAGCGGCGAAAAGGCGGCCGCAAGGCCGAGGAGCATGAAACAGCCGCCCATGATCGGAATCATGCGCAGCGAGAACGCGCCGCTGCTGACAAACGCGGCGCCGTACAGAAGCAGCCACATCGACGGCATCGGCTGAAAGGCCGATACGCTCCACAACGTCCCGGTCAATACCGCGCCGGCGAGCAGCGGAGCCGCATACGCGATCAGAAATCGGCGAGCCACGCCTGTTGTGAGGGACACCCCGGCGCGCTTTCCCTTGACGACCATCGCCGACCACCCGACTGCGCTGGAGACCACGGCACAAGTTAGCCACGTGAAGAGCCAGGCGGCGGGCCTGATCGAAACGTACGTGCCTCCGACCGCAGTCGCAACGAGTGCCGCTACACCTACCGCGACGCCGCCCCATCCCGGAATCGAGGTGAACGCCGAGGCGCGCTCCATCGCTTCGCGGATGTAACGGAGGTTGCTGACCGCATGATCTCGGATCGCCTCGGGCATTCTTCGATCATAGGAGCCTTCAATCAGAACTGTCCATAGCGCTGCGATCCACGAACCACCATGTCTCTCTGCCTTTGGTGACGACTGAGATCGGATCGTCACTCCCCGCTCGAACGCGATCCAGTACAGGCCGCTTTGATGCTCCAGCAGCCAGAACGAATCGCATTTTGGCATCGCGGAGTGGTCGTTTCGTTAGCGTGACGCGCCACATGTCGAGCCTCGGGACAAACAGTTCCGTTGCGATCCGGTCCTCGACGTTCAACGCCGTCGTGCCCGGAAAGAGCGACGCGGTGTGGCCGTCATCGCCGATTCCGAGCAGCACGAGGTCGATCGCTTCGACCCCGAGCGCTTTCCACTCCCGTTCGAACTCCCGGACGCCGGCGGCGGCATCCCCGAGCTCCGTCCGGAATTGCAGAAAACGCTGCGCGTCAGGGATGCCGTTGGCGAACAACGTCTCGCGCATCATGCCGGCGTTCGATTGCGGATCATGGATCGGCACCCAGCGTTCATCGACGACGATCCACGTGATCGGCACCGACCGCAGCGCCTCGTTCTCTCCCAGCAGGCGGTACAACGGCTTGGGCGTCGAGCCACCGGAGAGAGCGATCGTCCGCGCGCCATTCTCGATGCGCTGCAGGATTGCCGCCGCCGTTCCGGCGATCAGTTCGTCTGTGCTGTCGAAGATGCGGAGATTCATCGAGTGATTCGTCTGGCGAGACGCGTGGCGATCGGAAGTACCTTCAACAGGACCCGATCGACGTCGGTCCGCTTCAACTGACGGACGATCAGTTCATCCAGCTTTTGCGATGCCGCACGGGTGACGGACTCCGGCGATGAAATGTTTCCGTCGACGTTCGCCGTCAGGACGCCGCGGTCGCGGTCGCGCGCGATGCTGGCCACCGATCCGTCTTCGAACCCCACCTCGACGTACGTGATGCCGCCAACATCCGTCGACTGCCGTCGCCGCTCGAATGCGTAGTCCACCGACCCGCTCGAGCTTTCGACCTTGCCCGTGGCGTCCACATGATGGTCAACCTGCGCGCTGATCCACGACGCGAACAGCAGCGATTCGATGCTCTCGCCGAAGAAGGACTCGTCGGACGCTCCGGAGACCACTCTCACGCGCCGGATGCTCTGCAGCCGTGCGCGCATGTGCGGCGGGTCGAAGATCGACGCCGTCGCCGCGCGCCACTCTTCGAGACGCACCCAATTCAAATCGGCGGGCGCGGTGGTGGTTTCCTCGGCAACGCGCGACAACAGCGCAAGGTCCGCCGGCGAGTCGAAGTGCACGGAGTCTACGATCAGACGGTCTGCAGGATCGAGCAGCGACTCGACATACGCTTCGTGCTCGTTCGGCAGGTCGCCGATCCACCACACCGCCACCGGCATGTCGGGGATGAGCAGTGCGTTCACCAGAGGCGGCACGCGATGAATCCGGTCCCCTCCCGCCACGATGGTGATCTCCTCGGAACAGACCTGTTTGCCGCCGCCGACCGGATGGCAGTTCGCGCTGATCCAGGAGGCGATGTCCGCCTCTCCGGCGGGATCCGACCGCACGATGATCGTTCGCTGCGGCACGGCGGCGCTGGCCTTGCCGAGAACCTCGCTGGCGTTCGTGCGGTGGTCGTCCGACGATGTATGCGCCACGACGTTCCACAACGCGGCGCGCGTCAGCGCTTCGTCGTCCCCGCCTTCTTTGTTGCTGCGCCACAACTCCGCCAGCGACTTCTCGATGGCGGTGACGTCGACGCGGACCTCACTCTCGAGCGATGGATTTACGGACGACGCCATTTGCGCCCGTCCTTCTCGATCAGCGCATCCGCGGATTCCGGTCCCCAGGTGCCAGCCGGATAGAAGTCAGGCGGACGCGGATCGGCGCCCCAGTTGTCGAGCAGCGGATCGAGCCATGCCCACGCGGTCTCCACTTCATCGCGACGCGCGAACAGCGTCGAGTCGCCCAGCATCGTCTCCAGCAGCAGCCGCTCGTACGCTTCCGGCGGCTCGGCACCGAAGGAGGTCGCGTACCGGAACTCCATCGTCACCGGCGCGGTTTTCACGGACGGCCCCGGCACCTTCGAATCAAACTTGAGCGAGATACCCTCGTCCGGCTGGATGCGGAACGCCAGTACATTCGGCTGCATGCGGACGGACGGCACTTTGCGCCACAGCGGATACGGCGCCGGACGAAAATGAATGGAGATGTCGGTCACGCGCTTCGGCAACCGCTTTCCGGCGCGGATGTAGAACGGCACATCGGCCCAGCGCCAGTTGTCGACGAAGATCTTCATCGCGGCGAACGTATCGACCCGCGACTCCGGATTCACGTTCTCTTCCTTGCGGTACGCGATGGCCTTCTCGCCCAGGACGGACCCGTCGCTGTACTGGCCGCGCACGGCATTCTCGGTCTCCTGCCCAACCTTGAACTCGCGCAGAGCACGCAGGACTTTCACTTTTTCGTCCCGCACCGCGTCCGCCTCGAACGCCACGGGCGGCTCCATCGAAATGAGCGAGACGAGTTGAAGCAGATGGTTCTGGATGATGTCGCGCGTGATTCCGGCGCCTTCGAAGTAGCCGCCGCGCTTCTCGACGCCGATCGACTCCGCCACCGTGATCTGCACGTGATCGATGTATTGCCGGTTCCAGAACGGCTCGAAGATGCCGTTCGCGAATCGCAGAACGAGCAGGTTCTGCACGGTCTCTTTGCCGAGGTAGTGATCGATGCGGAAGACCTGGCGTTCGCGGAAGGTGGTGACCGCGACCTTGTTCAGTTCCTTCGCCGATTTCAGATCGTGACCGAACGGCTTCTCGATGATGACGCGCGTGAACGGCCCCCCCTGCTCGGGGTCCGTCACCATCTTCTCCTTGCCTAACAGCTCCGAGATCGTTGGGAAAAACTGGGGCGGCACCGCGAGGTAGTAAATGCGGCGGCCACCGGTCCCGCGCGTCTTATCGCAATCCTGCAGCTTCTGGTTGAGCCGGATGTAAGCCTCATGCTCGGCGAATTCGCCCTGCACGTAGAACAGGCCCTTCGCGAAGTTCTCCCACACCGCCTCGTCCACCGGCCGCGTTCGCGCGAACTTGTCGCACGACTCGCGCATCGCGAGACGAAACGCTTCATCCGTGAAGTCGGGTCGCGCGAAGCCGATGATCGTCTGCCCGGCCGGTAAAAGGCCGTCGTGTGCCAGCGAATACAACGCCGGAATCAGCTTGCGCTGCGTGAGGTCACCGGACGCACCGAAGATGACGAGCGCCGACGCATCGGGCACACGCTCCTGTTCCAGTCCTTCGCGCAGCGGGTTTGCAGCGAGAGCCGGGGGAGGCGCGGCAACTGACATTTCGTGGATTGTATCGAGGGGAGACGGGAATGTTAAATGTTGAATGTTGAATGTTGAATGAATCGCTCCTGCAGGTCCTCATTCAACATTCAACATTGAACATTCAACATTCCTCGTTTCCCCAGTGCTATTCTCCCTCCCCGCATGTCCTCCCGCGTCGCCATCATCCGCGGCATCCGCACCCCGTTCGCCAAATCCGGCACTCACTACGCCCGGCTGACCGCCCTCGACCTCGGCAAGATGGCCGTGACGGAGCTGATCCAGCGATCCGGCATCGATCCGAAGACCGTCAACGAGCTCGTGTTCGGCAACGTGATCCCGTCCGTCAAGGCGCCGAACATCGCGCGCGAGATCGTCCTCGGCACCGGTCTCCCGAAATCGATCCCGGGCTACGCCATCAGCAAGGCGTGCACGTCCGCGAACCAGGCGATTTCGTCGGCCGCGGATCTGATCGCACGCGGTTACGCGGATACAGTGATCGCCGGCGGCGCGGAGTCGCTGTCGGATGTGCCCATTCTCTTCTCGCGCAACATGGCAGATGCGTTCACTGGCGCCGCGAAAGCAAAGAGCGTCCCCGCCAAGATCGGCGCGTTCAAGAGCGTGCGGCCGAAGGACCTCGTCCCGGATGCGCCCGCGATCGCGGAATCGACGACCGGGCTGAGCATGGGCGAATCCGCGGAGAAGATGGCCAAAGAGAATGGCATCACGCGCGAGGCGCAGGATCGCTTCGCTCTCCAGAGTCACAAACGCGCCGCGGCGGCGACTGCCGATGGCCGGTTCAAGGACGAGGTGATGACGGTGGTCGTCCCGCCGTCGTATGACGACGTCGTCGAGACCGACAACCTGGTCCGTGGCGATACGACTCTCGAAAAGCTGGCGCAGTTGAAGCCGGTCTTCGATCGCAAGTATGGAACTCTCACCGCGGGCAATTCCTCGCCGCTTACCGACGGCGCCGCCGCTGTTTTGATGATGTCCGAGGAGCGGGCGAAGGCAGAGGGTCTGAAGCCGATCGGGTATCTGCGCAGTTACGCGTACGCGGCGACCGACCCGTTCGATCAACTGCTGCAAGGTCCCGTTTTCGCGCTGCCGATCGCGCTGGAGCGGGCGAAGCTCACGTTGAAGGACATCAACGTCATCGAGATGCATGAGGCCTTCGCCGCCCAGGTTCTCTCCAACATTCAATGGATGGGATCGAAGAAGATCGCCGAGCAGAAGCTCGGCCGCAGCGAGGCCGTCGGAGAGATCGATCCGGAAAGGATCAACCGCACGGGTGGCTCCATCGCGCTCGGCCATCCATTCGGCGCTACCGGCGCGCGCATCGTCACGACCGTCTGCAACGAGCTGCAGCGAACCGGCGAGCAATACGCCCTCGTTACGGTTTGTGCCGCGGGCGGCATCGGCGCCGCGATGATCCTCGAGCGGGAGTAGTGTGATGGGCTCTGTGTGCTGCGCGGGCTCTCAGCCCGCGCCCCGCGCCGGCTAAGAGCCGGCGCAGCACACTCGGCTGAAGCGGTCCACACACCCGAGTAAACTGTCTCCGTGCCCAAAGTCGTCCGCGCGGTCTGTCCGCACGATTGCCCTGACACGTGTTCGATGCTGATCACGGTCGAAGACGGGCGCGCGATTTCCGTTGCCGGCGATCGCGATCACTCCTTCACGCGCGGTTTTCTCTGCACCAAGGTCTCGAAGTATCTGGAACGCACGTACCACGACGGGCGTCTGCTCTATCCGCAGATCCGGGCCGGAGCGAAAGGCGACGGCAAGTTTCGGCGGGCGTCCTGGCAGGAGGCGCTGGCGTTGATCGCCACGAACCTGCAGCGCGTGATCGACTCCCCGGATGGATCGCAGGCGATCCTCCCCTACTCGTACGCCGGAACGATGGGCCTCGTGAATGGCGAAGGGATGGCCTCGCGATTCTTCAAGACGATCCGCGCGTCGCTGCTCGCGCGAACGATCTGCTCTTCGGCCGGCGGCGCCGGGTACGGACTGGTCTACGGAACGAGCATGGGAACGGATCCCGAGGCGATCGGCGGCGCGAAGCTGATTCTGTTGTGGGGAACGAACACCCTGACGTCGAATCCGCATCTGTGGCCGTTTGTCCGCAAGGCCAAAGAGAATGGCGCGCGCACGATCTGCATCGATCCGCTCCGAACGCGCACCGCGGCCGCGTGTGACGAACACATCGCCATCCGCCCGGGCACCGACGCCGCGCTCGCCCTCGGCATGATGCACATTCTCTTCCGCGACGGCCTCTACGATCGCGACTACGTCGAATCGATGACCGAGGGTTGGGAGGCGCTGCGAGACCGCGTTCTGTCGGACTACGCGCCGGCGCGCGTCGCCAGGACCTGTCGATTGCCGACGGAGACCATCGAACACCTTGGAACGTTGTACGCGACCACCAGACCCTCATTCATCCGACTCAACTACGGGTTGCAGCGTCACGCGGGCGGCGGAAGTGCGGTTCGCGCGATCTCCATCCTGCCGGCGCTCACGGGCGACTGGAACCATCCTGCCGGCGGCTGCCAGCTCTCCTCGTCCGGCACGTACCCGCTCAACTGGACCGCGCTCGAGCGGCGCGACATCACCTACCCCTCGCGCACCATCAACATGTCCCGCCTCGGCGAAGCACTGACCAAGACGAACGATCCGCCGGTGAAGGCGCTCGTGGTTTACGACTCCAATCCAGCCGCCGTCGCTCCCGATCGCGAGAAGGTATTGAACGGAATGCGCCGCGAGGATCTTTTCACAGTGGTGCTCGAACACTTCCAAACTGACACGGCAGATTACGCCGACGTCCTGCTGCCCGCGACGACGCAGCTCGAGCACGAGGATCTCCATCGCTCCTACGGACATCTGTACATGATGTACAACGCCCCCGCGATCGCTCCGCTTGGCGAGGCGCTGTCGAACAGCGAGATCTTCCGGCGCATCGCGGCCGCCATGCATCTCGACGCGCCGGAGCTCAGAGCGACGGACGAAGATCTCATGCGCGACGCGCTCACGAACACGGGCGACGCGCTGAAGGGAATCACCCTGGAGACGTTGCGGGAAAAGGGGTACGTCCGGCTCAACGTCCCGTCGCCGCATCTTCCGTTCGCCAGGGGTTCCAAGGTCCCGACTCCGAGCGGAAAGATCGAGATCGTGTCCGATCGCGCGGCGACGCTCGGCGTCGACAGGATTCCGTCCTACGTTCCGCCATACGAGTCGGAAGAGCGCGATCCCGAACTCGTGCAGCGCTACCCTCTCGCTTTGATCTCACCGCCGGCGCACGAGTTCCTGAACTCGAGCTTCGTCAACGTCGCCTCGCTGCGCCGTTCAGCCGGAAAGCCAATGCTCGAGATTCATGCCGAAGATGCGCAGATGCGCGGCATCGGGCACGGTCAACGCGTTGCGATCTCGAACATGCGCGGGACATTCACCGCCGACGCCGTGGTCACCGATCGCGTGCGGCCCGGCGTGGTGTCGGCACCGTCCGTCTGGTGGGGAAAGCTC
>JBBRMQ010000205.1:0-7864 GCA_038230775.1 Thermoanaerobaculia bacterium
ACGCTGTCGTGGTTTCGCGGTAACCGTTGCTGTACATCGTCGCCTTGATGACGTGTGCGTCGAGCGAGGCCCCGAAGTCGTGCGCGATCCTGAACGGCCGTTTGCGAGCCGCACCGATGAGCATGCCGTCGACATAAAAGTCGACGCGATCGACATCGGTCGCGGCCGTCGTCACTTCGATCGGCTGCACACCGATCGCCTGAGCACTCTGCTGCGGAGTGACGAAGACGAGGGATGCGATGGCGGCGAGTGTCGCGATCACGCCATGCACAACGACGTCGCGTCTCTAACCTATTTCTGTTCTGTAGTTTGACCTCTGTTGGCGGCGGACGTGTCCTACAATGTGCGCGATGCTCGGGCCTGACACGAACCTAGGGATCTACCGGCTCATCGAGCGAATCGGCGCGGGCGGCATGGGCGAGGTGTGGAAGGCTGAGGACACTCGGCTGGGGCGCACGGTGGCGATCAAGATCCTGCCCCAGTCGGTGTCGGGCGATGCCGACGCGATCGCGCGCATGCGTCGCGAGGCGAGGATGGCGGCGCAGCTCAACCATCCGAACATCGCCACCATTCACGCAATCGAGGAAGCGGAAGGCACGCTCTTCATCGTGATGGAGTTCGTCGCCGGTGATCCGCTCTCGAAAGTTTTCCGGCGCGGCATCGCGGAAGCGGACCTCTGCCGCGTCGGCCGCGGCGTCGCGGAGGCGCTGGCCGAGGCGCATGCGAAGGGGATCGTGCATCGGGATATCAAGCCGGACAACATCATCGTGTCCGGCGCGCTCGTGAAGGTGCTCGACTTCGGGATCGCGAAGCAGGTGAGCGACGCGTCACCGCACGACGCGCCCACTGCGCCCTTCCTCACACAGCAGGGCATGATCCTCGGCACCGTTCAATACATGTCGCCGGAGCAGGCGCTCGGAAAGCCGCTCGATGCGCGCACCGACATCTTCTCGCTCGGCGTCGTGCTGTACGAGGGCGCGACCAGACAACTGCCGTTCAAGGGCGAGACGATCACCGAGACGATGACGCAGATCATCCGCGACGAGCCGATCGAGCCCGTCCGCGTGAACGCCGGCGTGTCGCCGGGCCTCAATTCGATCATCCAGCGATGCATGAAAAAGAATCGCGACGAGCGCTTCGCTTCGGCGGGCGATCTTGCGCACGCGCTCGATGAGCAGATGGGTCTCGCCGCCACGGCGTCGATGACGTCGCCGACGGAGAAGCGGCTGCCGTTGGCGCCGCCGACGGTGATCGCGAAACGCGAGCGCAACTGGTTCCCGCTGTTCGGCGCGGCAGTGCTGGCACTGACCATCGCGATTCTGTTCTGGATCGAGCGCAAGCCGCAGCCGCAAACGATCAGCAAGGCGTTGCAGCCTGTTGCTGCACCGGTGGTAGCGACCCCCACACAGACGACGATGACGGTGGCGGCACCGAAGATTGAAGAAGCGAAGAAACCGCGGCCGCAGACGCAAGCGCCGCCGCAACCGAAACCGAAGCCCGTCGAACCGCAGCCCGCACAGCCGAGTCACGTTGAACCGCAGCCTGCGCCCCCGAGTCACGACGATCAGTACCGCGCGGCCATGACGCAACTGCAGAGCGGCGACTGGAAAGCGGCGCAGGAAGCCTTTCACGCCATCATCAAAGACGATCCGCACTACGCTCGCGCGCACATGCGCCTCGGCGAGATCGCGCTGTTCCGCCGCGATTTCGAGCACGCGTCGAAGCAGCTCGGCGACGCGCTCGCCGACTCCGACAAACTGAATCCGCACGAGCTGGCCATCAGCCGCCTCGGTCTCGCGGTCGCCTCGCGCAACCGCGAACAGGCGACCGAGATTGCCAGCACGATCCTCGCGGAACATCCCGCCGATCCCGAGGTGCTGCGGATTCACAGGGAGTTTCCGGGGATGTTCGCCGTCCCGAAAGAACGCCCGTTCGGAAGGCGGCGCGGCCGGTCTTGATCGATCCGATCGCGCTGGCGAAGCAACTCATCGACATCCCATCACCGACCGAACACGAGCTCGAGATCGGCAACTTCGTTCACCACTATCTGGTGGCGGCCGGCTACGAGTGTCGAAAGCAGGAAGTCGCGCCGGGCCGATTCAACGTTTATGCATCGGCGGGCGGAAGGCCGCACGTCGTCATCAACTCGCACATCGATACGGTTCCTCCGTGGTTCGCCTCGCACGAAGACGAGGAGTATCTCTACGGCCGCGGCGCGTGCGACACCAAAGGCGTGATCGCGGCGATGATCGCGGGGGGAGAGCGGTTGCGATCGGAAGGACACCGCGACTTCGCATTTCTCTTCGTGGTCGCGGAGGAGACGGACTCGATCGGCGCCAAATCGGCGAACGTCGCGTTTGCCGATCTCGGATCGAAGTTCGTGCTGGTCGGTGAGCCGACGGAGTCGAAGTTCGCGCGCGCATCGAAAGGCGCGCTGACCGCGTTCGTCCACTTCGACGGTGTTGCGGCCCATTCGGCATATCCGGAGCGCGGCGATTCGGCGATCAACAAGATGGCCCGCGCGATTCTGGCGATCCATGAGACCGACTGGGGAACGCACGACGATCTCGGGGAGGCTACGGTGAACGTCGGCGTGGTGCGCGGTGGCGAGAAGCCGAACATCATCGCGGCCGCGGCGGAATGCGAAATGATTTTTCGCACCGTGAGCGATCCGCAGGACGTGCAGGAGAAATTGGAGCAGATCGTCAACCGTTTCAGCGGCCGGATCACGCTCGCTCGCGGCAATGCGCCGCAGTTCATGGTCGTTCCCGACGGTGCGCCATCGACCGTCGTCGCATTCAACACCGACGTCCCGCACCTCGGCAGCCTCGGGAAGCCGCTGTTGTTCGGGCCGGGATCGATCCTCGACGCGCACGGTGCGAACGAGCGAATCAGGAAAAGCGATCTGCTCGATGCGGTCGCGACGTATCACGACACGGTCATCGCCCTATGCCAAAGCTGAAGGAAGACATTTACCTCGTCGCGGCGCTGCGAACGCCGATTGGACGGTTCGGCGGCGCGCTCGCCGCGGTGACGGCACCGGAGCTTGGAACGGAGAGCGCGAAGGCGACGATCGCACGCAGCGGAATCGATCCCGGCGCGATCGATGAGGTGATCTTCGGCAACGCGCGCCAGGCCGGCGTGGGGCCGAATGTCGCGCGGCAGGTGGCGATCAAGAGCGGCCTCCGTCACGAGGTTCCCGCGTACACCGTGAACCAGGCGTGCGGCAGCGGGCTGCGCGCGATCATGAATGCCGCGGATCAGATCCGCCTCAGCCAGGCGAGTGTCGTTCTCGCCGGCGGGACGGAGTCGATGTCGAACACGCCGTATCTGCTGATGCGCGCGCGCTGGGGTAAGCGCATGGGCAACGAGGAAGTGATCGACGGGATGTTTCGCGACGGCTTCATGTGCCCGCTCGCCGACGAGATGATGGGATCAACCGCCGAGACCCTGGCCGATCGCTACGGAATCTCGCGGCAGGAGCAGGACGAGTACGCGGTCGAAACGCGAGTTGAACGAGGCGTTTGCCGCGCAGGTGCTGGCCTGCGACCGCGAGCTGCATTTCGATCGAGAGAAGCTGAACGTGCATGGCGGCGCTATCGCGTTAGGCCACCCGATCGGCTGTACCGGCGCGCGCATCACGACGACTCTCTTGCACGCATTGCAATCGCGCAAGAAGAAGCTCGGTCTCGCGACGCTCTGCATTTCGGGCGGGATGGGGCTGTCGATGCTGGTGGAAAAGTCCTGATGCAAGCAGGGGCACGAGGTCTGATGTCATCGCGAGCGTAGCGAGGGACTGGTTCTCGCTACGCACGGAATGACATCAATGCGATTCACCGACTCTCACTGTCATCTCACGATGGCCGACGCGGCCGTGGTGCTGGCGCGCGCCCGCGAGCAGGGCGTTCGCGGCTACGTGGTGCCCGGCACGAAACTCGATGACGCACCGCAGGCCGTCGCGATCGCGCAGCAGCACGACGACGTCTGGGCTGCCGTCGGGTTCCATCCGCACGAGGCGAAGGACTGCGATGACGTTGCATTCGCCACCATCGTGACGCTATCCGAAGATCCGCGCGTGGTGGCGATCGGGGAGTGCGGTCTCGACTACCACTACATGCATTCACCGCGCGAGACGCAGCGCCAGGTCCTGCTGCGCCACATCGCGCTGGCGAAGTCGCGCGACCTTCCGGTCATCATCCACAATCGCGAGTCGACGGACGACATGCTCGAGTTGCTTCCGCCGGGCAAGGGCATCCTTCATTCGTTCACTGAGGACTACGAGGTGGCGAAGAAACTGATCGATCGCGGTTACTTCATCTCGTTCTCCGGCATCGTCACGTTTCGCACGGCGGAGAGTCTTCGCGACTGCGCGAAGCGTCTGCCGCACGACCGCGTGCTGATCGAGACGGACACGCCGTATCTCGCGCCGGTTCCGTTCCGAGGACGGGACAACGAGCCCGCGTACGTCATCAAGATTGCCGAGCTGCTGGCGTCGCTGTGGAGCGTTCCACTCGAGGATGTCGCCGCGCAAACGACCGCAAATTTCGAGCGCGCCTTCTCGGTTAGACTGCCGCGATGACGCCCGATCTCTCCGTCGTCTTCCCGGTCTACAACGAGGAAGAGAACGTGCCGATCCTGCTCGACGAAATCACGAAGGCGCTCGCCGGAAAACCGTGGTCGTACGAGATCGTCGCCGTCGATGATGGATCGAGCGATCGCAGCCTGCAGGTGCTGCGCGATGCGAAGACGCAGTATCCGAATCTGCGCATCATCGCCTTTGAGAAAAATAGCGGGCAGACCGCGGCGCTCGACGCCGCCTGGCGCGGCGCGCGCGGAAAGTTCGTGGTGTCGCTCGACGCCGATCTGCAGAACGACCCCGCCGACATTCCCGCGATGATGAAGAAGCTGGAAGAGACCGCGTCCGACATGGTCATCGGCGTCCGTGTGAAACGCCAGGACACCTGGTCGAAGAAGATCCAGTCGAAGATCGGAAACGGCGTGCGCAACTGGATCACGAACGACCAGATCACCGACACAGGATGCTCACTCAAGCTCGTGCGCCACGAGGCAGTCGATCGCGTGCGGCTCTTCACCGGGATGCACCGTTTCCTTCCCACACTCGTGCGGATGCAGGGATACAAAGTCGTGGAAATGCCGGTCAATCACCGCGCGCGCCGCTACGGCGTATCGAAGTACAGCGCGATGAACCGTGCGTTCCGCGGGCTCGCGGACTGCCTGGCCGTGCGCTGGATGGGAAAGCGAATGCTGCGATACGAGGTTCGCGAAGAGTTATGACCCCACCCGCGAACTCCGACCCGCGACCAGCCGGGGGGCGGCGGTGACCTGGGATTTCTGGGTCGTCATCGGATTGATCGGGCAGCTCGTCTTCGGCGGCCGCTTCATCATTCAGTGGATCGCTTCGGAGCGCCGGGGCGCGAGCCATATCCCCGTCCAGTTCTGGTGGATGTCGATCATCGGCGGCGCCATCACGACCGCGTATGCGATTCATCGCCGCGATCCGGTCCTCATCGTCGGTCAGGCCTCAGGCTTGCTCGTATACATCCGGAACCTGATGCTGATTTACCGTGCTGACCGCAGAACAACGGAAGACCCTGCTCGAGATCGCGCGTGATTCGATCGCGTCCGTCCTTGCCGGCCGGATGCCCGAACCCCAGGTCTCCGACGAAACGCTGAAGCGTCCGGCGGGTGCATTCGTCACCCTCAAGACGCATGACGGCGATCTGCGCGGCTGCATCGGATCGATCCAGGCCGTGGAGCCGATGTACAAGGCGGTCTCATCCAGTGCCATCTCGGCGGCGATTCGCGACCCGCGATTTCATCCAATGAAAGCCGACGAGCTGGCCGACCTCGACCTCGAGATCTCCGTGATGGGCCCCATCGAGCGCGTGACGGACGTTCGCGATATCGAGCCTGGGCGCGACGGCTTGATCATCAGCCGCGGGCGGATGGCGGGACTGCTCTTGCCGCAAGTGGCGACCGAGTACGGTTGGGGGCGCGACGAGTTCCTCGACCATACCTGTATGAAGGCTGGGCTCCCGCCGGGCTGCTGGCGCTCGCCTGACACCAGAATCGAGCGATTCTCCGCGGAAGTTTTTGGTGAGGAAAATACTCATAAATAAGGGCTTATCATCTAACCGGCCTCAGCCGGGCATAAGCCTCTACCGAGTGGCGTTGGACAGTGCACTCGACAACTTATTATGATGAAAAACCTCACAGATGCCGCGTCTCTGCATGTCGCGAAATATCGCCGGCTCACGGAGTCGAAGCGCGTGTTTCGCTGGCTGCGAGCGCGCACGGCCGCAACGCTGCTCCTCGGCACCGCGCTGTCGATTGGCGGAGCGACCGAAGCGCTGCAGGGCGTCCACTTTCTCGTGAGGAAGGACATTGATGCCGTTCGTATCGTCCGGCAGAACGGCCATCGCAACAGGGTGGTCGCGAAGCTCAGCGACGGATTCACCGGCAACTCGCTGTACAAGCTGACGCGCATCCTTCCGGAGAGCCTCGTCTCGCATCAGATTGCGTTGTTCACCGACTCATGGCTTCCGTCGAATGACGGTGTGATCGCGGACAGCGAAGTGCATAGCGGTGTTTTCCGTACGGAGATGGCGCGCATCAGCACGGCGATCCGTCGCGAGTTCTTCGCGAACGCCGTTCCCTTCGGCGACATCATTCACGCGAAATCGCAGAAGTACGACGTCGATCCCGCGCTCGTCGCGGCCGTGGTCGAGACCGAGTCGCGCTTTCACACGCGTGCGCGCTCGCAGGTCGGCGCCCAGGGTTTGATGCAGCTCATGCCGCGCACTGGCCGCTGGCTCGGCGCGAGCAATCTCTACGACCCCGAGCAGAACGTCGACGCCGGCGTGAAGTACATCAAGTACCTTCAGGGCCGCTTCAACGGAAACCTGAAGCAGACGATCGCCGCCTACAACGCTGGCGAGGGCAACGTCAGGCGCTACGGCGGAGTGCCGCCGTTCCAGGAAACGCGGTCGTACGTGAAGAAGGTCATGAGCCGCTACGAGCAGCGCTCGCAGCAGCTGAAGGATTATGACAAGGCGCACACTGCCGATCCGGTAGCCGGCACGGACGCGACTGAGCCGGTCGTGACCCTCCGATAAGTTGGGAAGTTGGGATGTTTGGACGTTGGGCCGTCCAGCGCTGCAGAAGGCCCCTTCCCAACGGCCCAACATCCCAACGTCCTAACTTCCACCAACTTCATAACTTGACCATTTCCCTCTGTTGAGCTAACGTTTTCTCTGCTCGACAACTTGGTGGAGGGGATAATGGTTTGTGTGCGTCGGGTGGCTCCCGTTCTCCTACTGGTGATGATGCCCGCGTTTTCCGCGGCGGCTGCCAAGCCGAAGATGTCATCGCATCCGCCGCGCCAGCTGCATCGCGTGGGCGATCACTGGACTGCCTACAATCCGCCGGATCCTACGACCTACGCGGCTGAGGCGAAAACCTACACGATCAAGGCCGGCGACACGCTCTGGGGGATTGCCACGCAATTCCTAAAGAACGGCTACCTCTGGCCGCAGATCTGGGAGTCCAACACCTGGGTGACGGACGCGCACTGGATCTATCCGGGCGACGTCCTTCTCGTGGAAGGTGAAGGCGTCCAGGCTGCCCAATCGGCCGGCGGTGAAGCCACCGGCTCCACGCTCGGATCCACATCCAGCGGCACGACCGACACCGGCACGACCACGACGCAACAGCAGACCACCGCAGGCGTCCTCATCTCCGCGGCCGACGCCGTCGGCGGCACCGCATCGCCGGTCGCACTCGGCACCGATGCCGACATCTATTGCTACGGATACATCGGCGATCCGCAGGAGCCGATGCCGAA
>JBBRMQ010000206.1:0-7839 GCA_038230775.1 Thermoanaerobaculia bacterium
ACGCTCGCCTACGCAGCCTTGTTTACTTCCGGTGCAATCCTCGTGAACAACCGGCGGCGACGGCGGTGGCTGGCCGGCACGCTCTTTCTGACGATGACCCTTCACGTCCTGGTCTCGGCGACAGCCACCAGCGCGGCCGATCGCATGCATGGCGCGTTCGTAAATCCCAATCATTTCGCCGGATATCTGGAGATCGGCCTTGCCTTCGCGTTCGGTTTGATCTGGAGCGAAGTCCTGACGGGACGAGATCGGCTGGACCTCGTGCGCGACCGCGGCGAACGACTGGAGAAGCGCTCCCTCCCTTTCGTCTGGCGCATCCTCCTCTGGGGCGTGCTCGCGGCGGGCATCGCGCTGACACGCTCGCGCGGCGCGGTGATCGCCGCCATCATCACGACGCTCTTTCTCATCGCGATGGCATTGACGCAGAAGCGGGGCAAGCGCGCCGCCCTCATCACGATCGCCGCCATCGCGCTGGGCATCGGCTTCGTCGCCTTCACCACCGGCGAGGCGTCCCTTCTCCGTTTTCTCGGCTCCGATCCCCGCGACATCAATACCGATACGCGGGTGCAGATCTGGCGCGGCTCGATCCAAGCCTGGCGCATGTTCCCGCACTTCGGCGACGGCCTCGGCGCTTTCTCCGAGGCGTTTCGGCGCGTGCAGCCGAAGGACATCGATGCGGTGGTCGATCAGGCGCACAACGATTTTCTGCAGCTGCTCGTCACCGGAGGGTGGATCGGCGCGCTGTTCGGCGCGATCGCGTTCGGCTCCACGATGCTGATTCTCTTCCGCGGATGGCTGCATCAGGAACATCGCGAAGAGAAGGCGTTTCTGCTGGCGGGATTCGGTGCAGTGCTGTCGCTGACGCTGCACGGCCTCGTCGAGTTCAACATGTCGCTGCCCGCGATTGCCGCCACGCTGGCGATCATGGCGGGGGCGGCGGTGGCCGCGCGGGAATCGTAGGCGGCCGATCCCCTCATCCGCGCTTCACGTACCTTCTCCCCGCACGCGGGGAGAAGGGCTACTAAATACGCATACGCCGAATTGGGTAGCCCCTCGCCCCGCTTGCGGGGAGAGGGTGGCCGAAGGCCGGGTGAGGGGCCCTGCGCAACCACCCCTCATCCGCTTTTCGGTGCACCTACAAACTCAGTACTTCGCGAAAAACGCGTTGAACGTCGACTCCAGCCGGGCGATCGTCGCGTCATCGTGCATCGGCGACAGACCGATGTGCTCACGCTCGCGGTCAATGGCGCATCGACATGTCATCCCGACCCTGAGCCGCGAAGCGAAGGGGAGGGACCGGTGTGGGTTGGGTGGTTTGCTCATCGCGAGATCGCCACGGCAATCGATCTGCTGCTCAGCCATGAGCAATTCCGATTTGAAAATCCCGACGTCGTTTCCAACGCGCTGATTCACTACCGCGCCCGACCCTTCCTCAGCTTCACGGATTGCCTCATTCTCGAGATCACGCGCAAGGCCGGCCACCTCCCCCTCGGCACGTTCGACACGAACCTCGCCCGCATCGAAGGCGCGCAGCGTCTCGCATAACCTTCACGAAACCGTCACCGAGGTCTTCCGTATGATGCCGGCAATCAACGAAGGAGGATTCATGCGATCTCGTACCATCGCGGCGGCGCTGCTGCTCGTAGCAGCCAGCGTCTCCGCCGAAATCACCTCGCCCCCGTCCGGCAACAACCAGAAAGCATCCGTCACCCAATACCTCGGCCTCGTCAAAGTCACCATTGATTACAACAGCCCCCGCGTTCACCAGCCCGGCACGAACACCGACCGGCGCGGACAGATCTGGGGCAAGCTCGTTCCGTACGGCATGGCGAAGGGCCTTGGCTACGGCACCTGCACCGACTGCCCGTGGCGCGTCGGCGCGAACGAGAACACGAAGTTCACTACCTCGAACGACATCATGGTCGAAGGACAGCCGCTTGCGGCGGGCAGCTACAGCGTGCACATGATCCCCGCCGAGAACGACGACTGGACGCTGATCTTCTCGAAGGACGCCAACAACTGGGGCAGCTTCTTCTACGATCCGTCGCATGACGCGCTGCGCATTAAAGTGAAGCCGTCGAAGAGCGAATACCACGAGTACCTCACCTTCGAGTTCCCCGATCGCCAGCTCGACAAGGCGACGGCGGCGATGAAGTGGGAAGACCTCCAGGTTCCGTTCAACATCAGCGTCGACAACATCAGCCAGCTCTACGTCGACCAGATGCGGCGCGAGCTGCACGGCACCCGCGGCTTCGAAGCGGAGAACTGGTCGAACGCCGCGAAATACGCGATCGACAACAAGATCGCGACGGCGGAAGCGCTCGAATGGGCGAAGACCGCCGCAACGCCGGGATTTCCGGGAAAGGAAAACTTCAACACGTTGATGGTGCTGGCCGATGCTCAGGCCGCGAACGGCATGATGGCAGAGGCGGCGAAGACGCGGGACAAGGCGATGAACTCGCCGAGCGCGTCGACGATGGATCTGCACGGATACGCCCGCTCGCTCATGCAGAAGGGCCAGAACCAGGAAGCCGTCTCGATCTTCGAGATGAACGCGAAGAAGCATCCGAATGAATGGCCGACGAACTTCGGCCTCGCCCGCGGCTACTCGGCGGTGGGTCGCTATCAGGACGCGCTGAAGTACGCGAAGCTCGCGCTCGCGCAAGCGCCCGACGACAACGCCCGCAAGACGATCACGGCGGGGATCGCAAAGCTCGAAGCCGGCAAGGACATGAACAAATAGCTCGTTAGGCTGGGAAGCTGGGTTGCTGGAAAGCTGGAGGTTTGTGATCTTCCTCGCTTCCCAGTCTCCCAGCTTCCCACCTATTATTGAAAACCGTGTCCACGCCCCGCGTCCTCGTTGTCGACGATCACGCGATCGATCGCAAGCTGCTCACGCATCATCTGATGCCCGAGGGTTACCTCGTCGAGACGGCATGCGATGGCCAGGAAGCGTGGGAGATCCTGTCCGCGGATCCTGATCGATTCGACGTGGTCCTGCTCGATCGCTCGATGCCGCGCATGAACGGAATCGAGCTGCTGATCAAGATCAAGTCGGACGAGCGTCTGCGCACCTTGCCCACGATCATGCAGACCGCGCTCAGCAAGCGCGAGGAGATGATCGAGGGCATCAAGGCCGGCGCGTATTACTACCTCACCAAACCATACGACGTGGAGATGCTGCGATCCGTCGTGCGAACCGCGATCGAGGATTACCGCGGCTACCGCGAACTGCAGGCCGAAGTCCGCAAAGGCACCGACACCATCCGGCTGATGAAGCAGGCCGTCTTCTCCTTCCAGACCGTCGACCAGGCCAACGACCTCGGCATGCTGCTCGCGAGCACATGCCCGAACCCGACCTCAACCGTCGTCGGCCTCACCGAGCTCCTCGTCAACGCGGTGGAGCACGGCAACCTCGGCATCACGTACGAAGACAAGTCGCGGCTCAGCAACGCGCTCGACTGGACCCGCGAAGTCGAACGGCGTCTTGCCCTGCCCGAGAACGCGACGAAGCAGGCCGAGGTGATTTTTGAGCGCACGGAGAACGAGATCCGGTTTCTGATTCGGGATCAGGGCCCGGGGTTCGACTGGCAGAAGTATCTCCATGTCGACCCGCAGCGCGCGTTCGACACGCACGGTCGCGGCATCGCGATGGCGAACAGGCTCAGCTTTTCGCAACTGGAGTATCGGGGTTGCGGAAATGAGGTCATGGGCACGATCGCGCTGGGTTAGCGCCAACGCCTTCTGCACGCAGGTAACGCGCTCGTAAATTAGGCGAGAAAAGCCATTTTAAGGGAAGCGTCCTCGCGCAGGTCGGGTTATCATCCGCCTACCCCCCCGCGGACTTTTTTCTCACAAGGAGCCTTCTTGCGTCGATTTGCTGTCTGGGCCTTCTGCGCCCTTGCCTTGGTTGTGCCTCATCTCAATGCTCAATGCGTTTCCCTGACCTCCGTCGGCGGGACGTACTCGCAGGACTTCAACGCGCTGGCGACGACCGGAACGTCGAGCTCGCTGCCAACCGGCTGGAGCTTTGCGGAATCGCTAGCCAACGCCAACACCACCTACACCGGTGGAAATGGCAGCGGAAACGCAGGCGACACATACAGCTTCGGCACAACGGGCTCGACAGAGCGGGCATTCGGCGGCTTGCAGAGCGGATCGCTGCTTCCGACCGTCGGTGCGTGCTTCACCAACAACACCGGGGCAACGCTTACGTCTCTCAGCATTGCGTACACCGGTGAGCAGTGGCGGCTGGGAACGGCGGGTCGCCTCGACCGGCTCGACTTCCAATACAGTCTGAGCGCGACGTCGCTGACGCTCGGAACGTACACCGCGGTCAGCGCGCTCGGGTTTCAAACGCCGAACAGCACGGCGACTGTCGGCCCTCTCGATGGCAACGCTGCAGCGAATCGCACGGCGCTCAGCTCCACGATTCCTTCGCTCTCGATTGTGCCCGGCGCGACCGTATGGATCCGTTGGTCCGACTTCAATGCGGCCGGAGCCGACGACGGTCTGGCCGTCGACGATTTCTCGCTGACGACAACCGGAACCGCTTCCGCCCCGGCACTCTCGATCGGTGACATCACTCTCAACGAGGGCAACAGCGGTCAGACGACTGCAACGTTCACTGTCTCGCTCTCCTCGCCCGCGGGCGCCGGCGGCGTGACCTTCGACATTGCGACCGCAGACGGCTCCGCCACCATCGCGGACAACGACTACGTCGCGAAGTCCCTCACGGGACAAAGCATCGCCGCGGGAGACTCGACATACACGTTCACGGTCCTCGTCAACGGCGACACCAATCCGGAAAGCGACGAGATCTTCAGGGTCAACGTCACCAACGTCAACAACGCGATCATCTCCAAAGCTACGGCAACCGGCACGATCCGCAACGACGACGTCGTTGCGGTCAACAATCCTCCGGCGATCAACGCGCCTGCGAATCCGATCGCCACCGTCGCGCAAGACTCACTTCCGTTTGCGGTCAGCCTCACCGGCACCGATGACGGCAACGCCTACAACTGGTCGGCGACGGCCGGCACCGGCGTGACGAACGTTTCCGTTTCAAACGCCACGACGAACAACGCGACATTCACGGTGACACTGCAGTCCGGCTTCAGCGGAACCGCGACGTTCACCGCGTCGCTCAAAGACGACGCGAATCAGTCCGTCAGCCAGCTCGTGAACATCGCCGTCACACCGGCCGCAATCCTCACCGACCACGTGGTCATCAGTCAGGTTTATGGCGGCGGCGGCAACACCGGCGCCACGTTCAAGAACGATTTCGTGGAGCTGTACAACCCCACCGCGGCGCCGGTCGACCTCACGAACTGGTCGATCCAGTACCAGTCGGCCACAAGCACGGGCCTCTGGACCAACAAGGTCACGCTCGGCGGAACGATCAATCCGGGCGAGTACTACCTCATCACGCTCTCGTCGGGCGGCAGCGCCGGAGCGACGATCCCTTCGACCAACGTCGTCGGCGCGATCAACCTCAGCGGCACCACGGGAAAGGTCGCTCTCAGCCGCAGCACCGACTCGCTGTCCGGATGCCCCATCGGCTTCGACGCCAACCTCGTGGACTTCGTCGGCTACGGCACGGCGAATTGCCACGAAGGGACAGCAAACGCTCCCGCTCCGAGCAACACGACCGCGGACTTCCGCCGGACGTCCGGATCGGCAGTCGCGGTCGACACGAACAGCAACGGAAGCGACTTCATCACCGGCACGCCGAATCCGCGCAGCAACGGAGGCGGCGTCATCGCCATCGGTCCGAGCATCACCAACGCGGGCCCCGGATCGAACGCCCCTCATGACGCGAACATCACAATCACTTTCAACGAGGCGGTCGACGTGGTGGGCGCGTGGTACGACATCTCGTGCGCGAGCGGACCGCACAACGACGCCACGGTCGCGCATACGCCGGATCAGAGCCAGTATGCGATCACGCCGAACGTGATCTTCCAGTTCGGCGAACAGTGCACCGTCACCATCTTCAAGACGGCGATCATCGACAGCGGGTCGCACACGCTGCCGGCCGACTACACGTTCACATTCACGGTCACCGGCGCCGGCGCCCCCGCGCCGTACTTGCCGGATGTTCATCTCACGATGGGCAATCCGTCGAACGCCGCCGCGGACGTCACCACCCCGAACAACTACCTGATGATGAAGCCCACATACGCGCTGTCGTACAACCGCGACAAGGGCACGCCGAACTGGGTCAGCTGGCACCTCGACCAGTCGTGGTTCGGAACGCTCGGACGCGTGGACACGTTCCGCGCCGATCCCGCCGTCCTGCCGGCCTGGTATCGCGTGCAGGGCTTCGACTACTCGTTATCGGGATTCGACCGCGGCCACATGACGCCGAACGCCGATCGCGACAACCAGAACCGGATTCCCATCAACCAGGAAACTTACTTGATGACGAACATGGTTCCGCAGGCGCCCGACAACAACCAGGGCCCGTGGGCGGACCTCGAGAACTACCTGCGCAGCTCGCTCGTTGACGGCAACGGACACGAGTACGAGATCTACATCGTATCCGGTCCGGCGGGCGTCGGCGGCACGGGCAGCAATGGCGGCGTGACGAACAGTCTCGCCGGCGGCCACGTCACCGTTCCGGCATCGACATGGAAAGTCGCGCTCGTCCTTCCGAAGTCGAACGGCGACGACATCCAGAGCATCGTGCCTTCCACCCGAACGATCGCGGTGATCATGCCGAACACGCAGGGCATCCGGAACGACGACTGGCAGGCGTACATGCACAGCGTCAACGACGTCCAGCAGCTTTCGGGCTACACGCTGTTCGCCAATATCCCGGCGGCCCTTCGCACCGGCATCATGGCCGGCGTCGACGGCGTCAATCCGCAAACGCTCAGCACGAACGAAGACACGCCGGAGCCCGTCATGCTGAAAGCGTTCGGCGCGGACGACCCGGTTCTCACCTACAGCATCGTCACGCCGCCCGCGCACGGCACACTGTCGGGCGCTCGTGGCGACCGCTCGTACCTGCCGGCAACAGACTACAACGGCACCGACTCCATCACGTTCTCCGTCACCGACTCCTCTACTACAGTGCCTCGCACCTACACCGCCACCATCACGCTGAACATCGCCGAAGTGAATGACACGCCGCTGGCGACGAGCGATTCGAAGATGATCGCCGAAGACACGGCCCTTTCCTTCCCGTCGTCGGATCTGACGCAGAACGATTCCGTAGGCCCGGCGAACGAGAGCACGCAGACGTTGAGCGTGACCGAGGTCAATGCGACGGCGGATACGCATGGCACCGTGACGTTGAGCGGCGCGCAGGTGAACTACACGCCGGAACCGAACTACAACGGCGCGGCGAGCTTCAGCTACCGCGTCTGCGACAACGGCACGACCGCCGGCTCGCCCGACCCGAAGTGCACCACCAGCACGGTGAACGTCACCGTCACGCCGGTCAACGACGACCCGGTCGCGGCGAACGACACGGCGACGACCGACGAAGACACGGCCGTCACGATTCCGGTGCTGGCAAATGACTTCGACGTCGATGGCGATGTGCTCACTGTCAACAACGCGGGCACGCCGGCTCACGGCACCGCCACGGCAGTAAGCGGCGGGATCCTCTACACGCCGGCCGCCAACTTCAACGGCAGCGACAGCTTCACGTACACGATCATCGACGGCAATGGCGGCACAGCCACGGCCTCGGTCACCGTCACGGTCCGCGAGGTCAACGACACCCCCGTCGCCGGCGACGACAGCAAGTCCACGCCGGAAGACACGCCGCTGACATTCGCATCCGCGGATCTACTCTCCAACGACATCGCGGGACCGGCGAACGAGAGC
>JBBRMQ010000207.1:0-7737 GCA_038230775.1 Thermoanaerobaculia bacterium
GAACTCCGGCATCGACGGATGACGCAGCTCCGGCATCTCCTCCATCTGCTGCTGCAAGTAGCCGCCTTCCGGCAGGTAGCCGGCGCTCGTCCGGTTCATCCCGATGGTGCCGCCGGTGTAGGCGATGTAAACGCGCTTTTTTTTTATACGAAGGAAGCGCCCCTCATCCGCGCTACGTAGGGCCTTCGCGCCGAAGCTGCTCGACTTCGTAGGCCCTCGCCCCGCGCAGCGGGGAGAGGGTGGTGAGGGGCCTGAACTCAATGCGAATTCTTCACCACCACGCCGTCCTTCATCACGAAGAACACGTGCTCGGTCTGATGGATGTCGTCGAGTGGATTTCCGGGCACCGCCACGATATCCGCGAGCTTGCCGGTGACGATCGTCCCCAGCCGGTCGTCGAGGCCTAACAGCGTCGATGCGACCGACGTCGCCGATCGCAACGCGGCGGCGGGCGACATGCCGAGGCCGGTCATGAGGGCGAATTCACGGGCGTTCAGGCCGTGGGGCGAAACGGCGGAGTCGGTGCCGAACGCGATCTTGACGCCCGCCTTGAGCGCGTTGCGGAACATCTCGCTCCGGGCTGCCAGCGCCGCTCTGGCCTTGATGGCGATCGGGGGCGGAAATTTGTCCGCCTTGCCGCCTATCCAGTCACCGGCGAGCAGCGTCGGGACGAGGTAGACGCCATGATCGCGCATCATCGCCATGGTGTCGGGCTTGATGAACGAGCCGTGCTCGATCGAGTCGACGCCGGCCTGAATCGCCATCTTTGCCGCGGCGTCGCCGTGACAGTGCGCCGCCACCTTGCGGCCCCAGTGATGCGCCTCCTCGACGATCGCGTTCATCTCGTCCTGCGAGAGCTCCGGCGCATCGACGGGATCGGAGAGCGACAGCACGCCGCCGGACGGCATGAACTTGATGACGTCCGCGCCATACTTGATCTGATAGCGCACCGCTGCTCGACACTCCGCGGCGCCGTTGCAGACGCCGTGCAGCGGCCCTTCCTGCGGCACGCCGCGCGCCGGCGGAATCGGATCGCCGTCGCCGTGTCCGCCGGTGGCGCCGATCGCATAGTTTGCGACGAGCATCCGCGGTCCGACGATCCAGCCGTTGTTGATCGCGTTGCGCATCCCGACGCTGACGTAGTTGCTCGAGCCGACGTCGCGCACCGTGGTGACGCCGGCCTCGATCGTCTTTCTCGCGTAGGTCGACGCGAGGAGCGCCTGCTCCGTGGGCTGCCGCATGATTGTCTGGAACCAGTCGAGATACCAGTTGTCGCCCGACTCCTCGCTGAGATGCACGTGCGCGTCCATGAATCCCGGCAACAGCGTGGCATCGCCGAGGTCGATGACTTCCGCCCCGGCAGGAACGGTGCCACCGATCGACGTGATTCGATTGCCCTGAATGACGATCGTCGCGTTGCGGGTCACGGAATCCGACGTGCCGTCGAAGAGCCGCGCCGCCTTGAGAACGATGGTCTTCTGCGGTTGTTGAGCGAAGGACGATGAGGCAACGAGAGCGAGAACAATCAGCAGTCGTTTCATGGCCCGTACAATACCGCATCAACTCATGGCCGAGCCGACGACCGCGATCACCGACTTCCTCATGGCGGGCGTGGCGCTGGGCCTGGCGCTGCGTATCAGCGGCTACTGGCGGTTCGCGTTCTTCTTCACCTGCATTGGAGCGTTGATCGGCGGCATCTACCATGCGTCTCCATCCGCGTTGCTGTGGAAGATCACCGCGTCCTCGGTGGGAATCGCGAACTTGTTTCTGATCTGCGCGGTGGCCAGAGTGTGGGGCAGGTCCTCGCATCGCGGGCGAACGACGCTGATGGCGCTAGCCGCCCTGGAATTCTTCGCCTACGAAATCTGGATCGTGTTTCACGATGAATTCATCTATGTGATCGCGGATTACGGCAGCGGTCTGCTCTTGACGGCCATCGTCTACCTGCTCTTGTACCGGACGATGCCGCGAGCCTCGCGGCTCGTGCTCGGCAGCATCGCGGTCGCCGTGATCGCCGCGGCGGTGCAGGCGCTACGCGTGACGATTCATCCGCGGTTCAACCACAACGATCTGTACCACATGATCCAGATCGTGTCGTTGATTCTGCTTTACCGCGGGGCGCGCGCTTCCGACATCAGCCTCAGCACGGCTTCGGGATCGCAGTAGTCCTCGATGGCGTACTGCGAGCCTGACCGCTGGCCGACGCCGATGAACGGCAGTGCGAGATTGCGCGCGGCGCGCAGATCCCAGATCGCATCGCCGAACGCGACGATGCGATCGAATCCGCCGCCAGCCATCGCGATGCCGTTCCGCACGATGTTCTCGCGCGACTCGGCCTCATCGCATGTCGAGATGGGGAGATCGATCGGAAGCCCGGCGCGCTCGAGTTTCAGTCGCGCGGAGTCGCTCCACGCGCCGGTGCAGAGCACGATCGACCAGCCTCGCTCTTTCAGGAAGTCGATGAACGCCGCCGCGCAAGGAATCTGTTTCACACTCGTCATGCGCTCCCCGAGGATGCCCATAAAACGCGCGCGATGCGTCTTCATCTCGTGTTCCTCGGGTTCACGCGACCAGGTGCGGCGAAGGAGATCGGTGATGATCGCGCGATCGGTGGTGTGTGGATAGATCGACCAATCCTCATCGACCTGACTGATGCCGAATTCGTGCAGCGATTCGACGAAGCACGCGCTGTCGATCGCGTTGGTGTCGGTCAGCGTGCCGTCGATGTCGAAAATCGCAAGGCGTTTCAAGGGGACGGTCGTCATCGAGCCGGGAAGTGTAATCGCTGCCTTGGCGTAACATCGGAGATACAGACTTCATGACGCGTGACACCGTGGTGCCTGGGGATTTCTGGGGTGGGCTCGCTGCGATGCTGGTCGCAGTGCCCTCATCGATCGCGTTCGGTGTCGTGATCTTCACGGCCGTCGCGCCGAATCTCGCCAGCAGCGGCGCCATGGCGGGTATCGCGGGCGCAGCGCTGCTCGGTCTCGTGGCGCCGCTCGTCAGCCGCAATGGCGGATTCATTACCGCACCGTGTGCCCCCGCCGCCGCCGTGCTGGCCGGACTCGCAACGCAGATGGTTACCGGCCACGTGCAGCCGGACCGCGTTCTCATTCTCATCGCGATGACGGCGTTGTTTTCGGCGCTGCTGCAGATGATGTACGGCGCTCTTCGGGCCGGCGTTCTCATCAAGTACATCCCGTATCAGGTCGTGAACGGATATTTGTCCGGCGTCGCGGTGATCATCGCCTTCGCACAGATTCCGAAGTTCCTGGGAGTGAAGTCCGGAACACATCTGCCAGCCGTTCTCCGATCTCCCGGGCAATGGCAATGGCCGGCGATCGTGGTCGGAGTGGTGGCGATCGCCGGCATGGCGCTCGGTCCGCGCCTGACGAAGCTCGTTCCCGGGACGATCATCGGTCTCGTCTCCAGCGTCGGCGCGTATTTCCTCATCGCACTGTCGCGGCCCGAACTGCGGACGCTTGCCCACAACTCGCTGGTCATCGGGCCGATAAAAACCAGCGGCTCGATTTTGCAGGTCGTCGCGTCGCGCTTCTCACTCCTGTCAACGATCCGTATGGCCGACGCGATGACGCTCGTTGTCCCGGCGTTGACTCTGTCGGTTCTGCTGTCGATCGATACGTTGAAGACGGGGGTCGTTCTCGACGCGTTGCTGCGCCGGCGGCATCTGTCGAACCGGGAGCTGATCGGCCAGGGAGTCGC
This sequence comes from Thermoanaerobaculia bacterium, assembly GCA_038230775.1. Classification (GTDB taxonomy): domain Bacteria; phylum Acidobacteriota; class Thermoanaerobaculia; order Gp7-AA8; family Gp7-AA8; genus JBBRMQ01. The sequence goes on from JBBRMQ010000207.1 coordinate 3,724, forward strand.
GAACCTCACCTCGTTCTTCGGTGGCGGGATTCCGGGCGCCGGCACCATGGGGCCGACGCTGGTGAACGTGACGAGCGGTGGCCGCACCTGGCGAAGCGGCGTCATCGAGGGTCTGCTCGTCATCATCGCGTTCTTCGCGCTGCGCGGAGCGATCGCCTGGGTACCGATTGCAGGCCTGGCCGGGATTCTTCTCGTGATCGCCTGGCGGATGTTCGACTTCACGATGTTCCGGCTTCTCCTGCTGCCTTCGGCGCGTTTCGATTTCTTCGTCATCGCGGCCGTGATTGTCGTCGCCGAGGGCGTCGGTCTGATCCAGGCTTCGGCGGTCGGGATCGGGCTCGCCATACTCCTGTTCATCCGGAACCAGATCCGCGGATCGGTCGTGCTGCGCAGAAACGATCTTCGTGAACTTCGCTCCAAGCGGCGGCGGACGAAAGAGGAAGTGCTGATTCTCGCCGACCGCGGCGTGGACGCGTTGCTGGTGCAGCTCAAGGACGATCTCTTCTTCGGCACGGCGGACCAGCTTTTCACGGATCTGGAGATTGACCTCGCCGAACGCCGGTTCATCCTTCTCGATTTTCGCCGCGTACAGTCGATGGATTACACGGCCGTGCGGCTGTTGGGGCAAATGCAGGCGCGATTGCGCGAGCGCGGGGGCGAGTTGCTTTTCAGCGGGATGCCGTCGTCGCTGCCTACGAGACAGGACATCGCCAACTACATGGGTCAGTTCGGTCTTCTCGGAACCACCGGCGGCATCCGGGTCTTCGAGACCCGCGACAGCGGACTGGAATGGATCGAGGAGCAAATCCTCGCCTCCGCGAACTTCGTGTCCACGGAATCGCAGCCTCCGTTACAAGTCGCAGAGATCGATTTGTTCCGCGATCTCGATCCAATGACACTGCGACTGCTTGCCGAGTCGATGCAGGAAGCGTCGCTGGCAGCCGGTGCGAAACCCTTCACGACCGGTGACGGGGGGGACGAAGTCTTCTTCGTGCGCAGCGGCCGGATCCACATTCTGCTGCCGCTGGAGGGAGGCAAGCGCCACCATCTCGCCACGATCTGCCGCGGCGACTTCTTCGGTGAGTTGGCGTTCCTCGATCGGCACATGCGGTCCGCGGACGCGGAGGCCGCCACGGACGCGGAGTTGTTCATCCTGTCGCGATCGTTGTTCGATCAACATGCGGCGGGCGATCCGCTCCTCGCCAGTCGCGTCTTCGAACGGCTGGCGCGCGCGATTGCCGTGCGCATGCGCATGACCGACGCGGAGCTTCGAGCGCTGGAAGAGCGTTGATCCACGGCTTGCATCCGGCCATCAGGGGCGTTCCATTCTTCCGCGGCGCTGATCCGCGCCAAACCTCGAAGAGGAGAGGTGCAGGGAGTTCCCCAGCGCCTCTCACTCCTCGGCCGATCCCGCCTGCTCGAGCTGTCGATAGATGACGTAGGAGTAGCCGGTGAGAAACAGCGCGATCCCAAGGGGGACCGCCGTGAGGAGGAAGTGTGTTCCTCTGCTGCCCGTCCACGCGAAGCCCGCGATGACCATGATCGCGCCGCCGGCGACGAACAGCACTCCGCCCAGCCGATGCGTGCGCAGCCACACCTCGGGATTGGCGAGAGTCCATGGAGTTCGAATCCCGACGAAGAAATTACGGGTTACCTTGCCGAGGAAGTTGCCGAGAATGATGAAGAGAAGACCCAGTCCGATGTCGAGCACGCAGTTCATGTCGAGGTTGTAGCCGAGCGACAGGTAGAGCGCGGCCATTCCGTCGCCGAACGCGACTGCGACAATGGCGAGGGCGATGATTTCGTAGGTGTTCAGAAACGGCTCGAGCCGATAACCTTTCGGGGAGATCCGCGGCAGAACGTAGAACGCGAGGCCCAGGAACGCGACGAGGATGGGCGTGATGAGGACGCCGAACGGCTTCGCGGTGAAGCCATCCGGCCGCCCGTGCAGATCGAAATGCGTGGGAACGCGATCGGGAAGGCGCTGATACGAGATCGCTCCGATGACGAGCGAGACGATGACGAGAGCGACGGTGGTGAAGACAAGGGCGTTGAGTTTCATGAGGATGCCTCCTGCGCGCGATCGAGACGAAACAGGTCGGCCAGCATCGCCGCAGCATCCTCGAAAACCGAGGTGTTGAGCGAGTAGACAATCTGCTGCCCGCGGCGCTCGGATCGCACGAGATCAGCCGCCTTGAGGACGTTGTAGTGGTGCGACAGCGATCCCATCGTGATCGAGAACACCTCGGCGATCTCGCCGGCGGTCATCGACCTCTTTTTCAATAGCTTGAGGATGCGACGGCGCGTGGGGTCGGAAATGGCCTTGAAGAAGGAGTCGTGGCGAACGGATGATTTTGACATTTTGACAACTATCAAAATATCGGTCCGTGCGGCCGGTTTGTCAACTCCTCGGTGCGTAACGGAGCTCGGCACGGCCGAGCGCCTCGAGCTTGACACTCTCCGACGGCGGCTGGAGGACAATTGTGAGCGGCAAAATCCTCCGCCTGTGGATCGTTCGTGCGCCGGATAAGGTCCGCTGCTGCGCTTTACGAACATCCCGCAGCACCGCTTCCAGTGCCGGAAGGTTGCCGTGGATGTCGTAAAGCGCCGCGACGCGAAGATCGAGTGTCAGGCCGGATTGGAGGAGCCCGAAGGCGGCGGCATCACCGGCGTCGGGACGTCGGTCGACGGGCCGCTGCCCGGTGCGATCGTCAACTTCTCGCCGGGGCTCGCTTCCTCGGGGGAGTACTCCTTCATCTTGATGTAGTCGGTCCCGGTCTCCTCGCGGAGGATGTCGTTGACCTCCCAACCTTCGAGGGTCTCGCGCTCCAGCAGCTTGCGCGCGATGCGATCGAGCGCAGTCTTGTGCTGGGTGATGATCTCTTTCGCCGTGTTGTACGCCTTCTCCAGAATGCGGCGCACCTCGCGATCGATCTCGATCGCCGTCGCTTCGGAGTAGTCCTGATGCTGCGCGAACTCGCGACCGAGGAAGATGGCTTCTTCCTTCTTGCCGAAGGTCGCGGGACCGAGGTCGGACATGCCCCACTCGCAGACCATGCGGCGCGCCATGCCGGTCGCCCGCTCGATGTCGTTGCCGGCGCCGGTCGTGATCTCGCCGATGAAGATTTCTTCGGCGATCCGTCCGCCCATCAGAACGGCGAGCATCGCGTCGAGATACCGCTTCGAGTACGAGTACTTATCCTCGGTCGGGAGCTGCTGTGTTAGGCCGAGGGCTCGGCCGCGCGGGATGATCGTGACTTTGTGCAGCGGATCGGCCGCCGGGAGCACCGCGGCGACGATCGTATGACCTGACTCGTGATACGCGGTGTTCCGCTTCTCGCGATCGCTCATCACCAGCGACTTGCGCTCGACGCCCATCAGGACCTTGTCCTTGGCGAACTCGAAGTCGACCATCTGCACTTTCTTCTTGTCGTAACGAGCGGCGTTCAGAGCCGCTTCGTTGACGAGGTTGGCGAGGTCGGCGCCGGAGAATCCCGGTGTACCGCGTGCCAGCACCGACGCATCGACATCTTCCGACAGCGGAATCGGGCGGGTGTGAACGCGGAGGATGCCCTCGCGTCCCTTGAGGTCGGGAAGATCGACGACGACGCGGCGATCGAAACGGCCGGGACGAAGCAGGGCAGGATCGAGGACGTCGGGACGGTTCGTCGCGGCGACGAGGATCACGCCGTCGTTCGATTCGAAGCCGTCCATCTCGACCAGGAGCTGATTGAGCGTCTGTTCGCGCTCATCGTGTCCGCCGCCGAGGCCTGCGCCGCGGTGACGGCCGACGGCGTCGATCTCATCGATGAAGATGATGCAGGGCGCATTTTTCTTCCCCTGCTCGAAGAGGTCGCGAACGCGCGAGGCGCCGACGCCAACGAACATCTCGACGAAGTCGGAGCCGCTGATCGAGAAGAAGGGCACTCCGGCTTCACCCGCGATCGCGCGAGCGAGCAGCGTTTTGCCGGTGCCAGGTGAGCCCATCATCAAGACGCCCTTCGGGATTCGACC
>JBBRMQ010000208.1:0-7733 GCA_038230775.1 Thermoanaerobaculia bacterium
AGGACCGGCTTCAGCCGGTCATTCACGCGTCGACCGGCTGAAGCCGGTCCTCACACCACTTACTTCGCGGCGGAGCGCTTGGTCGCTGCGGCGAGGCGCGACTTGTAGCGGTCGGCGGTGTTGTTCTTGATGATGCCCTTCTTGGCCGCCTTGTCGATTGCCGAGAAGCTCGTGCTCAGCACTTCCTTGCCGGGGTTGCCGTCGGCGATTGCCGTGCGAGCCTTCTTGAGCGCGCTCTTCAGGCCCGATTTGACCGCGCGGTTGCGCGTCTTTGCCTTCTCGGCCTGACGGCGCTGCTTCTCTGCTGATTTGATGTTCGCCATATCTAACGTTGCCCCCTTTTACTTGTCCGCCCCGAGTTGTTTGAGCCGCTGCGCCGCCAGAGCGGCCTCGTGCGACCTGGGATGTTCGTGAACCACATATTGCAGCTGCACGATTCCCTTGGCGCGTTCGTTCAGGGCCAGATACGAGTAGCCCTTCTTGAGCAGCGCCGCCGCCACCTTGTCGGATTTCGGGTACTTGGTGACGACGCTGTCAAACTGCGCAATCGACTCCTGATATTTCTTCTGGGAGAACAAACTCTCGCCGATCCAATAGATTGCGTTGGGCACCAGGTCGGATGCCGGGTTCTTCGCGGCGAAATCCTGAAAGCCGGAGATCGCCAGGTCGTAGTTGCCGCGCTGGTAGTCGCGGAAGGCGTTCTGATACGTCTCCACGGGATCTTCCGAAGCCGCCGGCGGCGCAACGGTCACCTCCGACATCGAAGCGGCCGGGGCGGTCGCAGGCGACGCGCCCGGCGCCGGCGACGGTACGACCGCTGCCGCCGCACGCGCGGCCGCAGCCTTCAGTTCGTCGACGTCGTGCTGCGCCTGAGTGATCTGCTGCGCCATGCGATCGAGGCGGTAGTTCGTCTGTTCGATCGAGCCCTGCGTGTTGTTGATCTTGTCTTCGATCGAATCGACCTTCGCCACCAGCGTCGCGTTGGACTTGAGAAGTGTCTGCGTCTGCTCCGCGATCCGCGCGTTGACACCCTGCACTTCCTCTTTGCTCGATGTGGTCTTGCGCACGGACGCCAGTTGTTCCTGCAGCTCGTTGATCTGGCTCTGCAGCTTCTGCACATCGGACGACGTCGCGCAGCCGGCGAACATCAGCGCCAGGATGGGAACGAAGCGTTTCATCGGCCGACGATCACCAGATGGGCGCGGCGATTCTTCGCCCAAGATCCCTCGTCATGGCCCGGATCGAACGGCCGCTCTTCACCGTAACTTACGGTGCGCATCCGCGAGGCGTCGACGCCCAGTGTCTGCAGATACTGCTTCGCGATGTTCGCGCGGCGGTCGCCGAGGGCGAGGTTGTACTGCTCGGTGCCGCGCTCGTCGCAGTGGCCTTCGATGAGGATGTTGTATTGCGCGTTCTGCTTCAGCCACGTGGCGCTCGAGCTCAACGCGGTCTGTGCGTCGTTGCTGAGCGCGGACTCGTCGTAACCGAAGAACGCGTCCTGAATGTATCCGCGCTGCTGCGCCACCCGATTGAGCTCCTCGACGTTCGTCGGAAGCGTCGATGTCGTCACGGCGGGCTCCGTCGTCATGGTGTCGGTCTTGACGAAGTCCGTGTTCTCGACGGGAGTGGCGGTGGGCGGAGGTGGCGGCATCACGATCGGTGGCGGAGGCTGTAGTACTTCCACCGGGGCGGACTTCACGGGAGGTGTCTTGTGCGACTTGCAGGCAGGAACGAATGCCAGCGCGATCAAGGCCATGCCGACCGCGAATCCTTTTGCGACCTTACTCATTGTCTTTTCAGCTCCTTATGCATGATATCCGATCACTCCGCTTTCTTGGACCAGTCGGGGTTCTTGTTTTCGCCGTCGAACGTCAGCTGGATGAGATCCGTGCCGTCGGCGCGCATCCGATAGATCTGCCACCGGCCGCTGCGATTGGACTGAAACGCGATCCAGTTGCCATCCGGCGACCATGTCGGCTGCTCGTTCGAGCCTTCGCCGGCGAGGACGCGGCTCTCGCGGGTGACGACGTTCGCGATGCGGATCTGAAAGCGTCCGTTCACGCTCGACGTGTACGCGATCTGCTCGCCGAGGGGCGACCAGGTCGCATCGTCATTCCATCCGCCTTCGTCGAACGACAGCCGCTGCACGTTCGAGCCTTCGGCATCCATCACGTAGATTTGCGGCGTTCCGCTGCGGCCGGAGGTGAAGGAGATCTGCCGCCCGTTGGGACTCCATTCCGGTGTCGACTCGATCGAGGACTCGTTCGTCAGGCGCCGCAGATTCGTTCCGTCGTCTTTCACGATGTAGATGTCGGGATTGCCGTTCACCGATCCGACGAATGCGATGTCGTTGCCGATGGGCGAGAACGTCGCCGAGGTGTTGAGCCCGAGCGACGTCGGAATGCGGATCCGGCCGCCGCCACGGCGATTGATGATGTACATGTCGCTCGTCCCGCGTGCGAAAGACGTGTAGACCAGACGCTCGTTGTCCGGCGACCAGCTCGGCAGAATCGACAGGCCGTTGTGCGCTGTGATGCGGCGTTGATTCGCGCCGTCCCAATCCATGAGCCAGATCTCCTCGTGTCCGGTGCGATCCGAGGAGAATGCGATCTGCGAAAGGAAGATCCCGGGTTTGCCATTGACCGTTCGAACGAGATCGCTGCCGATGCGATGCGCCATGCGCGAGAGGGCAGCATCGTTGCCGCGATACGCGGTTGCAAATTGCGAGGCTCCGGTGGTGTCGAGCAGGCGCACTTCCGCGACGTAGTCCTGGCCTTCCTGCCGAAGCTTGATGCTGAGAACGAGTTGCGCGTTCGCTTCTTTGGCCAGGTTAGCGTCGGCCGGGAGATTCGGGGGGACGACGGCGATCGCGAAGATGCCTGACGCCGCAATGTCGCGCGTCAGCGGCGCGAAGAAGCGGTCGTTGTAGAGCTCGATCGGAAGCGTTGTTTCGGGACGGGGCGTGACGATGCGGATGACGTTCGTGGACTGATTCGCGTGAATCGTCGTCTGGATCTGCGTTTGCGCGGCGGCGGAAAGAGGGAGAACAAAGAGGATCGTCAGGAGTCGTTTCATCGGAAGGTGAGGTGTACGCCGAGGTACGTGCCACTGTAACCGAAGGGGAGGGGTGGAAGCGGTGACGATTCGAGAACCGCGCGCAGCGCTCCGCGATCGAACGTCGAGTTGCCACTCGAGGTCTCCACTCTCGCGTCGCGCAGCGTGCCGTCGCGATCGATGACAAATGCCACGATCGCCGTGACGCCTTGCGCAACTTGCGGCCGGAACCAGCGTGTGCCGATGAGAGTCTTCATGCGATCGATGTAGATGGTGTAGGGAAAGTCGCCACCCTCGATCTGAACATCCGGCTGCACCGTGGTGACGGGAGCTGGTGGTGCGACAACGACCGGCGGCGGCGCCTCGGTCGCGGGCTTGGGAGATCTTCCAAACGGCGAAGCCTCCACGGGCTTCGCGATCTTCTTCGGGATCGGTGCCGGTATGACCGGCTTCGCTGTGGGAGCGGCTGCCTCCGGCCGCGCGACGGGCGGGGTACTCGCCTCCACACTCAGACTCGCGGCCGGCATCTTCGCGAATTGGATGTTGATCACCGACGGCATTTGAGCCGTGGTGTGATGCCACGCGGCCCACACGCCGAGCGCGCTGAGTCCCGCGTGCGCCAGGATGGAAAGGATGACCGCGGCGGCGGCGCCGCTCTCCATCGCGGCTCGCTCGGCGAGAATGTCAGCGACGCGATCTTCCATGATCCTGTGGCTGCGTCACCATGCCGAGTTGCTCGACACCGGCGCGATTCATCACGTCGAGGACGCCGACCACGCGTCCGTACGGAACGCTCTTGTCCGCTTCGAGGAGAGCGCGCTTCACGCGCCGCGCGCGCAACATCGGCCCCAACGTGAGCTCGAGATTGTCCGTACCGGCCGCGACACCGTCGAGATACACAGCGCCCGTGGAGGTGACCTGAATGCGCACCGGATTGTTCGACGCCATCTCGAAGCTCTTTCCTTCCGCCGCCGGCAACGCAACCGTGAGCCCCTGGGTGAGCAGCGGCGCGGTCACCATGAAGATCACGAGGAGCACGAGCATCACGTCGACGAGCGGCGTGACATTGATCTCGGCCATGTCGGAGAAATCATCTTCGGCCTGTGCTCGAAACATCGTTTCCTCTTCTTAGACGCAGATCGCCCGGTCGAAGTAACCGCTACATGAAGTTTCGCTCGGTGAGATTGAGGAACTCGAGCGTGAAGTCGTCCATCTCGCCGCGAGCCGAGCGCAGCTTCTGCACGAAATGGTTGTACGCCAGCAGCGCGGGCACCGCGGCGAAGAGACCGGCCGCCGTGTTGATCAATGCCTCGCTGATGCCGGGAGCGACCGTGGTGATCGAAGTCGAACCGCTCGAACCGATCATGGAAAACGATTCCATGATTCCCCAGACGGTTCCGAAGAGTCCGATGAACGGCGTCGCCGCTGCGGTCGTGGCGAGAAACGGCAGGTACTTGCTCAGGCGCGCGGACTCGATGCGCGACGCGCGCAGCAGGGAGCGTTCCACGCTGTCGAGCGATCGGATCGTCTGCGTGCCGCCGCCGTGCGCGACCTGCGCCTCGATCTCGGCGTAACCGGCTTTGAACAGTCCCACGAGCGATGACCGCGAGGAGTCGGTCGTCACGGCCTGGACGTCGACCAGACGCTTGGCTTTACGAAAGGCAGAAACGAAACGGCGTGACGCCGCCGCGGAGGCGGCGAATCGGCGGCCGACGATGAACATCGTGGCCCAGGAAAGAATCGAGAACAGGAGCAGAATCGCGAGAACAGCCTTCCCGATCCACCCCGTGTGTAAAAAGGCCGTCCAAAGCTGCACGGCCGGGTATATAGCACACGACGATTACGATCGTCGCAGGCGCAGCGATCCGTTGTGCGTCGAGATCCGCAGCTCAGGACCACCGCCGTTGACACCGCCGACGTAAGAGTCGCGACTCAACTGCCGCGCGACGACCGGGAAATCGGAATCAACGCCGATGTGGTGCCCCGACGCGTTCACGTTGAATCGCGCATCTCGCGGCAGCCGGACGTCGATCGTTCCGTTGTGCGTCTCGATCTCGCTCGGGCGCGCGAACCGGCTGAACCCGACCTCCACCTCGGCGTTGTGCGCGTTGATCGTCGCGCTGCCGGCGTGGTCGACGACCACGATGCGGCCGTTGTGAGCGCTGACTCGAACGTCGCCCTGGAGTCCCGTCAGGCGCACGACCGCATTGTGATCCTCGATCTCGACCGACGCGGTCGCAGGAAGGGAGATCGTGTAGTGAACGGGCGGCAGCGTGCGCTCGTTGCCGGCGAACCATCCGATGCGGCGCCATGGAATCGCGTCGTAGTTGGTTTCCACGCGGACGCTGCTGCCGGTGCCGCTGATGCGAACGTCGACGTTCTGCACGTCTTCCGGATAGTCGGAATCCCCCTGTTCGATCCGCGCCGCGATGTCGATCTTCGGCTGATTCCAGGTCGTGATCGTGACGCTGCCGTTGTGGGTGACGAGCGTCAGCCGGCCGCTGTTGCTCAGATTCAGGACCTGATGAACGTTGCGATCGGTGACGGCGAGAGCGCTGCCGGTGAAGAGGAACATCGCCAGGATCAGACCCGCATTCTTCGTTCGCATGGTCGTGATACGAGGAAACGTTGGGAATGTTTGGTGGCCCCGGCGTGGCTCGAACACGCGACCTACGGTTTAGGAAACCGCCGCTCTATCCTGCTGAGCTACGGGGCCTTGCACGCATTGTAGACCACCAAAGATGGCGTCGAATTCGCAATCTTATTGGTAGCAAATCTCGGGGGATGGTGGTTACTTTGAAAACGAATTCGAACCTGCTAGCCAGCCTGGCCCTGGCGGCGAGTCTCATGACCGCATCCGCAGTATTGGCAGCCGAAGACGCGACTCAGCAACAGCCTCAAGCCCAAACGCAGCCCTGTCACTGGTGGCAGTTCCACCGCTGCGATCAGCCGAAACAGGTCGAAGGCCTGCCGTCCGAGGCACCGCGACAAGGTACGGTGATCACGGTCGACGTGTCGACCAATACCGCCTATCTGTTCCAGGACGGGGAGATGATCACGAAGTCTCCCGCGGCGACGGGAAATGAGAAAACTCTCGAGCGGGGCGAGGACATGTGGCAGTTCCACACACCGCGCGGTCACATGAAAGTGCTTCGCAGGATCGTCGATCCGGTGTGGCGAAAGCCCGACTGGGCGTTCATCGAAGCGGGCGATTCCGTTCCGCCGCCCAACTCGCCCAAGCGCCTTGTCAAAGGTCACCTCGGCAAGTACGCGCTGGACCTCGGTGACGGAATCCTGATTCACGGCACCGATGACATCAAGTCGATCGGCAAGCGCGCATCGCACGGCTGCGTGCGGTTGCCGGAGAAGATGCTAACGACCCTCTATCAGGCGGCGAAGGTCGGAACCGACGTTTACATTTTCGACAGTGCGCCTTCCGCTCAGAGTGCCTACAACGGTACTCCCGAGCATCACAGCGATCTCGATGCGGCGAGCAAGCCTCGGTAAAAGTAAGGACGTAAGACAGGTAGAACTAGCGGCTCTACGGCCTTACTCCTTACGCGATTACTTCGGGATCGAGAACACGCCCTTGGCGAACTGCAGGGGATTCGCCTGGAAAGTGCGGCGGCTCTCCTCGCTCGAGAAGTAGAAGATGCGGCCCTTGTAGTCCCAGGTGATCGTGTTGGCGCGGATGGAGATCTTCGCGCCGTTCACCGGATCGAGCGCGATCGCAGGCGCAAAAGGAAGCGATGCGCGTAGTGCTTCATCCTGTGGCGTTGGCGGTGGCGGCGCGTCGGCCGTAATCAACTCGCCGACCTTTGCGGCCTTCGGTGCCGGTCCTTCATCGGTCAGAATCGGTGGCGGATCCAGGACCGTCGGCTTCACCTCGGTCGAATCGATGGTCTGCACGTCGGTCGCAGTCTGCTGACGCCGCGGCGATGCGGACGAGCGGGCGCAGCCGGCGAAAACCAGCAATGCGGCGAGAGCAGCAACCAGACTTTTCATAATTCGGCGAGCAGCCTCTGGCGAGCGGAGCGAAGATGATGCCACGCCAGACCCTCGTTCGATCCCGGATCGGCAATGAGGACGATGTAGTAGCCGTCCTTGAGCGCGTAGCTGAGGATTTTCGTGTTCACGAACTGGGTCGCGATTCGCAGGGGTGGGCCCGCCTCGATGCGCTCGCAAATGTGTTTGAGCTGCGAGAGATAGATGCCCTGGTAGGCGCCGATCGCCTTCATGCCGTCCGGTCCGATATCGAAGACGCGCTCGGCCCAGAACTGCACGGCCTCGCCCTCCTGATCCAGGACGATGGCGCCGATGGCGCCTGGGGTGGATGCGAGGAGCTCGTGGAGGATCGCTTCGAACACTAGTGGAGTGTATTGGAGGAATCGGTACCAGAGGGCGCAGGGATCGGCGACGTGAGCTAGGCGCGCCGACGGAAGCGTAGTGGTGACTACGCTGAGGCGGCGCAACGAAGCTCACGGCGTCGAGACCAAGCCAGGTGGTACCGATTCACCCAATGCACTCCACTAGGCTGCGCCGCGAACCTGCTCTTCGATCTGGATGTCGTTGCGCTTGACCGCCTGGACGAAGGCATCGACGACTTTCGGATCGAAGCGCGTCCCGGCGAAGCTCTTGATCTTCTCGACGACGTAGCCGAGCTCCATCGCTTTCTGATA
>JBBRMQ010000209.1:0-7664 GCA_038230775.1 Thermoanaerobaculia bacterium
AACGGTCCTGCTGCGAAGAGGCACCATGAACCGGCAACCCGATAACGCGCGGCCAGGGCTGCGCTCAGGTCTACTGCGGCATCATTTCGAGCCGGACGAAACGCCACTGCCTGTCGCTGTCGAGGCGCCACTCGGCCTTGTAGCGGCCGCGCAGAGTCTGTTTCTTCTTGCCGCGCTGCCCCGCGACCTGGGTGTACGTGCCCTCCTGCGTCGCGGCACTCGAGCCGTGCATCTCATAGCGATCCGTAATCATCGCGACCGAGCTCACCTCGAACGCTGCCACGAGAGGCGTGAGGAAGTCCTCAATCGCCTTCCGGCCCGTGAGCGGAGGAAGCCCGGGGATCGCCAGCGCGCCATCCTCCGCGTAGAAGGACGCGATCTCGTGGGGCGTTTTCGAGACCAGCGCGTTCGCGTATTCGTTCATGCGCTGCTGGACCGCCGGCGTCGAAGCGCACGAGGCAACGAGAAGGGATGCAACGAGAATCAGACCGTGGCCGCGCGACATACGCGATTGACCCTCAGGATTCCGATGCAGCGATCGTGCTCCAGGAGGTCGATCTCCGTCCCAGGCGTCAACAACTGGAGATCGGTCGCCGTCTCGATCTCGACCACGACCCTTCCGTGCTGACCCGGCGCGATCGCGGGAGGTCCCTCGATGATGCGGATGCGGAGGCGAGCCCCGTCGCTCATCACCGCAAACGGCCGATAGCTTCCGTCGCGTGGAGCGATCGCAGACGCGCGTCCACCGGCGTCGCTGGGAAGCAGCGTGATGAGAGCCTCGAGAAAATCTCCCATGGACCTCGCTCCATCATACGGGGCGCGTCAACCGTTCCAGCCGCGCGAGATATCGATACGCCGCCTCGCCGGTGACGCCACACATCTCCACCGAGGCCCGCAGCCGATTGCAGACCTCCGGACGATCGGGACTCCCCCACAAGCCGCATCGATGATCGTCGCCGAGGTGGATGCAGCGGGCGCCGGCGGGCTTGCCGTTGGGCATTCCGGGGATCGGAGACGAAATGGATGGCGCGATGCAGCATGCGCCGCATCCGGCGCGGCAGTCGATTTCGATCATGCGAGTAAGGTTGTAAGGCCGTAGAACCCGTAGAACCAGCGGCACAGTTTCGCGTCGTTCTACGGTCTCTACGGCCTTACAACCTTACTCGACTTACCGGCTCTTCCGCAGTCGATTGAGCAACTGCTCCGGTAACGACTCGAAATGCGCGGCGATCTGCGGCGCGTAGATCGCGTCGTGCAGGGTGCCGCCGAGGTCCTCGAGGACGGACGCGAGATCGCCGGGAAGGTGCATCCACTGCCCCTCGAAGTTCGCGAAGAAACGATCGACGGTGCAGCAGTTCGGGTCGGTGCGGCCGGGCGGGCTGGAGAGGAACGTGAGCAGTTCGTCGAGAGACTGACGCAGCGCGGCCTGATCTCCTCGCTCACGATGCGCCTCGATGAAGACGCGGTAGACCAGCGTTTTCAACGCGTGCGAGACCGGACGGTATCGCACCGCCAGACGCCACAACGCGTCGAAGTCGGGAGTCATCCCCGGTAGTCAGGATGAAGGATGTCGTCGTACTCCGTGTGCTTCTTCACGTAGGACGCCACGTATTCGCACTCCGGCACCACGCGCAGCTTCTGATCCCGTGCGTATTGCAGCGCAACCTTCGCCAGCGACGACGCCACACCCTTCCCCTCGGCCTCGGGTGGAACTTCGGTGTGATGGAAGGTGATGTCGCCGTTGTTCTCGCTGTACGTGATGACGGCGGTCCCGCCCGGGACCTCCGCCTCGAACTGCTGGTCGCCGCGATTGTGTTTGACCTCGACGTTGCTCATCGCTGGAACGTATCGCAACTGCTGATGTTGCCCGAATCGAAGCCGCGCTTGAACCACGACGCGCGCTCCTGCGCCGAACCGTGCGTGAAGCTGTCGGGATTCACGCTGCGGCCAGACATCCGTTGAATGCGGTCGTCGCCAACCGCGGAGGCCGCGTTGAGTCCTTCCTCCACATCTCCGCCTTCCAGGATCTTGCGCTCATTGGTCGAATGCGCCCAGATGCCGGCGAAGCAATCGGCCTGCAGCTCGAGGCGGACCGACAACTGCTTCGCGTTCCGGGGATCCGATTCCATCATCCGGTGAACCTTCGGCTCGATGCCCAGCAGTTTCTGGACGTGGTGGCCGACTTCGTGCGCGATGACGTACGCCTGTGCGAAATCGCCCTGCGCCTGGAACCGCCGCCGCAGCTCATCGAAGAACGCGAGGTCGAGATACACCTTCTCGTCGTCAGGGCAATAGAACGGACCCGACGAGGTCTGTGCATTTCCGCAGGCCGACGCGATGCCGTCGCGGAAGAGATCGAGCTTCGCGTGATGGTAGTTCGGCACCTTCGACTCCCAGGTCTTCTGGATGTCGTCGAGCACGAAGGAGACGAACTGCACCTCCTGATGCTCAGCCGGCGTCTCGGAGGCCGGCGCTGCGGTGCTGGTTTGCTGGCTCGTTGCGGCATCGCCGCTGCCGAACAACGCGAAGAAGTTTTTGTGAAATACGAGGCTGAGGACGAGAAGCAGAAGTGCGCCGCCGATTCCGATGGGAGCGCCTCCGATTCCAAACCCGCCACCGCTGCTTCCCCGCCGATCTTCGATATCCGAGCTGGTGCCGCCTGGTGTCCATTTCATAACGCCGGAGAAAGCACGTTAAAGGCCAGCTTCAGATCTGTCCGCTTGCCGGCGGGTAATCATCAGCACGGACAAGGATTTCGCGCGGCTTGCTGCCCTGGGAAGGACCAAGGATTCCGTTGGCTTCCATGATCTCGATGAGGCGCGCGGCGCGCGAGTACCCGAGCTTCAGGCGGCGCTGAAGATACGACGCGGAGGCCTGACCGGTGGAGAGGACCACGCGTACGGCGTCGTCGTATTTCGGATCGTCGAGATACTCGATCCCATCGACGCCGCTCTTCTCCTCGGTGGTCTTCGTGATCTCCTCGATGAACTTCGGCTCGCCCTGATTCGTCTTGACGAAGTCGACGATCTCGTTGATCTCTTTCTCCGAAACGTAGGCGCCGTGAATGCGGCGGATGCGCGCGGTGCCCGGCGGCAGGAAGAGCATGTCGCCCGATCCGAGGAGTTTTTCGGCGCCCTGGGCGTCGAGGATGGTGCGTGAGTCGACCTTCGACGCGACCTGATAAGCGATGCGCGACGGGAAGTTGGCCTTGATCACACCGGTGATGACGTCGACCGAGGGACGCTGCGTGGCGATGATCAGATGCATGCCGACGGCGCGCGCCTTCTGCGCCAGGCGAGTGACGGAGTCTTCGACGTCTTTCGAAGCCACCATCATCAGATCCGCGAACTCGTCGATGATGATGACGATGTACTGCAGCGGCTCGGGCGTCGGCGTCTGGTCTTCCGGCGAGACTTTCCGCGCGCGGCGATGCGCGTCGGGGTCTTTCAGCAGTGCGTTGTACTGATCGATGTTGCGCACGCCGCATTCGGCGAGCGTGCGGTAACGATTCTCCATCTCCGCCACGGCCCACAGCAGCGCGTTCGAGGCCAGCTTCGGATCGGTGACGATTGGATGCAGGAGATGCGGGATGTCCTCGTAAATTTTCAGCTCGACCATCTTGGGGTCGATCATCAGCATCTTCAGCTGCCTGGGCAGAGCCTTGTACAGAAGCGAGACGATCATCGAGTTGAGGCCGACCGACTTGCCGGCACCCGTGGCACCGGCGACGAGCAGATGCGGCATGCGCGCGAGATCGGTCACCACGGCCTCGCCGTGGATGTCCTTGCCGAGGGCGATGGTCAGCAAGCTTGACGATTGGACGAAGTTGTCGGTGTCGATGATGTCGCGTAGCGTGATGAGCTCGCGCTTGCGGTTCGGGACTTCGATGCCCACCGTCGACGACCCGGAGATGCGCTCGATGCGGATCGATTCCGCCTTCAGCGCCAGCGCGAGGTCGTCACCGAGGTTGACGACTTTCGCGTACTTCACACCGGCAGAAGGCTTGAACTCGAACGTTGTGACCACCGGGCCGGGGTGATATGCGGTGACCTCGCCCTCGACCGAGAACTCCTTGCAGCGGTCCTCGATCAGGCGCCCGATCTCGAGGAACTTCTTGTGGACGTCGTCGTTGATCTGGTCCTGCTTCGGACCGGCGAGCAGAAGATTCGCCGGCGGCAGCGCGTCATTGCCCGACCGCGCCTGGCGCTTCGGAGCAGGACGCAGTTTCGGACGTGCGGGAGGCGCTGACGGCCTCGCAAGGAACAGCGGCTCTTCGAATTCTTCTGCGGGCAGCTGTGTGTGGACCGGCTTCAGCCGGTCATCGGCCTTCGCTTGACCGGCTGAAGCCGGTCCACACACTTGCTCCTCGCCGTTGTACAGATCGAAAGGATCGGGATGATCAACCAGCGCTTCTGCTGCTTTCCGAAGATCCGCTTTTGTTACACGGCGAATCTGAAAGCGTCCGGCCCCTTGCACTTCGCGAACGACCGGTCCCGCGCCGGGCGGCGGATCTTCGACCAGCCGGAGCATGGGCGCCTTGTCCAGATGCTTGCGTACGATCGCTTCCTTCATCTTTTCTTTGCGGCGCCGTTCGCTGACGCGCGCCCATTGCACCGTGAGCGTCCGGCCTAACGCCGAGAGCTGCTCGTGCAGCGCGACGAAGATGGCGGCCAGGCTGATGCGCGTCGCCAGAAGAATCCCGACCAGCAGCAGCGTGGCAAAGACGATCGCCGCACCGGGCCGGTTGAGATTCGTCGTCGCGGCATGGTTGATCTCCTGGCCGAGGTAGCCGCCGGCGGCGATGAGGGCGCCACGGAACCAGATCTTCGCCAGCGCCAGATCGAGCAGCGGAGGAATGGCGACGATGACGACCGTGAAGCCGATCAGCTTCGTCTGGACGTACTCGAGGTCTTTGCCCCAGAAGCGATTCCACCCCACGAGCAAGAGCGCCGCCGGAAAAACGATGCTCGCGATGCCGAGGAAACCTACGAAGATCCACGCCACGGTGGCGCCGTAGTAGCCGATGGCATTCGCGATCGCGCTGTTGGTGGAGGTGTAAAAGGCGGAGGAGTCGTCGGGGTGATAGGTGAGGATCGCGGCGCCAAGCGTGAGACCTGCCGCCAGGACGATGATCCCGATCAGCTCCCCCCCACGCCGACTCTTCGCAAACTGCAGAAGCTCCATCACACCCGCCACTTACGCTCGACAGCTTAGCAGAAAAAGGGCAGGTCGCGAGTCGGAGGTCGGTGGTCGGAAAGCCGGCCTGCGACCTGCGACTGCCGCTTAGTAGCCCGGCCGCGTCGTATCGCTGGGCTGGCCGACGACCATCTGGCCGAACATCGAGCCATGTCCGCCGCCGCACGTCGGTCTGGTGCAGAAGTAGTTGTAGGTGCCTTCCGATGTGGCGACGAAGGTCTTCTGAATCGACTGCCCCGGTGCAATGCTGGCGACGTTGAAAATCTGCTGGCCAGCGGGCGTGTCGAATTCGAGGCCGTGGGTCGTATCGCGTCCGATGATGTTCAGCACCACCGTATCGCCGCTCTTGACGACGCCCGCCGGATCGGGGCTGATGTCGATCGCGAAGCTGCGCGTCGTCACCGAGAACGTGTGCGTCGACGGCGTGCTGGTGGTCGAGGATCCGCTGTCCGCAGCCATGGCGATGAACGTCGGATCGAGCGTGGCGTTGTCCACGACCGACGCGTACGTGATGACCGGCTGATCCGACGTGTAGCCCACCCATGCATCGCTGAGATCAGCGCTGCCCGGAGAGAAGAAGAAGCCGCTCGTCATGTTCGTCGGAGCAATGACACCTTTCGGCGGCATGGTGATCGCGGTGCCCGTGCTGACCAGCGCATTGTTCTTGTCATACAGCTTGAACGTCACGTTCGCCGCCACCGTGCCGGGGTTGACCGCGCCGATATTCGTGCGAAAGGCGGTGGTGGTTCTCAACTGGAGGAGCACGCCCTGCTTGTTCGCCGTGGTCGTCGCATCGATGGCAGGAACGTCCTGTCCGAGCGTGCCCGCGATGTTGCAGGAGCTGGTGGCAGATTGCTGCACGTACACGCGCTCGGTCGCGACGAAGTCATCGGTCGACGTCAGCCGGATCGCCGCGAGGTCCGTGCCACCGAACTGGGTCACGACGTCGTTGAGCACGAGCATCTGTCGCTTGGGGACGGTGACGTTGTGTGCGGCAGCAGCGCTGTTGTCGTGGTTGCCGACCGGGAGAAGGAAGGCCTGCACCGTGATGTCCGTCGTATTCGATGGATTGAAAATCCGAACGTCCGTTTTGAAGACGCCGAGGTTGCTAACCGAACCGGCGATCGGAAAATAGATTTCTTTCGAAAAGCCTGTGCTTGCAGCGAGAAACAAGAGAGCGGGAAGCAACCGACGCATGCGGGAACGTCCTCCGTATTCGTCGCAGGATTCTACATGGCGCAACTTGCCAAAGTGATGCAGATCACACTTTGCATTGCGGCTGGCCTAAAAAAGCGCCGGCTCCTGATATGTCCCAAAAACGTCACGCAGCGCATCGGAGATCTCGCCGACCGACGCGTACGTCTTCACCGCGTCGATGATGAGCGGCATCGTGTTCGTCTCTGGATTCGCGGCGCCTTCGCGCAGACGTTGCAGCGACTGTTCGACCGCGCTCGCGTCGCGTCTCCTGCGCACCTCATTCAACAACGCCAGTTGTTCCCCGGTCACCGACTCATCGATGTAGAGCGGTTCGTACTCCTCTTCGTTGCCGGTCTTGTACGAGTTGACGCCGACGACGAGCTTCTCGCCCGAGTCGACGGAGCGCTGGAACTGATAGCTCGCGTCCCAGATCTCGCGCTGCGGGAAGCCGGCCTCGATCGCTTCGACCATGCCGCCGAACTGGTCGATCTTGTCGAAGTACTCGAAGCAGCCCGCTTCCATCTTGTTCGTCAGTTCCTCGACGTAGAACGATCCGCCTAACGGATCGATCGTGTTGATGACGCCCGACTCGTGCGCGATGACCTGCTGCGTACGCAGCGCGATGCGCGCGGCGCGCTCGGTGGGCAGCGCGAGCGTCTCGTCGAGAGAGTTTGTGTGCAGCGACTGCGTGCCGCCGAACACCGCGGCCAGCGCTTGAATCGTGACTCGGACGATGTTGTTGTACGGCTGCTGCGCGGTGAGTGAGCAGCCGGCGGTCTGCGTGTGGAAGCGCAGCATCCAGGAGCGCGGATCCTTGGCGCCGTAGCGGTCGCGCATCACTTTCGCCCAGACGCGACGGGCGGCGCGGAACTTCGCCACTTCCTCGAACAGATCGTTGTGCGAGTTGAAGAAGAACGAGAGTCGCGGCGCGAACTCGTCGACGTCGAGACCGGCACGGACGCCGTATTCGACGTACTCCATGCCGTCGCGAAGCGTGAACGCGAGCTCCTGAAGCGCGGTCGAGCCGGCCTCGCGGATGTGATAGCCGCTGATCGAGATCGTGTTGTATTTCGGGACGTTCTCCGCGCAGAACTTGAAGATGTCCGTGATCAGCCGCATCGAGGGACGCGGCGGGAAGATGTACTCCTTCTGCGCGATGTACTCCTTGAGGATGTCGTTCTGCAGCGTGCCGGAGATCTTCTTCCAGTCGGCGCCCTGCTTCTCGGCTACCGCGAGATACATCGCCAGCAGAATCGGCGACGTCGAATTGA
>JBBRMQ010000210.1:0-7636 GCA_038230775.1 Thermoanaerobaculia bacterium
ATCCGATCGGCGGCGTCGGCGTTGAGGGCAACCTCTTCGAAGACGGCGACCGGTGGTTCAGCTTCGTCGGCCAGTTCAACATTCCGCCGCGCCACGGCATGACGATCGGCGAGCTCGCGAAGTTCTACCAGAACGTCGACGACAAGTATCGCTGCGACCTGGAAGTCATTCCGGTTCACGGATGGACACGGGAACTGTGGTGGGATGACACCGACCTGCCTTGGGTTCCGCCGTCACCGAACATGCCGACGCTGGCCACGGCCACGGTCTATCCAGGCATGTGTCTCATCGAAGCGACGGCAGCCAGCGAGGGCCGCGGCACGACGATCCCCTTCGAGATCTACGGCGCACCGCGCGTGGATCCGTTCAAGCTCGCGGAACAACTCAACGCAATCGGCCTGGCCGGAATCCGCTTCCGTCCGCAATATTTTCAACCGACGTTTCAGAAACACGGCGGCACCGTCTGCGGTGGTGTGCAGCTTCACGTCACCGATCGCAACGCGCTGCAGTCGTACCGCGCCGGCCTCTGGGCAACGAAGATCATCCACGACCTCTGGCCCGACTTCAGATGGCGCAGCGAAGCCTACGAGTACGAGCCGCCGGATGAGCGTCACGCGCTCGAGCAGCTCGTCGGAACGCTGCAGCTCCGCGAAATCTTGACCAAGGGTGCGGACCTCGAGGCGTGGATCGGGTCGTGGGACTTGTCGGAGTTTGAACGGGCGCGAGCGGATGTGTTGATGTACAGCTAGTGTGGTGAGTCAGAGATTCGATGCATTTCGCTGGTAGAAGCTTGCGATCCGAGATCAGGCAACCATGTCATCCCGAGCGTAGCGAGGGAACGGTGTGGGTGGGCGGGACGATGCGCACCGCCCGCCCACACCGGTTCCTCGCTACGCTCGGGATGACAAGGCGGCTATCATCCTGAGCCGCAAAGGCGGCGAATCTCTTCCTAGCTTCCCGGCAACCCAGCTTCTCATCTCATGCTCGAGATCCTTTACGAAGACTCCGCCCTCCTCTTCATCAACAAGCCGCCGAACATCGTCGTGCAGCGCGGGTACGATCCCGATGAGCCGGTGCTGCTCGACCTCGCGCGCGAGCACGCGGGACACCTCTATCTGATGCAGCGGCTCGACCGTGGAACGAGTGGAGTGATCTTTTTTTCGAAGCAGAGCGAGATCAACGCGAAGCTCACGCGACAGTTCGAGAAACGCATCATCCAGAAGCGATATCTCGCGATCTGCGAAGGCCGGCTGGCGCAGAGGCAGACGATCGATGCGCCTCTCGCGCGGATCGGACCAATCTCATTCGGCGTACGCGACGACGGAAAACGGGCCGTGACTACCGTCGAGCCGATCGGCGCCACACCGCAGGGCTCGCTGCTGTCGATTCGGCTCCACACCGGGCGAACCCATCAGATCCGCGTCCATCTGGCGGCAATAGGTCACCCCCTGGTAGGAGATTGGCTCTATGGAACGAGGAACGATGGAAGGCCGATGCTGCACGCTGCCGAGCTCGCCATGTTCCATCCTTTGACAAATGCTCCACTTCGGGTCGCAGCACCTGTACCCGAGGATTTTTCGAAGGCAGCGGTCGTACGGGGAATCGTGTCGCGTACCGAGGACATTCTGACCGCTGCCGAGGCCAGCTAAATCATTGATTGCGTTAGAATAACGCCGCCCCACCTGCCGTTACATCAGGCATAGGAGACCGCCATGAGACTCTGGACAAAAGCTGCACTCGTGCTCGCATTCGTGCCGCTCATCGCGTCGGCGCAATTCAAGGATCTCGACTCCGCCGTGTCGAGCCTCGAGCGCGGTTTCGGCAGCGGTGATCCGCAGGCGATCGTCGCCGGCGTCGCCGACGGCGACCAGGTCATGCTCCAGTTTCCGGGCCTCGTCGACAAGAGCGGATTCTTTGGCCGCGATCAGGCCACGTACCTGCTCGACAGTCTATTCAACAAGGTCCATCCGACGGGGTTCGAACGCCAGAGCTCGAAAGGCAACAGCGCGGAGAAGCAGTACGCGATCACCGCGTCGTGGGCCATCGACAACGGCGGCAAGTCGGAAAACCGCGACCTCTATGTGACACTGCAGAAGAAAAATGATCGATGGGTCATCGCTTCCATCCGGTCCGCAAGTAAGTAAGCCACCTGCGGCAGCCGCCGTTGCATGGATCGCCGTCGCCCTCGCGACGGCGATTCGTCTTTTTGCGCCATCATCGAGTCTCGTCACGATCGCGGCGGTGGCGGGGCTGGCGGCGGCCGCGATCGTCGTCGCGCGGGCGCGCACATCCCGTTTCGCAGCCATCGCTCTCCTGACGGTGGCAGCGATCGACGTCGCCACGCTGGTCTCCGTCCGCGTCGTGCGCACGGAGTTCGGATCGCGGTCGACACTTCACCTCAACCGCGAAGCGCAACAGATGCGCCGCGAGATCGCCGGCGTCCAGACTCGACTCGATGCCATCGCCGCCAGCATCGCCGCGAACCAGATCGCGTCGCGGCCGGACCTCTTCCGCACGCTGCGCCACCTGGCGCTGCCGAAGAATGCCGGAGTCCGCATCGTGGGGCCGGACGACGAGATTCTTGCGTGGTGGGGCGACGAGCTCCGCGTCAACGGCGACCTGAGTTACGGCTTCGACGCCACCAGTCTCTACGTCATCCGATCGCGCGAAATCGAGCAGCCGAAAGCCACGCTCCAGGTGTTCCAGCGCATCGTCAACGAGCCGAAGTCGCACTCGCTCCTGGACCCCGACGACGACTGGATCAGCGGCAGCATCTTCCACGCGGGCGCCCTTCGCGGGGAGCCCGGCAGCCGGCGCTACGTGATCGAGCGCAAGGGCGGCAGCACACTGTATGTGGATCTGATGCCGCGGAGCGTGGCGGAGGTCGTGGCCACGCGGGAGATGTTAGGCCGGGACCTCGCGGCGCTCCTTCTGGCAGCGGGCGCTCTGGTCCTGCTGCTCCTGCTCCGGGCACCGCGAACGTTCGTCATCACGCTCCTGATCCTGGTGGCGCGAGTGGCGATGCTGCGCTTCGACATCGCCGACGATCCCACGCACGTCTTCGACTACGCGCTCTACGCCTCACGCATCTTCCTGGCGTTCAGCCGCTCGCCCGCCGATCTCCTTCTGACGGCGATCGCGGTCTTCGCGATCGTCGCCATCTGGTCGCGGCATCTCGCACAGCGCACCACGGCAACGTTCCTCGCGTTCCAGACGGTTCTCGTATTCGCGGCGGGATACGGACTGGTGCTGTTGATCCGCAATCTCGTCGACAACTCGCGGATCTCGGCGGTGCCCGAGCACATCGTTCCGTCGTCGCTCGCGCAGGCCGTTCTTCTGGCCTCGCTGCTTCTGTTTGGCTTCGCGCTGATTCTTCTGACGCGGAGCGGATCGTTACCGCGGCGGGTGCTCATCGCGATCGCGGCGCTGACCGTCCCCCTCCTCATCGCAGCGTATGCACTCGGCATGGTGATGGGAGGCGCATCCCTCGCCGTGTCGGCGGCCATCGCCGTCTCGTTCATCACGATCGCCTTCACCAACCGGCGCCCTCGCCGCTTCTTCGTCGCTGCGGTTCTCATGGTCCTGGTGGTATTCGTCCCGCTGCAGCTCTTCGAGTTCGTCGGCGCACGGAAATTCATCGCGGAGACCTACGCACCTCTCGTGATCGGCGAGGCCGGCCAGTTGCGCGTGATGATCGAGAACACGCTGCACAACGACTTCTCCCGCACCGATCTCGCGACGCTGCTTCCCGATGAATACACACGCATGGATCTGCAGGATCTCGCGTATGCCCTCTGGCGGCGGTCCGATCTCTCGAAGTGGCGCATTCCGGCGGTCATCACGGTCCGCGACATCTTCGAGCATCCCGTCAGCCGTTTTGGTGTCGGCCTTCCGCAATTCAGCGAGCGGCGCAGCGACGTCGGCCACGAGGTGCTGCAGCTCGGGAGTCTTCGGCGCGTCCTGCTGCACCACGACTTCGAGGTCACGGTCGGCGGCATTCCGATCGGCGAAGGCAGTGTCCACGTCGTGAACCCCGCGGATCCGGGCGCGACGACGTTCGCCGACGTCTACCGCGATTTCTTCGAGCCGAATCTCGATGACACGACCACGGGGCTGCACGCGCAACGGGAGCCCGTCGTGTATGAGCGTTCCGGCAGCGTTCACGGCACACCGTCGTTCCGGCTGCCACAGAGTCCGTCGTGGTATTTCGCGGCTCTGAAGCCCGGATCGGGGATGTGGGTCGATGCCGTCGAGAGTGACGGCGCCACGATCTACGTGCGCCGCGCCGATACCGCGCTCTACGCGTTTCCACTGCAGGCCGCCACGGTCGCGCAGCGCGTCCGCCGCGCGGGTGGCGTGGCGATCTGGGCCATCGCGTTCGTCGTCCTCGCGCTGATCGTGCAGTCGCTGCCGGTCATCGCCGGATGGCTGCGCCAGCGGCCGCGCAAATTCGACTTCCGCACCAGGACATCGGTCTATCTCACCGCCGTCGTCATCATCCCGCTCGTCGTCTTCGTGCTCTTCGTCCGCACGTATCTCGCCGCACAACTCAAGCAGGAGTACCTCGACCGCGGACAGACCGCGCTGAACACCGCGCAGCGCGTGATCGAGGACTATCTGGCTTCATCGACCACCAGCACACGGCCCGAGCAGGTGCTGGACGACGAGGTCCTGAGCTGGCTGTCGCTGGTCATCGGCCACGACCTGCACCTCTATCGCGATGAACGCCTCATCGCCTCCAGCCGTCGCGACCTCTTCGCCGCGCACGTCGAGTCGGAGCGCCTCCCCGGCAAGGTCTACTCGCAGATCCTGCTGCAAGGTCAGCAGCTGGTGCGCGATACACGGCAGTTCGGCTCGTCGCAATACGTCGAGATCTACAGTCCGATGACGCTTCCTTCCGGCGAGAGATACACGCTGGCCCTGCCGTTCATCGTGCAGGGCCGCCAGATCACGGCGCAGGTGAACGATCTGGCGACGACGATCTACATGCTGCTGGTGTTCGTGGTTCTGGCATCGATCGCGGTGGCCTTCCGCACGGCGCTGAGCGTGACGCGACCGGTGCAGGCACTCGTCGGCGGAGCGCGTGCGGTGGCGCGAGGGCAGTTCGACGTCGATCTCACCGTTCCCTCCGACCCCGACCTCGGCCTCCTCGTCACCACGTTCCGAGACATGGCGCAATCGATTCGCCGGCAGCAGAGCGACCTCCGGCACGAACGTGACCGCCTGCAGATCCTGCTCGAGAACATCAACGCCGCGGTGGTGGTGCTCGACGGAACGGCGACGGTCAGCGCGACGAATCTCGCTGCCCGGAAACTCTTCGGCGACGCGGTGCAGTTCCCGGCCGAGATCCGCGAATTTCTCGCCGAGCATCTTCGCAACGGCGCGGAGTCGAAGGAGCTCGACTTCAGCGTCGGCAACGTCGAGCGCACCTATCGCGTGTCGCTCGTCCCGCTGCCGGACAGCGTCGAAGAGATGCTCATCGCCGAAGACGTCACCGAGATTCTGCGATCGAATCGCCTGGAGGCCTGGGGCGAGATGGCGCGGCAGGTCGCGCACGAGATCAAGAATCCGCTGACCCCGATTCAACTGACCGCCGAGCATCTGCGCGCGGTCGCCGATCGGGGCGACGAGAACCTCGCCGCTGTGGTCGAATCAGCAGTGGAGAACATCCTTCGTCAGGTCGTCACGCTGCGCGAGACATCGAAGGAATTCAGCGACTATGCGTCGCTGCGGCAGGTTCACAAGAAGCCGCTGAACCTGCGGCTTCTTCTCCAGGAGGTGGCCGCGAGCTACACCAACAGCGCCGAGCAGGGGATCGACTTTCGCGCGGACATCGATCCGACGACGCCAGCGAGCTTTCCGGGCGACGCCCGCCTGCTGCGCGGGGCGGTGGCCAACCTGATCGAGAACGCCCTGCAGGCCGCACCTGGCGGACGCGTTCGACTCGGCAGCGCCTGCGTCGACTCGCGCGTCGTCGTGTCGGTCGAAGACAGCGGCCCCGGCGTGCCAGCCGAGCTCATTCCGAAGATTTTCGATCCCTACTTCTCGACCAAGTCCTCCGGCACCGGCCTAGGCCTTGCCATCGCCCGGAAAGCAGTGGAAGAGCACGGCGGCACCGTTCGCGCCGAGAATCTGCATCCCGGATTCAGGATCTCGATCGAGCTCCCTCTGCGCGAATCGAATAAACCCGCTTAAAATCTCGTTTTCACGACGCTTGAAGAAAGTATGTCTCACGCTCCTGGCCCTGATGATCACGCTGGCGGCTCCGCTGGCGCAGGGCGATGGACCGGTCGATGAGACGCGCTTTACGCTTCGCGACGAACTCCTCCGTCTGATCAACCGCGATCGGCGTCAGTTCGGCCTCCCACCTGTGAAGCTCGATCCGTTCGCCTCCACGGTTGCCGACGGCTATGCGCGCCAGCAGATCCGCGAACGGACCGCAGGGCACTTCGGCCTCGACGGTCAGTCGCCGTACATGCGGTACTCGTTCGCCGGCGGCAATGACGGCGTGAGTGAGAACTCGGCCGCCTGGTCGGCGACGTACAGCTTCAGCGATCGCGCCCTCTACGAAATGATGCATCGCTCCGAAGAGGAGATGATGAAAGAGGTCGCGCCGCACGACGGCCACCGGCGCACGATTCTCGACCCGTACGCAACGCACGTCGGGATCGGGCTCTCGTGGGAGCGCGGCGAGTTCCGCATCGTCGAGGAGTTCGTGCGGCATTACGTGATGTGGACGAAATCCGTCCCGCGCGCCGCAATGGTCAGTGACAAGGTCCTCTGCAGCGCGCGTCCGGTCCAGGGATTCGGCGTCGACGCCGTGACCGTACATTACGAGCCGCTGCCGGAGCCGCTATCGGCCGTCGTCGCCAACAAGATCGAGACTTACAGCCTCCCGGAAAAGCGTCGTGAGTACCTCCCCCGCCTCGGCGCTCCGTATCGCCGGAAGGTCGCGAGCGGAATGGAAGAGATCCGTCCGCAATATCTTGACGGACGCCGCGGCGACTTCGCGGTGGCGGACGATGGCGGTTTCTCGTTCCACGTCCCCTTCACCGACGGCCCCGGCGTGTACACGATCGTCGTCTGGGTTCGCAAACACGGCGATAACGAAGCGGTGCCGGCGAGCAACGTGTCGGTGCGGGTGGATGACGTGGCACAAGTCTCGTACTCCTCGCAGTAACTTGCCTTCCGAATCGATCGATGACTGCATCATCATCGGCGGCGGCCCCGCGGGGCTCACCTGCGCAATCTTTCTCGGCCGCTATCGTCGCCGCACTCTTCTCATTCACAACCGCCGACCGCGCAACTACGCCTCCCGCGCCATTCACGGCTTTCTGGGGCAGCACGGCATCGCGCCCGCCGAGTTGCTGAAGCGCGGCGTCGCCGAAGCGCGCGATGCCGGCGTCGAGATCTGCGAATGCACGGCGCAACGCATCGAGCGCAGCGGCGACATCTTCGAGGTGACGACGACCGCCGGCACCATGCGCGCGCGCCGCATTGCGCTGGCGTACGGCGTTCGCGATCTGATGCCGGACGTACCGGAGATCGAGCGCTACTACGGCACGAGCGTCTTTCATTGTCCCGATTGCGACGGCTACGAAACCTCCGGCAAGCGCATCGGCGTCATCGGATGGGG
>JBBRMQ010000211.1:0-7613 GCA_038230775.1 Thermoanaerobaculia bacterium
GCTGCCCGTCGAAATGCTGATCATCCCGTTTCGGCGCGGGTTCAACGTCGTCGAGGTGCCGATCGAGTATCGCGAGCGGATCGGCGCGTCGAGCCTGCAGCGATTTACGAGTGCGTGGTGGACGTTCAAACGCCTATGGCGATCGCGACGCGCGTGAAGGTCGCGATCCTCGCCGGCGGCCTCGGCACGCGCCTCGGTGAGCACACGCGCAGGACGCCGAAGCCGATGATCGACGTCGGAGGCAAACCGTTTCTGGCGCACGTCGTCCGGTCATTCGCCGCGTGCGGGCTCACCGATTTCGTGTTGCTGACCGGCCACTTCGGCGATCAGATCGAGGAGTACTTCGGCGACGGCTCCGCGCATGGAGTCCGCATCGCGTACAGCCGGGAGCGCGAGCCGATCGGAACCGGAGGCGCCGTCCGTGAGGCGCGCGACCTTCTCGGCCATCGTTTCGTGCTCACGTACGGCGATGTCTATCGCCGATTCGATTACGATCGCTTCGTGACGGAACATCGAAACGCCTGCCTCGCCGCCTATGTGACAGCGGGCTTCAGCCCCACATTGCGGGGTAACACGAACATTCAGAACGGTGCGGTGATCGCTTTCGATAAGCGCGCCGATCTTGAGTACGTCGACGCCGGATTCTGCGTCGTGCCCTCGACCGTCATCGATCTTCTGCCGCGCAGCGGATCGTTCGAGGAGACGGTGTTCCCGCACCTCGCGGCGGCGAAGCAGCTGGAGGCGGAGATCGTGAATCACGACTTCGTGGAGATCGGAACTCCGGAGGCGCTCGCACACGCGCGAGCGGTGTTGTCGTGAGGATCATCGTGACGGGTGCGGCGGGCTTCATCGCCACCAATCTCATTCCGCGGCTCGCCGGCCACGAAGTGCACGGGATCGACAACTTCTTCCTCGGCCGCCGCGACTACGTCGATCGCGCGAGGAAGCAGGACGGCTTCACGTTTCACGAGCTCGATCTTCTCCATCGGGAGGCGGTCGCCGATCTCTTTCAAGCGGTCCGGCCCGAGCTCGTGTGGCATCTGGCTGCGAACAGCGACATCAGTTACGGGACGAAGTACACGGACTTCGATCTCAAGGGCGGCACGATCGCGACGTACAACGTTCTCGAGGCGATGCGGCTATGCGCCTGCAAAGAGATCATCTTCTCCAGCAGCGGCGCGATCTACGGCGAGCCGTCCATCATGCCGACGCCGGAGAATTACGGCCCGCTTTTCCCGATCTCGCTGTACGCCGCGAGCAAGCTCGCGTGCGAGACGCTGATCACCGCGTTCGTCCACAACTACAAGATGCGTTGCTGGATCTATCGATTCGGCAACATCTGCGGACCGTTCCCCACGCACGGCGTGATGGTCGACTTCGTGCTGAAGCTCAAGCGCGATCCCTCACGGCTGGAGATGCTCGGCAACGGGACGCAATCGAAGCCGTACGTTCACGTCGAAGACTGCCTCGACGGAATGCAGTTCGGCTATGGGCGCGCATCCGACGACGTGAACTTTTTCAACCTGGCGGTTCCAAGCGCGACGTCAGTCAACGACATCGCGGACTGGACGATTCAGGCGATGGGACTGTCGAACGTGCGCATCGACCGCGGCACCGAGCCGCGCGGATGGATAGGCGACGTGGCGCAGGTTCGCCTCGACACGCGAAAGATGGACGCCCTCGGCTGGCGGCCGAAGCTGTCGAGCGACGACGCTGTGCGGCGCGCGATCCGCGAGACCGTCGCGCAGCTCGCTTAGTGTCCTGAGTCAGAGACTCGCGGCATTTTGTCGCGGCACTACGGCCTTGTCGAAGTCGCGGACGTGGCGGAAGCGAAATCGACCGCTGGGCGGGGAATCACAACCGCCTTGTCATTCCGAGCGTAGCCAGGAACCGGTGTGGGCGGGCGGCGCGCTCGTCGTCCCGCCCACCCACACCGCTCCCTCGCGAGCGCCGCGCTGGAGATGAGGGCGAGAAAACAGGCGACAATGATGGAACGCATCGCCGACATGCGACCAAAAACAGTGCCAACCGAAATGGACGACGCCTTTCGGCGACTGAAGGCATCATCATTCCGGCGCAAGTTCCACCTGCAGGACAAGGAGCGCGCGTATCTCGAGACGTGGGGACTACCGCACGTGATGAAGCAGGCAGCGGACCTGGTTGCGAAGGGGCATCTGCTGACGGCGGACGAATCCGACTGCGCTCTTCGTGTCATCGAGCGATGGCTGGAGGGCGATGCAGCTCGCGGCTGAGCAGCCCGCGCCGCGGTCGTTCGTCGTTGCGCTCGTCCTGACGTTTGCGATCGTAACGCTCGTGGTCGTTCTTCATCACGAGTCGTGGCGCGACGAAGCGGACGGCTGGCTCTTCGCGCGCGACGGCGGCCTCGGCGATGTATTGAGTTACACGCGGCACGGCGGAACACCGGCGCTGTGGCTGCTGATCCTCATGCCGTTCGCCAAGCTCGGCCTGCCGTATGTCACGCAAGCCGTTCTGCATTGGGCCATCGCGACGACGTCGGTTGCCGTTCTGGCGGTGTACGCACCGTTTTCCCGCACGACGAAGGTGCTGCTCGCCTTCTCGTACTTTCTGTCGTACGAATACGCGGTCGTCGTTCGCAGCTACGCGCTCGCGGTGCTTCTGACGTTTCTGGCGGCAACCCTCTTTCGAAAGCGTCCCATGCTGTTCGCGGTCGTGGTGGCCCTGCTGTTCAATGTGAACGCGCAGGGATTCGCGATCGCCGGCGCGTTCGCTGTTCTCTACGGACTCGAGTGGCGCGGCCTCGCCATCATGGCCACGGGTGCTGCCGCATCGATCCTGCAGGTCAGGACTCCCGCCGATCCCGCGCGCCATGCCGGTCTGCACGCCCCCATTCCGGAGGTTTTCCAGTGGACCATCGGGAACGCGTTTTTTCCGACGATCAATCCTCTCGCCGGATTCGTGCTCGGCATGATCGGTCTCCTCGTGCTCACCCTTGCCCTGCGCCGCTCACGGGACGCGCTCCTCATGCTCTGGCTGCCGACCGCGGGTCTATCGATGCTGTACGTGTACATCTGGATCGGCGGGCTTCGTCACGCGGGCTTCATTCTCATCGCCGCGGTGATCGCCATGTGGATCGCGGGTGGCCTTCCGAGAATGGCGGCAGTGGTGTTCAACGCGATGTTGATCGCGTCGTGCGTCGTTGCCGTGCGGACCTGGTCACTCGATTATCGGGAAAACTTCTCGGGCGCACGCGAGATGGCAGATTTCATCACCAGCCACAATCTCGTGGGGCCGGAGATCGCGGCGCACAATCTCACGCAGTGTGAAGCGCTGCTGCCGTACCTGCCGCGAAAACGTTTCTGGTACGCAGGGCTGGGGGAATACGGAACGTACCTGAAGTGGGATGCCGCGTACGAACGCGCGCTGAACGTGCCGTATCCCGTGGCGGAGCGCCGCGCGCAACAAAGGTTTGCCGGAACGAACTGGCTCCTTCTCTTCAACGTCGAGATCCCGAATCCGGCGGCGCACGGATTTCGATTGCTCTACACCAATCGCGAAACGATCTTCGAGAAGACGGACGAGCGATATTGGTTGTACGCTCCCCTGCGATGAAGGTCTTCAACGAACACGACGTGGAACGGCTGTTGACTCCAGCCGCCTGCATCGGTGTGATGGAGGAAGCGCTCGCGGCGCTCGCGCGCGGCGAGGTCCATCAGCCGCTGCGCAATATTGTGCGGGCCGAAGGCGCTGCCGGCTTCCTCGGGTTGATGCCGGCGTATCACCGCGACTTCGGCCTGAAAGAAGTGTGCATCTTTCCCGGCAATCCAGCCCGCGGACTCGACACCCACCTCGGCGCCGTGCTCCTTCACAGCGGCGAGACGGGCGAGCTGCTGGCGATGGCCAACGGCTCCGCGATCACCGCGATTCGTACCGCGGCGGTGTCGGCGGTCGCGACGAAGCTCCTCGCCCGCGACGACGCCTCCATTCTCGCCATCCTCGGTGCCGGAGTGCAGGCGCGCAGCCATCTCGCTTCCATCGCGCTCGTTCGCAACATCAAGGAAGTCCGGATCTACAGCCGTACGCGATCGAAGGCTGAGTCCGTGGTGGCGGGCGCCCCCGCCGGCCGGGTCGTGGATAGTGCCGAGGAGGCGGTGCGTGGGGCGGACATCATCGTGACGGCGACGAATGCGCGCGAGCCGATCGTGAAGCGGGAGTGGATTGCGGATGGCGCGCACATCAATGCGGTTGGCTCGAGCATCGCCGCCACGCGGGAGCTCGATTCGGCGACGGTCGTTGCGGCGTCTCTTTTCGTCGACCGGCGGGAGTCGACGCTCAACGAGTCCGGCGACTACCTGCTTGCTCTGCGCGACGGAGCGATCCGCGGTCCCGAGCACATTCGCGCGGAGATCGGTGATCTGCTCATCGGACGCGCAACGGGCCGCACCTTGCGAACGGAGATCACCTTATTCAAGTCCCTCGGACTGGCGGTGGAAGATCTCGCGTCGGTTCGCTTTCTCTACGAGACGGGCGAAGGGACCCAGGTCGACTTCTGAGAGACCGCCGCATCCTCATTCTCATCGTGTTGCTGGCGCCGCTGGTCGCGCTGCACGCCGTTCATGCCCCGCTTCGCGGACCGTTCGACAGGGATCCGAGCTACTACGTCCAGGCCGCGAGACACGTCGCGAACGGCGACGGCCTGGTGACGAGCGTCTCGCAGTATCTCGAGGGTCTGACGCCGCTTCCGCAGCCGTACCACGACTATCCGATATGGCCGCTGCTGTTAGGCGGGGTCGGAAGAATCACGGGAATCGTGTTTGCGGCGAACGTGCTGCCGCAGATTCTCTTCCTCATCGATCTCGTGCTGTTCTACATCCTCGCCAATCGACTGGCTGGAGACCGTGGATCGGTTCGCGTCGGTGCGGACGTGGTGGACGTCGGTCATCTGACGGTGCTCATCATCGGACTGAACTTCATCTTCTTCACGTCGACGACCGATCCGTACACCGAAGGGCTGGCGTTCGCGTTCGCGATCGGTTCGTTCGTTCTGCTGGAGCGATTTCCGGCGTGGAGCGGAACGCTTGCCGCGCTGAGCGTGCTGACGCGCTATCAGATGGTGCTGGTTCCGGTCGCCACGATCTTCGTGCTGGTTGTGATGCGCCGATGGAAGACGTTCGCGGTGTACGCCGCACCGGTCTTCGCGATCGGCGCCGCATGGTTCATGGTCTTGCGCTCCATCAACCTTCATCGTGCGCCGATCGCGATGTGGCAGGAATGGCTGCCGCAGCCGACGGTTGGAGCGCGGGTTCTGCATGTCGCGAAGGGTCTGCTCGTCGCTGCGAACCCCATCAGCGACGACTCGCTCTTTCATTCGTTCGGCGCGATCGCGGCGATTCTCGCGCTCGCGTTCTTCGTCATGCGACGCGAGCGGGGCGCGACGTTCTGGGCCGTGCTTCTCGCGGGGCTGGGATCGATGGTCGTACTGGCGAATTTCGAATCGGTGCGTCCGCCCGTGTGGCTCTTCGGCAGTCGCCACAGCCTTCCCTACGTCTTTGTCGTCGTGCCTTCACTCGTGGCCGTCGTCATTCACGGGACGCGGCTGGCGCGCTTTGCGGCCTTCGTGCTCGCCACTCTCTCGATTGGGCAAGGTGCGATCGCAGCGTTCCATCATCC
The DNA here is from genome assembly GCA_038230775.1 of Thermoanaerobaculia bacterium. Classification (GTDB taxonomy): domain Bacteria; phylum Acidobacteriota; class Thermoanaerobaculia; order Gp7-AA8; family Gp7-AA8; genus JBBRMQ01. The sequence continues at coordinate 5,650 of JBBRMQ010000211.1, forward strand.
GACGCCAAACGGCCGCGGCTTGACCGGGGCCGATCGCGCGCTCGCGCAGTGGCTTCACGATCACGCGGCTGCTGCGACGTTGCTGACAACGAACGCGCAGGTTCTGTCGGTGTACACGACGAACCAGTTTCACTGGACGAACTGCCTCGTCGATTCGGCAAAAACGCGACAGATGCTGGAGCAGTTGCCGATTGACTTCGTCATCGAGTACGACGCCGAAAAATCATGTACGTTCGCCCGCGACCTCGGCGATGTCCTGCATCTCGAGGCGATGTTTCGCGACGAGGTACGGCGCGTCTATTTGTTCCGCGTCATCCGGAAGATGAGCAAGACCGGCGCGCCGTCGATTCCCCACGCGGCCGCGGGCGGTCCATCCTTAAAGCTCTCCATGATCAGGTCGTTGGACCAGTCTCGTCTCAGGATGAACATGACGTACACGGGGCGCTCCGCGCTGAAGCGATGCAGCAGTTCGAGCCCCTGCGGATCGACGCGAGGGCTCCACGCGGTGGTGATGTGCGCAAGGCCGATGTCCGGCCGCAGGCGATACGGCAGGACGACACGCACCGCGTGCTCGGCGACGGGCACGGCCAGGATCGCGTGCGGCGCGGCGTTGGCGTTGAGCCATCGCAGCCCGAGCCGGTAGCTCGCGCCCCAGTAGTCGCCGGCCTGCGGGATCTTGCGCGCCATCGCGCCCTGCAATCCGCCGGCGATCGAGTTCCAGTAGGCGGTCTCGAACGGATGCACGCGCAGGAGCGGGACAAGCATCGAGATCGCAATCGCCGCTGCGATCGCGCCCCGTGCCAAGGAGCGCACGGTTGAGAGCACCCACGCCACTCCGAACGCGGCGACGATCGCCGCTGGAGGGAAGAGCTCGAGAAAATGACGCACGCCGTCGAAGTTGATGGCGGTGGGGAGAGCGAGGCGGCCGAGGACGATCGCGAGCCAGCAGGCGATGAACATCGCGAACGGGTCGCGCGAGCGCAGCCGGCGAACGAGCGGAATCAGTCCCACGACGAACGCGATGAGAAACGGAAGAGGCGTGGTGAAGAGCGTCATCGTGAACGGCCCCGCGGCGTCTTCGGGAAGCGTTCCACTCTTGCGCTCGAGCAGATAGACGAAGTTCGAGCGCAACGTGTGGACCGGGTCCTGCCACAAGTATGGCCACGACGCGAAGAAGACCGCGCCGCCGATCGCCGCGCTGCCGAGCAGGACGAAGTAGAGCCGGTTGTTCGCCGGCCGTCGTCGCGCCAGCACGAAGGCGATGACGATCAGGGGAAGGAAGAGCGCGTTGGCCTTGGTGCCCAGCGCGAGTCCCCACAGCGCGCCGCTGAAGAGAATGCCGCGCACACTCTCGCGCTGCCACGACCGAAAAAAGACGATCGCGGTCAGCGAGAAGAACACCATCTCCGCGAAGTCCTTGACGTTCGCCATCAGGTCGGCGGCGATCCGCGGAGAGAGGAAGAGAAACAACACGCTCATCGTCGCGGCCAGCGACGCTCGCTCGTCATCGACGAACCGGTAGAACACCACGACGAAGATCGCTGCGATCAGCAGGTTGAAGGCGTGGTAACCATCGAACGGATCAAGCACGCTCGAGAAGAGGCGTGACGTGGCCGTGGCCAGCGTGCTCGCGACCGGGTAGTGCTCCCACGGCCGCAGCCGGAACGGCGACATCGACAGATCGGGCCGGAACGCCGCGGGGTAGGGATCCGCTTTGAAATCGAGGTAGCGCGAGTCGAACGTCGTGAAGTACGAGAAGTAGCGCTGCCCGAAGAAGAGGTCGCCGAGGGCTTCGTCCCAGGTGACGTTGTATTGGCGGAGGGATGCGAATCCGGAGATGAGAACCATCGCCGCCAGGATGTACGGGATCCACTTTCTGCTCATCGGCGGAGCGACTCGCGAATCGATGTCATCCCCGCGAAGGCCACGAGCATCGTGACGTGGCTCGAGATTCTGTCCCACGA
>JBBRMQ010000212.1:0-7544 GCA_038230775.1 Thermoanaerobaculia bacterium
CGCGACCGGCGGGGGAAAGTCTCTGCGCGAGCACGACATCGTGATCGGTCTGGAGTTGCTCGATACCTCCGAAACGCGAAGAGCGAGAATCCGCGCGTTCTTTTTATCGACCACACCAAGTCAAGACCCCAGCCGAATCGAGGCTGGCGTCGCCTACTTTGATCCGATGTACGTCGCGAACCCAGCGGGCAAGTACGAGCTTACGATCACCTACGAACCGAAGTCGGGCGTCTTCGCCGGGCGGTCACTTGGCCGTCGCCTCCTCGTCCAAGTCAACGAGGGCCCGGATACGCTGGATCGAATGATGGCCAAGGCTCACGCAACCCGCTGAGTCAGCGATTCGTGGGAGAACATGATTGCCGGAGTACCTCGCAGTTGTGCAATTGAGAATCGGGAGGCTGTCGCTCATCGCCGCGTTGCTTCTGTCGGCGAGCTCGGCGCACGCAAGTCACATCGAGACTGTAGAACTGCCTAAAGAACTGAAGACGTTCGTCGATCGGGGAACCCGACCGATTGAGATCGAACGCGCAGATCTGAACGGCGACGGTCTCCGCGACTACCTTCTTGTCCTGGAACAACGTTGGGCACCGGAGGGCGACCGCGTCGGCCTCAAGCGGAGCCTGCTGATCATCGTTCGCAGGGCCGGCGGTGGCCTGAGGTTGGCGAATCGAAGCGATACCGCCGTGCGCAACGACTACTGCGGCGGTGTTTGGGGCGACTGCTTCCAGGGTGTCACGGCATCGAAGCGGACGTTTACGATCTCTGAATACGGAGGAAGCTCGTGGCGGTGGGATCGCGAGACTACATTCAGGTACTCAACGCGGGACCATACGTGGCAACTCGTCCGCGTCGAAGAACAATCATTCCATGTTGAACGCCCTGACAAGATCCGGCGGCTGCTGTACCGTCGCCCGCGAGATTTCGGAAAGATCGATGTCTCTAAATACGACGCTGACGACTTTCTAGGGAAGGGTGCGAGATAACTTCGACCAATCGCGCCGTGTGCGGCGGAAGAGATGAAAGCCGCGCTCGCGATCGGTCATGATCGCGACCCAGTATCCTTGTCTCAGCGGTGTGGGGCCAGCCCTCCGGCTGGCCGGCCAGCCAAAGGGCCGGCCCCACACATGCTCTGCTCGGCCGTTCGAACGGCTACGACCGAGAGTTATGCTTGGCTTCCCCGTCTGATGGCGATTGCGCGGAGGGAGCACCTGATGACAAGAGAAACGACCTCGTTGCTCTCACGCAGGTGGTGGCTCATTGTCTTGATGCTCGTGGTCGCCGGCTTTTGAGTCACCGCGACGACGCATGATGTTCGTGATCAAAGCCGAGGTGAGCGATCCGTTGGCGGAGACGTTCGTGTTCACCGCGCAGAAGACGATGTATGGCGGCAAGAGCATCGCGCGAGGCGACACGATCTTCGTCTTCGCGAGCGAGAATGAAGGCGGCCCGGGTCTCGTCGCAATGGGCATCGTCACCTCGGCCAAAGCGATCGCCAGGAAACGCGGGATCGAACGTCAAACACCGCGCGTGAGCGTCACGATCAACCGCACGGCGCTCGTGAAACGGCGCCTCGGCCGCAGCGAGCTCAAACCCTTTTCCGACTGGAACGACGGCCAGCCCGAGACCGAGCTCAATTTCAAGTTCTATCGTCAGGCCACGAACAAGATCGCCGGCATCTCGGATGAAGCGGCGGCGTTCCTCCGTAGATTCTTTTGATCCCCGTGGTTTCTGTGTTGCGCGCAGCACACAGGTCCCGAAACGTCGTCAGCTCATCCATCAATGACGCTGCGATTTGCGTTTGCGGCCTGGTCACCGCGGACGAGAAGGAATCACGCACGGCGACGGAACATTCTCGTGACCCCCAAACGCACCGACACATTCGACCCGAGCTGTTCGTTCCCGGCGATCCAGCCGGCGGTCTTCGCGTCGACGACGACATAGGATCCGTAAAGACCCCGCATCGGGAGGTCGACTCGCAGTCCCGCCAGTCCGCCGATCTTTCCCTCGCTCGTACGGAAGCGCTGACCGTCCGGTTGCGACCACAGTGCGATCCGCGGCGTGATCCGAAGCTTCCCGACCGGCTGATCGATCAGCTCCATGTCGAGACCTGGAAAACTACGCTCGTGATTCGTGTAGCGATGAAGCGTGACGAACAGCTTCTGATCGCTCGCACGAAGAAACACGTTGGCGTCGATCGTGTAGCCAAATGACGTCAGATAGTGTGATGCCGTCGCGTTCCACTCGACGCCCTTCGTACGGAATCCGTCGACGCCGGCGACGTTCGGGTCCACGAAATTCAACAGCGACAATTTTCCCTGCCGATCGAGGAATGCCAGCTCCTCGGGCGTGAGGTCAGTGGTTTTCCGGTAGCGGTTGATGCCGACGCCCGAAGGATGGATCCCGCGCGCGGTGTACGGCTCCTCAGGCCGTGACAGGTCAACCATCCAACCCAGGAAGTCGTGGCCGGTGAAGTCCCGCCGTTTGACGTCCGCGCCTTCGCGCGCGTTCATCTCGTCAGTGTCCACATCGGACTGCCTGTCGGTGCTGCTCGCGATGTAGGCGTAAACGCCGAGCTTCATCAGCAGATACAGCGGCACGTGATAAGCGTTGGACCGATCGAAGAAATGCTCTTTCTCGAGATGCTGCACGATCATCGTCTCACCTTCCACTCCTGCTTCGTCGAGCCGGACGAGATCCGCGGGATGTTCCGCCTTGAGGCGGATGAGATCTTCGTCGCGCACGTGGCTGACGCTGATGCTCGAGACCCCGGCCTTCAACTTGTACACGTCATCGAAACTGTCGATGCCGCGGTTGCCCATCACGGCGCGGTGCCACTCCTCGTGCAGCCAGGCGTCGGTGAACGGCAGCGGAAGTTCTTCCAGGAGGATGCCATCGAACACCGCCACCGCCGTCTTATTGAGAACGGGATGGTTCTCACCGAACACGTTCTGCAGCGCGAGGTGCGTGAGGTCGTACGCGGTCGCCGTCAACGTCAGCGACTGCTGCATGCTCGGCCCGCGAAGACCGTGCGCGACGTTGTAGGGCGCGTCGAAGAGCGTGACATCGATCTTCGGAACGTCGCGTTGTGCCGAGGCAGTCGCTGATACAAACGTGAGGGCGAGGATGCCGAGGAGGTTTTTCATCGTGCGACGCCGCCCAGGGAATCAGAGCCGCCGGTCTGCAACGACTCGAGGGTCTTCTTCGCCGCGGCGGATAGTTTGCGGCCCGCCACTCTGTCCGTTTCCGCGACGATCTTCAGAGCATCGAACGCATCGCGCTCCGCCGTATCGAGTGCGGTAACCACCGACTCGTTGACAGGCGCCGTGATGACGCTGGTTTGTGACGTGCGCACCGCGTTGATCCATGCGCGATGCTGGTCCAGCACGAAGTAGCGCTTCCCCTGCTCGAGCGTCAACTCCGCAGCGCGACGCAACAGGAACCCCTCGGCTTCGGTGCGGCTCGTGAAGCTGTTGCCTTCCACGCGCACGCGCCACATGGTTGGCGCGAGCCGGATCTCGCTGAAACCGCCGGTGAGACTCTCGTCGCTCGATTGATAGCTCGTCGCACAGCTTGTCGCGAGCAATGCGAATAACACGGCTGCAACTGCCACATACGTTTTCATTTGAAGCCTCCGGCCCGGCCTCCAACGCAGAATGCGCGCCGCTTTTTTTGTTCGCCGCGCTCACCGTGTTTTTCCGCTCGCTGCATTTGCCGAAGCAGTTGCGTTGCAGCGCCTTACGGAATCGTTGGTTAATTTATTGAGAGAAGGGTCGTCCGGCTTCCGATCGTGATGAGTGACGCCCGCGTGTGACGATGTGTTCTTCGATCGTGACAAGCGCGATCCAACTGCTGATCGCGCCGTCGAGTGTCATGATTTTCATGCTTTCTGCGGGACGGGTGATGCGAACGGTTTGTCATCCCGAGCGTAGCGAGGGACTGGTGTGGTTGGGTGGCGCGTCGAACCTCCCGGCCCACACCGGTCCCTCGCTCCGTTCGGGATGACAGCGGCGGGTGGGGAAAGCGCCCGTCGCGTCACTCCTGATTACAGACGAATGTCGCCCGAACGGTGACCGGAGGACGCAACGTTGCGAAAGAACAGTGACCTGGTCGTTTCGTATTTGACGCTTCGCCAGATGATCGGCGCGATCGGCCTCCTCATGCCGATCCTCGTTCGGCTGGGCGGCTACTTTTTCGAGCACATCGCAACCACGGATTCGATCAGCGCCTACTACTACACCGGAATGCGCGACGTATTCGTATCGACGCTCGTGCTCGTCGGGATCCTGATCGCCTGCTATCGCTCGACACGCACCCTCGACAATGTTCTCGGCACCGTGGCCGGCCTGGCCGCAATTGGAATCGGCCTTTTTCCGATGTCGCCGGTATTCGCGGAGGAAATCCTTCGTCGCTACCCCGGCATGGATAAAGACCAATGCTACGTAAACCGCGGCTTTCTCGGGTACCACTTCATTTTCGTCGCCTGCTTCTTTGCGCTTTGCTTCGTGATGGTGACATTCAGGTTCACCGCGTTCACGCCTCCAGACGCAGCGCGGGAGATGCGACGCCGCAATCTCGTGTATCGCATTTGTGGCGTGGTAATGCTGCTGTCGTTTCTCGTGATCGGCGCGCTCGCGCTGCGAGGGAAAGGCGGCTCGATCTTCTGGCCCGAGACGTCAGCGGTCATCGCGTTCGGTGTCGCCTGGCTGGTGAAGGGGCAGGCGATTCTCAAAGACAAGCCCGGAAGCCCTCCGCGACTGGCGTATGAAGGCAAGACGGCCGCGGACTGAGCGCGCCACCGGCGTTCCCGATCGCGAGGAAACACGCCCCTCATCCGCCCTTCGCGCACCTTCTCCCCGCACGCGGGGAGAAGGACTATGACGCGTTCCGTCGCTCATAAAGGTGTTCAAATCGCGATAGCGCAGCGCGAGCGGAGCTGCTATACCTCGAATGCGGAAACGCTGGAGGTATTCATGGCACGAGGTGGAGGCAAAGCCCCGAAACAAGTAGTTTGGGCGATCTGTCTGGTTTTGTACGTGGTTGCATTGCTGGCTCACTTCGGGATGGTCCACGTGAGCGGCGACATTGCGCAGGGGTCATGGATCATCGGATTCGGCCTGCTGCTGGTGGCGGTTCAAGTGCGAGGCCTCTGACGCGGTTCGGGCTCCATGACGACGGGGGAGATCCTCCTGATGACTGGGTTGTACCTGGCGGCGTTCGTCGTTGGCTACTTCGCAGAGCGTCACGATCGCGGCGCCGGGAGCGGAATGACGCGAAGTCGAATCGGCCGTCAGCCCGTCATCCAACGCGCGAACCGAAGCCAGGCGTCGGTTCCCGCGACCGCAAAGCGTAGAGGCTGCGAGGCGATGATGAACACGCCGCCCCAAAGAAACGCCCGGTGAACGCGGCGTCGCGAGAGCCAGTCGGAGAGCATGCAGACCACGATGAACGCGTCGGTGAGGCCGAGGAATGCGAGCGGTCCGGCGGCGGCGATGCCGGGCAGCCGCGCGATCGCCGGCGTGAGAATGCTGATCGTCGCCAGAAGCATGAGGCGTTTGTGATCCTGCGGCTCTCGTCGGCGCCAGAGGCCGGCTGCAACCAGCGATGAGAAGACGATGAGATCCGTCACCGGAACCACGAAGAACACCAGCGGAGGAGGGCCGTTCGGCGGTGAAAAGCCGCGCCGGGCGGAATCGATCGCCGCCATCAAGCCGACGACCACCATGAGGGGGACCAGGATCGCGGCGGCGATTCCCATCCGACGATGAAGGTCGACGCGACCCGCTCGCACCAGCGCCGCCTGCGCGACGAAGAGGACGATCCAAGTTGAAAACACCACGCCGTGCAGGTGAAAAAAGGGAGTGAGCGCCTTCGTGCCGAAGAAACCCTTCAAATAGTACGTACGCGAGAAGCCGGCGAAAACGGTCAGGAGCGCAATCACCGACATCACCGCGAAAAAGCGGTCCTGGCGCCAACGTGGTTGGGCCCTGGCGATGACAGCAGGGCTCTCGGCTGCGGTCTCGGCGTTCATTTGTCCTTGCGGAGGACTTAGCTTAGTCGCAAATCAGTCCCGCAGCGTCTTCTGCCTTTCCACCCTCGGCCAGACTCAGCGGCCGCTGCGTGTTGCCACCGCGATCTTGCTCCAGCGCGAGGGCCTTACCCGCTTCACTTCGCCGGCGGAGGACAGCCCCACGTGTGCTGATAGAGAAGGTTCTGCCAGCGGCCGCCGCGGCGCACGAAGAGCGATGTCGCCCACGCCGGGCTCGGCACCGTGACGCCATTGCACAACGTGTCCTGCTTCGAGCGATAGGTGAGGATCGCCGTGTTCTCGTCGACGCGCGTCAACGCGAAGGTATCGACTTCGTAACTCTTCACCACGCACGCTGGACTGTTGACAAACTTCACGACGAGCGCCTTGCCGGCCACGCCTTGCGGGCTGATCTCGAGGTGATCGTCGGAAAGGAAGTGCTCGAAGTACGAGCCGTCGCGATTCTTCCACGCGACCCACGAGTCCTTTTCCAGACCGACGAGCAGTGTTTTCAGCTCGTCATCCGTGGTGGCCGCGTTCGCCGTCATCGCGGAGAAGAGCAGACAGCAGAGAATCATCTTCATCTTCATCGTCATCTCCTTAGGGAAGCTCTCTCGCAAGTGCGAGAAACCCCTCATCCGCCCTTCGGCCACCTTCTCCCCGCAAGCGGGGCGAGGGGTCACCACCCTAGGTTGCCCTTCTCCTCGCGTGCGGGGAGAAGGCGGATGAGGGGTGCCTGGACTTGTGCAGAGCTTCCTTAGAACTTGGTCAGCAGTTCCTTGAATCGCGCATCGTCGCGAATCGACGCGAGGTCTGGATCGTTTTGATAGGACGCCTTTGCCCGGAAGCCGGCTTCGATCGCATCGGACACGGTGGCGATCGCTTTCTCCGGCTGGCCGCTCAGCGCGTACGCGCAAGCGAGATCGTACAGCGCAGCGCCTCGCTGCGCGCCGTTCGCTGCATGCCGATACGAGTCGATCGCATCGGGGTAGCGTTTCGCCGACAGCATCAGACGGCCGAGGGCGTGCCAGGCGGCGGTGTCGTCGGGATGAGACGCGAGAATGCCGCGGTACAGCGCGGCCGCCTCATCGACGTCGCCGCCGTGCGCGGCGATGGAGGCGATCTGCATCTGCCGTCCGTGCGCGTCGAGCCGCGGATTGAACTGCGGGTACGTTGTGGAGGTGTACGACTCCGGTGCCCACGCGTACTGCATGTACTCCGCCGTGCGATCGGCGACATAGCGGCCGAGCGTGCGCGCGACGAGGTGGAGCGAGCCGTCGATGCCGGCAGCGACGCCGGCGGTAGTGATCACCTTGCCGTTGTCGATGAAGCGCCGTCCGGGGAGCGCGCGCGACTTCGGAAATTCGGTGCCGAGCTGTTCGACCGATCCGTACCACGTGGTGATGTCGAGTCCATCGAGCAGCCCGGCGTGGCCGGCGATGAAGGCGCCGTAGCAGATCGTGAGCACGTTCTCCGCACGTTCGCCGGACGATTTCACCCAGGCCATGAGCGTCGCGTC
>JBBRMQ010000213.1:0-7519 GCA_038230775.1 Thermoanaerobaculia bacterium
CTTCGCGATGCAGCGCGTCAACGCACATCAACTCGGCGAGCTCGAAGAAGTCCGCGACGCGTCCGGCCTTCTCCAGCGACTGGTTCGGCTCCTCGCCGACGCCGAGGACGCGGACATCGCGCCAGTACTGCTGGCGAAGGGCGCGGACCAGCGTGATCGCTTTTCGCAGACCTTCCGCGCTACGCGCCATGCCGCAGTACTCCCACATGATGTTTCCAAGCTGGCGATGGAACGAATCGACGCTGCGCGTGCCTTTCGCGCCAAGGAGTCGAGCGGTGATGTCGGCCACATTCTTTTCTGCGGCCTGAAACTCGGGGCGGTCCGTCTTCACTTTGTTGTTCATCTGGCCGGCGAGGTAATCGCCGATCGTCACCGGAATCACGAAATAGCCGTCGGCGAGACCTTGCATCAGCGCGCTGGCGCCGAGCCGGTTCGCGCCGTGATCGGAGAAGTTGGCCTCGCCGATGACGTACAGACCGGGCACATTGCTCATGAGGTTGTAGTCCACCCACAAACCGCCCATCGTGTAATGCGGCGCCGGATAAATCCGCATCGGCAGCTCATACGGATCCTCGGCCGTGATGTCGTGATACATCTCGAAGAGGTTGCCGTAGCGTTCCTCGATGGTCTTGCGTCCGAGGCGCTGGATGGCGTCCTTGAAATCGAGATAGACGCCGCGGCCGCTCGTTCCGACGCCGCGGCCTTCGTCGCACACTTCTTTTGCGGCGCGCGATGCGATGTCGCGCGGAGCCAGATTGCCGAAGCTCGGATACTTCCGTTCGAGGTAGTAATCGCGCTCCGACTCAGGGATCTCCTGTGGACGCCGTTTGTCGGCCTGCTGTTTGGGAACCCAGATGCGACCGTCATTGCGCAGCGATTCCGACATCAGCGTCAGCTTCGACTGGAAATCGCCGGTTTGCGGGATGCAGGTGGGATGAATCTGCGTGTAACAGGGATTGGCAAAGTAGGCGCCCTTTCGGTGTGCGCGCCAGATCGCGGTGGCATTCGACGCTTTCGCATTGGTCGAGAGATAGAAAACGTTCGCATAGCCGCCGGTGCCGAGGACGACCGCGTCGCCAGCGTGGGACTCCACGGCGCCCGTCACCAGGTTGCGCGTGACGATGCCCTTCGCATGACCGTCGACGAGCACGACGTCGAGCATCTCGTGGCGCGCGAACATCTGCACGCGGCCAAGCGCGATCTGCCGTTCTAACGCCTGAAAAGCGCCGAGCAGCAACTGTTGTCCCGTTTGACCGCGCGCATAAAACGTTCTCGAGACCTGAACGCCGCCAAACGAGCGATTCTCGAGCAATCCGCCGTACTCGCGTGCGAGCGGAACGCCTTGCGCCACGGCCTGATCGATGATGTTGACCGACAGCTCGGCCAGCCGGTACACGTTCGATTCGCGGGATCGATAATCCCCGCCTTTCACCGTGTCATAGAAGAGGCGATAGATGCTGTCGCCGTCGTTCTGATAATTCTTCGCCGCGTTGATGCCACCCTGCGCCGCAATCGAGTGCGCGCGGCGCGGCGAATCGTGAAACACGAAGCATTTGACGTTGTAGCCGAGCTCACCGAACGTCGCCGCCGCGGACGCTCCGGCCAGGCCGGCGCCGACCACGATGATGTCGTACTTGCGCTTGTTCGCCGGGTTGACGAGCTTGTAGTGCGCTTTCGCGTACTCCCATTTCTTCTCAATGGGACCGGCAGGACTCCTGCTCTCGAGATCACTCATCGAACGACCCCGATCAGAACGGCGATGGGAAAGGAGACGTTGGCCAGCGTGATGACGAGCGCGAACGCCGTCGCGAACACCCGCCGCCACCCATTGAACCTCGGATGGTTCAGCCCGAGTGAATTGAACATGCTCCAGAGGCCGTGGTACAGGTGCAGACCGAGCGCGAGGTTCGCGATGATGTAGAACGCGCTCGCCCACCAGACCTGAAATCCGGAGACCACGTTGTGGTACGGATCGTTCTCGATGTAATTCGGATGTACGGTGCCGAAGGTGAGATGCAGCAGGTGGTAGATCACGAACAGGAGGATGATCACGCCGCCCCAGCGCATGGTCCTCGATGCGTACGACGCCGTGACGTAATCGCGATCCGCATAGCCGATCGGACGCGCCTTCCTGTTCATGATCGTGAGCTCGGTCGCTGCTTGAATGTGTAGCCACACGGCGACGACGAGGGCGAAACGCACGACCCACAACAGGGTGCTGTTCGGCATCGCCGGCGCCCCCATCACGCGCAGCCACTTCGCGTATTCATTGAAGTGTTCGGCACCGAGGTACAGCTTCAGGTTGCCGAGCATGTGGGCGAAGATCCAGCCGAAGAGGAACACACCCGTCACGGCCATGACAGCCTTCTTTCCGATCGCCGATCGGTAGAAGGAGACGAACCAGGAGGGGTTACGAGCTTCGGCGGGCGCTGCGGCAGTCACCGCAGAACATCATAGCGATGAACGAACGATGGTCAAGACTTGCGTCTCAGCGATCAGCATGCCGCGAGTCGGCGAGCAGGTTGAATCTGCTCGCCGCTCGCTGCTCGCCCGCTCGCTATTTGCGCAAGTATGTTTCCATCTCGCGAATCGCCGCCTCGCGGCTTTTCTCTTTCGCGATCTTCGAGAACTGCGCGCGACGCGCCGCTGGAATCTGACGGATGAGCCCGAGATAGCGACCCTGCAGCTGGCGCGAGGCGCGCTGCTCAGCTGTCAACGCGGCGCTCGGACGGCCGCGACGACGCTTGCGAGGAGCGGCTGATTCCGCACCGGCGGCGCGCTGCTTCGATCCCGATCCCGGAGGACGTCCCGGTCCGCGTTTGATCTTCTGTGCAACGGAAGAGATCGCATCGCCGGCGGCCGAGCGCAGCGACTGCAGCCGTTGCTCCAGGCTCTGGATTTCCTTGTGCATTTCGCCCACGTATCGATGCACGTCGGCGGAAGAAATGCGACGGTCACCGATGAGGCGACCAAGAACGTAGTGCGCCTGTCCATGAGACAGGTCGGCGGGGGTTGAGGATTGTTTGCGGGGTCTGGCCAAGATGGCACCTCCTTACGAAGGTGCCATCATAGCCTAACGCTAGTAACGGTATTGATCAGATTTATAAGGACCGTCGACCGGAATGCCGAGGTATTTGGACTGATCGGGCGTCAATGAAGTCAATTCGACGCCCAGGTGCTCTAAGTGAAGGCGTGCGACTTCTTCGTCGAGCTTCTTGGGCAGCACATAGACTTCCTTCTTGTACTCCCCCTTGTTCTGCCACAGCGCAAGCTGCGCGAGCACCTGATTGGTGAACGATGCCGACATCACGAACGACGGATGGCCGGTCGCACAGCCCAGATTCAGCAGGCGGCCTTCGGCGAGAATCAGAACGCCGTGGCCGTCAGGAAACACCCACTCGTCGTACTGCGGCCTGATATTGACTCGCTTGATACCGGCTACCTTTTTCAAACCCGCCATATCGATTTCATTGTCGAAATGACCGATATTGCCGACGATGGCCTTGTTCTTCATCCGCGACATGTGTTCGGCAGTAATGATGTCCTTATTGCCGGTCGCTGTAATGAAAATGTCTGCGCGCTCCAGAACGCTGTCCAGACGGACGACTTCGAAACCCTCCATCGACGCCTGCAGTGCGCAGATCGGATCGATCTCGGTTACAACGACGCGGGCGCCCTGGCCGCGCAATGCCTGCGCGCAGCCCTTGCCCACTTCGCCGAATCCGCAGACCACCGCCAGCTTGCCGGCGATCATCACGTCCGTCGCGCGATTGAGGCCGTCGATCACCGAGTGCCGGCATCCGTAGATGTTGTCGAACTTCGACTTCGTCACCGAGTCGTTGACGTTGATCGCAGGGAACAGAAGCGAGCCGGACTCCATCATCTGATAGAGGCGGTGCACGCCTGTTGTCGTCTCTTCCGAAACGCCCTTGATCTTCGCGGCGACGCGCGTCCAGCGCTGCGGATCGCGCGCGATCTCCTGGCGCAGCAGATCGAGAATGACGCCCCACTCTTCGGGCTCGTCGCTGGGGTTGAATGAAGGAACGTGCTTCTTTCCTTCGTACTCCACGCCTTTATGCACGAGCAGCGTGGCGTCGCCGCCGTCATCGACAATGAGCGTCGGTCCGCCGCCGTCAGGCCACATCAGCGCTTCCGAGGTACACCACCAGTACTCCTCGAGCGTTTCGCCCTTCCATGCGAAGACCGGAAGCCCTTTCGGGTTCTCGATCGTGCCGCCGGTTTCGGGCCGGCCGACTACGACGGCGGCCGCGGCGTGGTCCTGCGTCGAGAAGATGTTGCAGCTCACCCAGCGGACGTCGGCGCCGAGAAGGTTGAGCGTCTCGATCAGAACGGCGGTCTGCACCGTCATATGCAGTGAGCCCATGACGCGCGCGCCGGTGAGCGGCTTCGACGATGAGAATTTCTCGCGAATGGCCATGAGGCCCGGCATCTCGTGCTCGGCCAGACGGATCTCGGAGCGGCCGAGGGTTGCCTCCCGAAGGTCACGAACCTTGAACGGCTCACGGCCCGCGGCGCGGGCGGCTTCAAATTGATGCGTGATTTCGAGTGTTGCAGTCATTCGATCTCAAACTCCTCAAGGTTGAAAGAAACGGGGGATTGTACACTGCGCGCCATGATCCGACAGGCTTCGATCGCGCTTCTTCTTCTCGCTCAAACTTCACTCGCACAACAGGTCCAGACCGTGCCTCCCAAGCCCGCTCTTCGCGAGCTGACGCTGGAGAGCATCTACGATCCGAAAGATCGCGTCGCCTTCAGCGGCGCGGCCCAACCCGGGTTCGTCTGGCTCGACGACAAGACGGTGACGTGGCCGCGTACTGATGAGAAAGGCGACGTCGTCGAGCAGGTCATCCTGGATGCGGAAACGGGAAAGCGCAGCGTCTTATTCGACTCCACCAAACTACAGGCCGCCATCACCGCGGCCGGCATCGATGCGGGGGAGGCGAAGAAGCTGGCGCTCAGGAAAACCTGGACGTTCAGCCCCGACAAGCGAAGCCTTCTTCTCGATGTCAACGGCGACCTCTACCTGTACACACGTGAATCGAATACGTTGGGCCGCCTGACATCGTCCAAGGGCGAAGAAGCGGAAGCGGGATTCAGCCCGGATGGAAAATTCGTATCGTTCGTCCGCGACAACAACCTCTACGTCGTCGATCTCGCGGCGCGGCACGAGCGCCAGCTAACAGCCGACGGCGACGACAACACGCTCAACGGAATCTTCGACTGGGTTTACCAGGAGGAGATCTACGGACGCGGCACGTTCCGGGCGTACTGGTGGAGCCCGGATTCCACGCGCATCGCGTTCCTGCGACTCGATGAACAGCCGGTGCACCGCTTCACGGTCGTCGATCACATTCCGTATCTGCAGAAACTGGAAGTCACTCCCTACCCGAAGTCGGGTGATCCGAATCCAACTGCACGGCTTCTGACGGTTGCGTTGTCCGGTGGAGCGGCAACGGACATCCCGATCACCGGCAGCGACACATTGATCGTGAACGTGGACTGGACTCCGGATAGCAGCGCGGTCGTCTATCAAACACAGAACCGCGAACAGACGTGGCTCGATCTCAATCTCACAACGGTGCCGAATGGCTCTCCCACCACATTGATTCACGAGACCAGCAAAGCATGGGTCGACCGCGGTGAGAACCCGAAGTGGCTGAGCGACGGGAGCTTCCTGTGGCTGAGCGAGCGGAGCGGCTTCAAACACATCGATCACTACGGCCGCGACGGCGGACTGCGCCGTCACGTGACGAATGGCCCGTGGGAAGTGCGGGCGCTGCACGGCATCGACAAGAAGAACGAATGGATCTACTTCTCCGGCACCCAACGCTCCGTCCTCGGCACCGACATCTATCGCGTGCGCATGGACGGCACCGGCCTCACGCGGCTCTCCGAATCGGCAGGCCAGCACAATGCGACCTTCAATGAGTCGTTGACGTCCTATCTCGACTCGTGGAGCACGATCGAACGTCCGGCGCAGATTGCTTTGCACCGGGCCGACGGCTCGCAGGTTCGCGTCGTCGACGAGAATGCAGCACCCATGCTGCGCCAATACCGCGTGTCGAAACCGGAATTCGTGCAGGTGAAAGCGCGCGACGGATTTGTGATGGAAGCGATCATAATCCGGCCGCCGAACTTCGACCCTGCGAAAAAGTATCCGGTCTACGAGCACACGTACTCCGGACCGCACTCACAGCAAGTCCGCAATTCATGGAACTCCCGCGAATACGTCTGGTGGCAACTCCTGGCGCAGCGCGGAATCATCGTGTGGGTGCTCGATAACCGCACGGCGAGCGGCAAGGGCGTGGAATCTGCGTGGCCGGTCTACAAGAATTTCGGTGAGCTCGAGTTGCGCGATCTCGAGGACGGATTGAAATGGCTCGAGTCGCAGCCCTACGTGGATGCATCACGCGTGATGCTGTACGGCTGGAGCTTCGGCGGATTCATGACGACCTACGCGCTGACGCACAGCACCATGTGGTCGGCGGGGATTGCCGGGGGCTCCGTCACCGACTGGCGCGATTACGACTCGGTTTACACCGAGCGTTACATGCTGATGCCCGAACACAACAAGGAAGGTTACGAGCATTCCGGGCCCCGATTCGCTGCCAAGAATCTGCACGGCAGCCTGATGCTGCTTCACGGCACGAACGACGACAACGTGCACCTGCAGAATACGATTCAGCTCGCATACGAGCTGGAAAAGGCGGGCAAAGTCTTCCGCATGATGCTGTATCCGAAGTCGCGGCACGGCGTCATCGACACGGCGCTCGTCGCGCAGATGCGCGCGACGATGCTGCGCTTCATCGACGAGACGCTGCTGGCGCATTGACCGAACACGAGACCCCTCACCCGGCCTTCGGCCATCCTCTCCCCGCTCGCGCGGGGCGATGGGCTACTCATCTCTTTCTTCGTAGGCCTTCTCCCCTCTTGCGCGGGGCGAGGACTACTAATCTTTTTCTTCGTAGCCCTTCTCCCCGCGATGCGGGGAGAAGGTGCCCGAAGGGCGGATGAGGGGCTTTACTCGTCGCGACCCTCGATCACCTCATGGCGCGGAACGGTGTCCGAGGGCAGATGCTCGCGCAGCCAGATGCGTTCGACGATCGGGTACGCCGCCGCGACGGGAAGCGCGAGAAGTGCGCCGACGACGCCCTGCAAGGTGCCGCCCACGCCGATCGCGACGAGCACCGTGAGCGTCGACAGCCGCATCTGCGTGCCGTACACGCGCGGAATGATTACGTAGTTCTCGAGCAGGTGGTAGAAGAGGTACGCGGCTACGACGAGCGCCGCTTTCGCCGGCGACACCATCAGGGCCAGCGCGGCCGCGGGCGCCGTCATCGCGAGCGTGCCGACCACCGGGACGAAGTCCGCAACGAAGGCGATCGTCGCCAGCAGCAACGGCATCGGGACGTGCAGCACGCCCATCACGGCGAACACGTAGATCGCACAGATGAACGACGTGATGACATTGCCTCGCATGTACGCGAGGACCACTCCA
>JBBRMQ010000214.1:0-7493 GCA_038230775.1 Thermoanaerobaculia bacterium
CGTCGAGCATCGATTTCGGCACGCGACTGCTGCCACATCATCTCCTGGCAGTGGCGTTCGATCAGGCCGGAAGCGAGATCGCGCGAGCCGAACAGGCCGTGAATCTGCCGCGATCATCGGCGGAAGTGCAGATGGTGCTCGACCGCGACGCTGCCGGAAAACCGTCGACGGTCCAGGTGCTCTGGCAGAGTCTGGAGGCCGATCGACCGAAGGAGACGGTGCTCCTTCTCGATGGCGCACCGCTTCGCGTCGACGCGCATCTCCGCGCGGAGATTCCGGCGATCGACATCACGCGCCCGCATCTTCTGAGCGTGCGAACGTTCTCGCCGTCGGGAGTGGTCGCCGAGACTGAGCTGGCGTTCGGCGGTGGTCTGGAAACGGAGAGCGGACGCCAGTTGACCGCGATCCCGATCCGCGTGCTCGCGCACAAGCCGACACCGACCGCGGCGGAGCTCGAGCAGTGGCTGACGATCGGCGACGCGCCCGCGCGCGTGGTCGGTGTCGAAGAGCTGCCGGGTGACGTGTTCATCGTGCGCCATCCGATGAACTTCGAAGCATCGATCCGACTCGATCCGTCGGCGCGGGTGCAGCGACGATCCACGATGATCAACGCCAGCGGATCGGCGCTCGTGCATCATCCGCGGCCGCTGGCGCAGTTCATGTGGCCTGTGCCGGCGAAAACCGAGGCGAGCCTGCCGGTCTATCTGATGCCGTACACGCATCCGTTCGAATTCTCATCGGCGGACGACTTCAAAAGCCTGCTCACCAACGTCAGTTACATGATCGGCGCCGGACATCTCCGTTTCGCCGATGCGGTTGCCGTGGCCGGGATTCAGGCGATGCGCATCCGCCGCCCTCGCGCCGTCATCCTGCTCCTGGGCGAGGCGACGCGCGACGAAAGCGAGCTGCAGCCCGCGCAAGCGCGCGAGTACTTGCGCTCGATCGGCGTTCCGCTTTTCGTCTGGACGCTGTCGGGCGGCGACGGCGGTTGGGGTGAGGTCACCGACGTCTCCTCGCCGCAGAACTACAGCAAGGCCTTCGGCGTCCTCAAGGAATCGCTGCAATCGCAGCGGATCGTGTGGGTTGACGGCAACCATCTCCCCGCCGACATCGAGGTCGCGCCCGCGGCCCGTGGCGTGATCGAAGCCATCGCGCTGCGGTGACGGTCGCCGCGGGAGCATCTCAGTGCAAGAACCGGCAGTGTGAGGACCGTGCCTCTGTGTGAGGACCGGCTTCAGCCGGTCGGCCGTGACCGGCTGAAGCCGGTCCACACACAGAAGCCGGTCCATTCACAGAAGCCGGCGTAAAGCGAGCGATCGCCGACCGGCGACCGAATCGACCGTTGCATTCGAATCGCCCTTTTCTGCGTATATAGCTTTCGATGACGGCAATCGCGGCCGAAATGGACACGGCCGATCTGACGCTGGAGAGGGCGCAACGGGGCGATCATGACGCGTTTGCGAAGCTCGTCCGCCAGCACGAATCGATGGTGTTCAGCGTCGGCTATCACTTCTTCAACAGCGCCGACAAGGCATCCGAGGTGGCGCAGGATGTCTTTCTGCAGCTCTATCGATCGCTGCAGGACATCACGGACCCGGTGCATCTGACGAACTGGCTGCGGCGCGTGGCATCCAGGCGTTGCATCGACGCGTTGCGGCGATCGCGTTTTCGCATGGTCTCGCTCGACGATGCCGGCGACTTGCCGGTAGCCGCGCGGACCACCGATCCGTTTCTCGCCCGGCGGATGAGTGAGCACATCGCTGCGCTTCCGGAAGCGCAGCGCATGCTCGTCATCCTGCGCTATCAGGAAGAGCTGGGGCCCAACGACATCAGCGAGATCGTGGGCATGCCCGTGAACACCGTGAAGAGTCAACTGCACCGCGCACTGCGCGTGTTGCGCAAGAAGCTGGAGACACGATGAGTTTTGAATCTGAACTGCAGGATGCGTTGCGCCGGAAAGCGGCTCCGGATGGTTTCACTGACAAGGTGATGAACGCGATCGAAGGCCATCAGGTGCGGCCGCGCCGCGTGCCTCGCATCGCCGCTGCCGCCGCGGCGCTGGTCATCGTTCTCGGCGGCTGGACCATCCATCGCGTCGAAGAGCGGCGCGAGGGCGAGCGCGCGAAAGCACAGCTCATGACCGCGCTGCGCCTGACCTCGAAAAAGCTGCAGGAAACGCAGCAACACGTTCAAGACATCAGCACCCGATAGGAGAAGTCCATGAAGAAACTGTTCGTCCTTGCAATCCTTGCCTGCGTCACCGCGCCCGCGTACGCGCAGCGACTGACGCTCGACATCCCCGGTCTCGCGGAGCGCGCCAGCGAAGTGGTCGACGTCACCCTCGACGGCCCGCTGCTTCGCATGGCCGCGAAGTTCCTGAGCAGCAGCGAGCCCGACGAGCGCGCCGCGCGCGACATCGTGCAGAAGCTCGAAGGGATCTACGTCAAGAGCTACTCGTTCGACAAAGCCGGTGAATACGACGCAGCCATCGTCGATCGACTGCGCGCGCAACTCTCGTCGTGGAAGAAGATCGTCACCGTGCGCGAGCGCATGGGCGACAACACCGACGTCTACGTACAGATGCGCGGCGAAGAGGTCGTCGGCCTGGCGATCATCAATGCAGAACCTCGCGAGCTCACCGTCGTAAACATCGTCGGCCCCATCGATCTCGACAAGCTGTCAAGGCTCGAAGGGCAGTTCGGGATTCCGAAGATGAGGGGGAAACACAATGAGTAAGCGCCTGATCCTGCCTCTGCTGCTGCTTCTCGCGCTGCCGGCGCGGGCGGATTTCCGCGACGTCGAACGGACCCTGCGCTCCCAGCTCGGATCCCCGATGTACATCCCGCTCCTCGGCGTTGCACGCTTCGCGACGTGGATCGTTCATCCTCACGGCGTTCGCGATTTTCAGCTCGCGACCTGGGAGGGCAACTCGCACGCGATGTCGATGGGGGGCGCGGATCTGGAGCGGCTGCTGCAGCGCGGTCTCACTCCCGACTACCAGCCGCTGGTTCGCGTGCGGTCCCGCGGTGAGTGGACGTTCATCTACGCGCGTCCGATCGGTTCGCGATTCGAGATCATGCTCCTGACGCACGATCACTCCGATACGGTGCTCGTACGGGCGGATATCGATGCCGAGCAGTTAGGCCGCGCCGTGAGCGAGCGGAAGATCGCGGGGATGCGCTAGCGAAAGCGCGCTTGGGATGACAGCGCTGGCTCGCTGCTTTACGCTCTTGCCTACGCACCATCCGCCGCCTGTTGCAGCTTGTTGATGTCGAGCTTCTTCATCTGCATCAGCGCCTTCATGACGCGCTGCGAGCGTGCCGGATCGCCGCCCTGAAGCAGCTTCGGAAGCGCCGTCGGGACGATCTGCCACCAGAGGCCGTACTTGTCCTGAAGCCATCCGCACTGCCCCTCACTGCCGCCCGCGGAAAGCTTCTGCCAGAAGTTGTCGACCTCGTTCTGCGTGTCGCAGTTCACGACAAACGAGATGGCTTGCGTGAATTTGAAATTCGGACCGCCGTTGAGCGCCGTGAAGCTCTCGCCATCGAGGTTGAAGGCCACCGTCATGGCGGTGCCCTTCGGCCCCGGACCGCCCTCGCCGTAGCGGCTGACCTGCGTGACCTTCGAGTGGGGGAAAATGGATACGTAGAAGTCGGCGGCTTCTTCCGCCTGCGTGTCGAACCAGAGAAAAGGAGTGATTTTCGGCATGCGGTCAGCCTAGCAGCGTCAGCCACGCGTGTCGTCAAACACGTCGGTGCTCAGGTAGCGCAATCCGGAATCGATGGCGATCGTGACCACGGTCGCTGATGGGCCAAGTCGCGCGGCGACACGCAGCGCAGCGACGACGTTCGCGCCGGTCGATGTGCCGGCAAAGATGCCTTCTTCGCGCGCGAGCCGCCGCGCCATTGCCTTCGCCTCGTCAGTCGTGACCTTCTGGATCTCGTTGACCATCTCCGGACGCCACAGCGGCGGGATGAATCCGATACCAATGCCCTCAATCTTGTGCGACCCCGAGGGCTGTCCGGAGAGCACCGCCGATTCGGCTGGTTCTACCGCGACGACCTGGATCGACTTGTCGCGTGCCCACAGCCGCTCGGTGACGCCATGAATCGAGTGCGCGGTGCTCACCGAGTGCACGAATGCCGCGACGTCGCCGCTGGTCTGCTCCCAGATTTCGTCGCCGAGAGGGTAGTAGCCGCGGATGGCTTCGTGGTTGCGAAGCTGATCGCAGTACCAGTGGCCGGGCCGCTGGCTGATTTCGGCGGCGGTGCGGATCATCTCCTTGATGAGCGTCTCGTTGATCCGCTTGTTATCGCTCTTCACGTTCGTGATGTGCGCTCCGAACGCGCGCATGGTGCGTCCCTTCTCTTCGCTGAACGCGTCCGAGAAGACGATCTCCATTCCGTAGCCCTTCGCGGCGGCGACGAACGCGAGCGAGATCCCCGTAGTTCCGGCGGTGTACTCGACGATCGTCCCGCCCGGACCGAGACGCCCGTCGCCCTCGGCCGCTTCGATCGCGGCCTTCGCCATCCGGTCCTTCATGCTGCCGGTGGGGTTGGCCCATTCGAGCTTGAGGAGGATGCGCGCCGCGTTCTTCGGAACGACGCGCTGCAGCGCAGCGATGGGAGTGTTGCCGATGCCGGCGAGGACGCTCCCGTCGTGGCGGTTCATCTCTTCGGGCCTGAAGAAGGGGCGGTGTCTTTCAGCTCCACAAGGATCAGATGGATCGGCGTGTTGCCGATGTTCTCAGCCCAGTGGGTGAGCGCGTCACGATAGATCACGTCGCCCGTTTTCATGACCGACTCCGACGTCGCGCCGTCCGCGGCGTGATTGCGGACCTTCCCGCCCGACAGGACGTAGATGGTGTAGGCCGGATGCGAGTGAAGCTTTTCATTCTGGCCCGGCTGGAGGAGTGCTTCCAGCACGCGCACGCGAGCGTTATCGAGCCGGACCTTCACGCTGGTCGGATTCACAACGGCCGGGTCCTGGGCCTCAGTTAGCGCGACGCCGGCGAACATCATCAACATTGCGGTGGCAGCGATTCTCTTCATTGGTCTTCTCCTCGCAAAGCAGTATGCCGCGATTCCTACCTCGATTCCGCGGCGAGAGCCGCGAGCATCCCGCATGCGGCGTGCTTCGCCGCGCCGCCGGAATAGCGGCGCACGACCGGGATCTCGAGCGTGCGGAGCTCGTCGCGGAAGGACGACAGCTCCGCGTCGGTCGCGCGCCGGAAGCCGTCAGGACGTGCGTCGTTCACGTCGATGAGATTGATGCGAAGGGGCACGCCGGCGAACAGCGTGCGCAGCGCCTCGACTTCGTCACGGCCGGTGTTGATGCCGCCGAGAACGACCCACGCGATCGTCGCCCGTCCGCCGGCGGCCTGCTGATACGCGCGCACTGCATCGGCCAGATCAGCGACGCGCCATGCGGAAGCGGCAGGCAGCAATTCGCGCCGCCGCGCGTCGATCGCGGAGGTCAGCGACACGATCAATCGATACGGGTGGCGCTCGCTCGCGTAGCGGAGGATCGCGGGCACGAGGCCGACCGTCGAGATGGTGATCGCTTTCGCCGGGATGCGGCCGCCGCACGGATGCGAGAGGATCTGCGCCGACTGGATCACGGGTCCGTAGTTGTGCAGCGGCTCGCCCTGCCCCTGGAACACGGCGCCCGTCACTGTGCCGGGAGCCTCATCGCGCACCGCGAGAAATTGCGCGACGATTTCCCAGGCATCGAGACTTCGCGTGAGGCCGAGGCGTCCGGTCGCGCAGAAGGTGCAGCCCATGGCGCAACCGGCCTGGCTGGAGAGACAGATTGTGAATCGTCCGGGCGCGTCGAGCGGAATGCGCACCGCTTCCGCCAGCGCACCATCGCCAAAACGGAAAAGATATTTCACGAAGCCGTCGGCAGGATCGGTCGCGCGCTCCACGATCTCCGGCCGCGCGCGCGAGGTCAGCCGTTCAATCGCTTCTTCGACGGTGCGCGGCACCGGACGCTGGGCGGGAAACCCCGCACGGCCGTGCGCGATCGCATGCGCGATCACGCGCCTCGCCTCGCCATCGCGAATCGCGACGTCGTTCGCACGCAGATGTCCTGCGAGATCCTCGGGCAAGAGGCCGAAGAGGTGAGGGGAGTCAAACTTCTGGCTGGCGGTTTCCTTCATTGACGTGGAGGGCCGGGTTGCAGTAGATCCCACAGGTTGCCGTAGAGATCCTTGAACACGGCGACGATGCCGTACGGCTCTTCCTTCGGATCGCGGACAAACACGATTCCTTTGGATCGATAAGACTCGTAATCACGCCAGAAATCATCCGTGTTGAGAAAGAGGAACACCCGCCCTCCAGTTTGATTTCCGATGCGCGACTCTTGCTCCGGTGTCGACGCGCGCGCGAGCAGGATCTGCGATTCAACCGCACCCGGCGGTGAGATGACAACCCAGCGCTTCGCTTGCTCGGGAACGAGCCTGTCCTCGACGAGTTTGAAGCCCAGCTTGCCGACGAAGAAGGCGAGCGCTTCGTCGTAGTCGCGAATGACGAGGGAGACGAGAGCAAGAGATTGCTTCATCGGCGCTTCGCCCGATTCTGTTTCACCCGGAGCTTGACGATGCGCTCGATCAACTTGTAGGGAATCGGTTCCGCGAGTGGAAAGCGCAGGTTTCCTTTCTCTCCGGCATACCTCGACGTCGCCTCGACGAGCGCCGCGTCGCCCTTGACCGGCGGGTACAACCCGATGTGGTTCTTGAACGCGGCGAAGTACACGAGGATGCCGTCGAGCGAGAACGCCGGCATGCGATAGCTGATCGTCTCTTCAGCGTCGGGAGCGGCGTGCGCGACCGTCGTGCGAATCTTCTGCAGGATCGATTGCACCTCCGGCGGAAAACCGGCGACGTATTCGTCGATCGTTTTCGGCGACCGCGGTGACGGGCTGCGATTTGTTTTTCGGTGAATCATTTCCAATGCCTGGGAGCGTCACTCCCTCCGAGCTGATGCGGCAGCGCTGGACGCACCCTAGTTGGATGTGAGTGGATTGGTTCGCCGGACGGCTTCCACCAGTTTTCGTTGTTGCTCGTGCAATGCCTCGAAGTCGCCCTTCAAGACCGACGGTCCGATGGAGCGGAGGGTCTCCGCGGCCCTCGCGAGTGCCTCGCTCATCGACCTCGGTTCCTGGCGGCGCTGCTGGCGTTGGGAGCTGAGGCGCGTGATTTCCTCGAGATCGAACTCGGATCGCTCCATTGGATCGCGCTGAACGTGACGAAGATTGACGACAGACACGCCGCAGGATCCGCCGATTTCAGACTCGACGATGACCTTGACGGTCGCGTTGGCGTACACAATCCAGGCGCCCGCACCGGCGATGTGGGTGGGCTCTCGACGCATGCCATATTCCGTCTCGAGGAATTCGAAATTGCGGACGACATCGGCTGCAAAGTTCTCATGCGTGTACATGATGTGTGCCTCCGAAGTATGTCAGTTCCGGACCACCTCGGGTGATTCTGC
>JBBRMQ010000215.1:0-7479 GCA_038230775.1 Thermoanaerobaculia bacterium
ATGAACTTCTCCAGATCGAACGGCTTGAGGATGGAGTTGCAGACGGAATCGGAGGGAATCTTGTCGACGCCCCGTTTCCCGGCGGCGGTGAACACGATGATGTGCGGCCGCGCGTCCGGGAACTCCTTGCTGACCAGCTCGATGAACTCGTATCCGTTGATACGCGGCATCATGAGATCCAGCAGGATGAGGTCAAAGTTATTGTTCTGCCGCAGCTTCTCGAGGCCCACGGCGCCGTCCTCGGCCAGCTCGACCTCGAACTTCATCCGCTTCAGGACCGCCTGCAGAAGGACGCGAATGGCCAGGTCATCGTCGATGACGAGAATCTTGCGGCCGCTCCCATCAATTTTCGTGACCATGCAGAGATTTGCTGTAGACGCAAAGTGTACTAGCGAAAAGCGTACCGCCATGAAGCTTATCGCGCTTGCAGGCCTTTCCCGGTGCCATTGACGATCTTCAATTTTCGGCCGTGGGTAAGGCGCGCGGGTCTCTCGATCGTCATCGTTGCTTCGATCGCGACGCTGGCCATCGTTCTCGCCCTGGCCAGGATCCCGGACGCGCGTTACGGATGGATCGGCGAGCCGTTCGTCTGGATCTACCTCGGCACTCTGTGGCTCGGCGGTTTGAAGGTTTACCTAGGCACACTGCGGCCCGTTGCCGAGGTGAGCGACGAGCGAGTGACCCTGCGTCCGCTGCACCAGTTCCGCAAACGTGAGATTCCCTGGGATCGAGTTCGAGGGACCGAGCAGATGATCGGCGGCGACCGCCTGATCGTTTTTTATGAGACTCCGCGCGGTCAGCGTTTCGTCGCGCTGAATCTGAATCTCGTCAAAGGCCGTAAGGATTTTCTGACACTGATCGAGGGCCGTTTGCGAGCGATGGGGTTTGCGGAAAAGGTGTTGGAACGATCGCGATATCTTTCGCCCGGCTGAGCCATGACGATCAAGTCCGATATCGAGAAACTCCGTGCGGAGCTCGAACGCCACAACCGGCTGTATTACGTGGAGACGCCGGAGATCAGCGATTACGACTTCGATCAGATGATGCGCCGCCTGCAGGAGCTGGAGGCGAAGCATCCCGAGCACGCCGACCCGAACTCGCCGACGCAGCGCGTGGGTGGTGCGCCGATCGAAGAGTTCCGCAGCGTCATCCACGACCCGCCGATGCTGTCGATCGACAATGCGTACTCGCTCGAAGAGCTCCACGAATGGCACGCGCGTGTTCAGCGCGGCCTGGGCGTCGAGGAGATCGAGTACGAGGCGGAGCTGAAGATCGACGGCGTGTCGATCGACCTCTTGTACGAGAACGGCCAGCTCACGCGCGCCGCCACGCGCGGCGACGGCGTTCGCGGCGACGACGTCACGCCGAACGTTCGCACGGCGCGTTCCCTGCCGTTGCGACTGGAGCGCAAGTTCAAACGGCTCGAAGTTCGCGGAGAGATCTACATCTCGAAAGCGGATTTCGTCCGCATGAACGAGGAGAAGGAAGAAGCGGGTGAGGCCGCGCTCGCCAATCCGCGCAATGCCGCGGCGGGCGCGGTGCGGCAGAAGGATCCGCGGCAGGCGGCGCAGAAGCGACTCGGCGCGTTCGTGTACCACGTCGTCGCCGCGGACAACGTTCGCATTCAATCGCAGTCGCACGCCTACGAGATTCTCGAGTCGCTCGGCCTGCCGTTGAACCCGCAGCGCACGGTGTGCAAGGACATCGGCGATGTCGAGCGGTTCATCGCGACATGGCACGAGAAGCGGCACGATCTCCCGTTCGAGATCGACGGCATCGTCGTCAAAGTCAATCGACGCCAGCAGCAACAGGAGTTAGGCGCGACATCGAAGGCTCCGCGCTGGGCCGTCGCGTTCAAGTATCCGCCCGAGGCGGCGAAGACGGTGGTGCGGGAGATTCAGTTGTACGTCGGACGCACCGGCGCGGTGACCCCGGTGGCCGTCTTCGATCCGGTGCACATCGGCGGCACGACCGTCACGAACGCCAGCCTGCACAACTTCGACGAAGTCGCGCGCAAGGACGTACGGGTCGGCGACACCGTGATGGTGGAAAAGGGCGGCGACATCATCCCGAAGATCACCGAAGTCCTGAAAGGAGCGCGTCCGAAAAGGGCGAAGGCCGTCGAGCTTCCCACCGAATGTCCGGTGTGTGGCCAGCCGCTGCACCGCTTCGAAGGCGAGGTCGCGATCCGCTGCATCAACCAGGGATGCCCGGCGATCATGATCGAGTCGATCCTCCATTTCGGTGCGCGCAAGGCGATGGACATCGAAGGACTCGGCTATCACACGGCGAAAGGCCTGATCGACGCCGGTCTGGTCGAGGACTACGGCTCGCTCTACGCTCTGACTGAAGAACAGGTGGCCGCGCTCGATCGCAAGGGCGAGAAGTCTGCGGCGAAGCTCATCGAGAACCTCGAGCAATCGAAGACGCGCGAGTTGTCGCGTTTCATCTTCGCGCTCGGAATCCGCTTCGTCGGCGAGCGCGCTGCCAAACTGCTCGCCGAGCGCTTCCGCCTCGTCGAAGCGCTGATGAACGCCACCACGGAGGAACTGGTGGAAGTCGCGGAAATCGGCCCGCGCGTCGCGGAGTCGATCACCGCCTATTTTGCAGTGCCCGCGAACCGCGCGCGGATCGAGAAGATGCAGGCGCTCGGCGTGCGACCACAACACATCGCCACCGCAACCGGATCGAAGCTCGCCGGTAAGACGCTCGTCGTCACCGGCACGCTCGCGCGTCATTCACGCGACGAGATCCATCGCCTCATCGAACGGGAAGGTGGGAAGCCCGGCAGCTCGGTCTCCTCGAAGACGTCTTATGTGATTGCTGGCGAGGCGGCAGGATCGAAACTGGAGAAGGCGAAGTCGTTAGGCGTGGAGATTCTGAGCGAAGAAGATTTTCTGGAGTTGATCGAGGGGCCGGTGGCCGGTTAAGGCGGTACAGGATCGAATGACACGCTCACCACATCTTGGAATGCTTCGGATCGAGCGCGTCGATGAGGCCGTCGCCTGCGGGAGAAGGCGAATTCGTTCGGTGGGAAATTCTGAGCGAGGAAGATTTCCTGGCGCTGGTCGATGAATCCTAACTGGCTCGTGTTGACACGATACATTGCATAGCATAGTATCGTGCCTGTGACAGAACGCGACGACAACTGGCAGGCGCAGCTCCGCAAGGGATGGCTCGAGCTCGCGGTCCTGGCGTCGCTGTGGGATGGACGGCTGTACGGTCTGGAAATCCTGCGCCGTCTGGAGGAGAACAGCAATCTCGTCGTCGCGGAAGGCACGGTGTATCCCGTGCTCAATCGCCTCCGCGCCGATCGTCTCGTGGCCTCCGAATGGGTCGAGAGCGACTCGGGCCATCCGAGAAAGTACTACGCACTCACCGCGGCCGGACGACGGCGCTCGGTCGCCATGGCACGCCATTCCGCTGATTTTCTACAAACGATGCTCGGCCTCATAAGGCCGTTGCTGGAGGAGAAGTCCTGATGTTCATCGAACAGAAGATCCAGACCCGCATCGACACGTATCTGATGAACCTTCGCCGCTGCTTGCGGGAGTTGCCACCGGAGGACGTCAATGACATTCTCCGCGAGATTCGCAGCCATATCCTCGATCGCGCTGAGGCGGCGGGCGAGCTCACCGACGAACGGATGGTCGCGATCCTGAAGGCGCTCGGCCGCCCGGAAGACATCGGGCCGTTGTACGAGAACGAGGCGCTCATCTCGCGCGCGCAGTCGAGCTTCTCGCCGACGCTGATCCTGCGAAGCACGATGCGATGGGCGATGCGCAGCGCAGCGGGGTTCATCATCTTCCTCGCCGGATTGACCGGCTATTCGATTTCCGCATCGCTGTTTCTCTGCGCGCTGCTCAAGCCATTCATGCCCGGAATGGTCGGCCTGTGGCTGGTGCGGGGAGGCGGCATCACCCTCGGCGTCGTGGACAGCATCTCGGTTTCACGGGAGCTGCTCGGCTGGTGGATCATTCCGTTCGGAATTGCCGCCAGCCTGGTGTTTCTGATCGGGACGACGCGGTTCCTTCGCGTGATGCTCCGTTACGCGCGCTCGGCGCCGTTCACGGCGATCGCCTGATCAGCCCACCATCTTGCGGTACTTCGGATCCAGCGCGTCGATGAGGCCGTCGCCGAGGAAGTTGAGGCCCATCACGGCGGCCATGATCGCGGCGCCGGGAAAAATCGCAAGGTGATTGGCGAGTCCGAGGTAGCGGCGGCCGGAGGTGAGCATGGCGCCCCATGACGGTGTCGGAGGCTGCACGCCCAGACCCAGAAACGACAGTGCGGCCTCGGACAGGATCGCGCCGGCCAGGCCGAGTGTCGCCATCACGATTACCGGATTGATCACGTTCGGAAGCACATGGCGCAGGATCACTCGCGGCGACTTCGCGCCTAACGCCTTCGCGGCGATGACGTACTCCATCTCGCGGACCTTCAGCACCTGGCCGCGCACCAGTCGCGCGTAGCCCACCCAGCCGATCGTGGCCAGAGCGAGAATCACGTTGTTGAGACTCGGACCGAGAACGGCCACCATCGCGATCGCCAGCAGAATGCCGGGGAAGGCGAGGAGGACGTCGGTGATGCGCATGATGATCGTG
Source organism: Thermoanaerobaculia bacterium (assembly GCA_038230775.1). Lineage (GTDB taxonomy): Bacteria > Acidobacteriota > Thermoanaerobaculia > Gp7-AA8 > Gp7-AA8 > JBBRMQ01. The sequence goes on from JBBRMQ010000215.1 coordinate 4,605, forward strand.
TCCGACCAGCCGCCGAAGTAACCGGCGATGGCGCCTAACGTCACGCCAATCAGCGACGCGACGATCACGACGCTGAATCCGACGCGCAGCGAGACGCGCGCGCCAAAGATGATGCGCGACAGCACGTCGCGGCCCAGATCGTCGAGACCGAGCAGGTGCTGTTTCGACGGCGCCTCGAGGCGACGCGACGTGTCCTGCGCGTTCGGATCGAACGGCGAGAGCAACGGCGCCGCGAGCGCGATGAGGATCAGCGCGACCGTGAGCAGTAGGCCCGCGGTGAAGGCGAAGTTTCGACCGAGCCGTTTCCAGATTTTCATGTGCGGACACCGGGAGATGCGCCCGACAGCGGTTTCTTTGTGTGGGCCGGCTTCAGCCGGCCGTGACCGGCTGAAGCCGGTCCGCACACAGGAGCGACACCAAGCATCCGACCGGTTTTCATCATTCCAGTTTGATCCTCGGGTCCACGACTCCGTACAGAAGATCGCTGGCGAAGTTGACCACGATGTAGGTGAGCGCGATGACCAGAATCGAGGCCTGCACCTGCGGGTAGTCGCGCGTGGAGATCGACGTGATGAGCAGTCGCCCGAGTCCGGGCCACGAGAAAATCTGTTCGGTGATGATGGCGCCGGTCAGCAGCGATCCAAACTGCAGCGCCAGCACGGTGATCACGGGGATGAGCGCGTTCTTGAGCGCATGGCGGAAGATCGCTTGCGCGCGTGTGACGCCTTTGGCAATCGCCGTCGTCACGTAGAGCTGATTGAGCTCCTCGGCCAGGCTGACCCGGATCATGCGCGTGAGAATCGCGGCGAGCGCGAGGCCCATCGTCACCGAGGGGAGAACGAGCGACTTGAGTCCGTCGTCGCGCCCGGAGACGGGGAACCAATGGTGATTGATGGCGAACGCGATGATGAGCAGCGGCCCGAACCAGAAGCTCGGCATCGACACCCCGATCAGCGCGAAGAAGCGCGCGAGGTTGTCGATCCAGGAGTTGCGGTAGATCGCGGAGATGATGCCGAGGGGGAAGGCGACGAGAAGCGCGACGAACATTGCGCCGAGTGCCAGCTCGATCGTCGCCGGATAACGCGTGCGGATCTCCTTCGATACGCTCTCGTTCGTCTGAAACGATTTTCCGAAGTCGCCCCGAACCACGTGGCCGACGTACGAGACGTACTGCGACCAGAGGGGCTTGTCGAGTCCGAGCGCCTTCCGCACCTGAACGACGTCTTCAGGTCGCGCGTTCTCGCCCGCGATCTGAACCGCCGGATCGCCGGGGATCAGATGAATCAGCGAGAAGACGAGCGTGAGGATCCCGAACGTGATCGGGACCATCTGCAGCAAACGACGGATGATGTACTGGCTCATCCGGACCGGCATTGTGCAACTTTCGATCCGTGATTTGATAGAACATCACCCTGATATGAGGCCACGTTTTCTGGGAATGACGGTATTCGCGATGCTCATGGCATCGACCGCGGGCGCGCAGACGTTCCGATTCTCGGGATTCGTCAGCGCGCGCGGCGTGTACGCGCGGTCGCAGCCGTCATGGCTCGAGGGTGGATTTGGCCGTTTCGAGACTGGCGCTCGCAACGCGACGAGCAGTTCGACCGCGAACGTTGATCTCGTCCAGATCGGAGCCCAGTGGACGCCCGCGGCGTGGATCGACATTCACATCGGCGCGCAGGCGCGGCATGATCCGGCGTCGAAGAGCGTGCGTGCCGCGGGACTGGTCGACGCGTTCGTCGCGGTCCGCAAGGGACCGTTCCAACTTCGCGCCGGGCAGTTTTTTCTCGGCACGTCGCGCGAGAATCGCGAGAACCTGTGGACCTCGCCCTACACGATCAGTTTCTCGGCACTCAATACGTGGATCGCGGAAGAGGTGCGCCCCGTCGGGGCCGAGCTCGAGTGGCGGCATCACTTCGCGAACTTCGACGCGATCACCCTGGTGGGTGGCGCCTTCCGCAACAACGACACGATGGGTGCGATCCTCGGCTGGCGGGGATGGTCGATCGGGAACCGGCTCTCCGTCTACGGCGAAGTCCTGCCACTGCCCCCGCTCTTCTCGCTGCGCGATGGGCGATTCTTCGCGCACCAGCGACGCGACGGAACCGTGCCGTTCGAATCCGATCTGGACAAGCGGACGGGGTACACCGCTCGCGTGCGGTATCAGCGGCCGGAGCGCGGGTCGCTGCAATTCGCTCGCGTCGACAATCGCGGCGACCGCCACGAGTACCGCCAGGAGTACGCGTGGCACACTCGGGTTAACGTTCTGAGCGGCGACCTGCGCAACGATCGCGGCACGACGCTCCTCGCGGAGTACGGCTGGGGATCGACGGGCATGGGCCTTCGACCGCTCGCGGTCGTCGACCTGACGTATGGAGCCGGGTATGCGCTGGTGTCGCAGACCTTCGGGCGCAATCGTCTGTCCGCGCGTTTCGATGTCTTCCGCACGAACGATCGCGACCACACCAGCGCGGAAACGAACACCGAGAACGGACGCGCGTGGACGATCGCGTGGTTCTACGAGGTGCGGCCGCAGGTGAGACTCGGACTCGAGTTCGCGAACGTCTCGGCCCGGCGGATCGCCGCGGCGGAATCAGGCTTCGATCCGAACACCGATGGCCGAACGTTGACTGTTGAGATGCGCTACCGCTTTTGACGTGCGGCGCAGCCGAGGTGTGGGGGCTGGCGCCCCAGGACGCGTCACCGCAGATATCGCGCGAACCACTCGCTCGCCAGTCGCCCGACTTCCTCCAGTGCACCTGGCTCCTCGAACAGATGCCTCGCGCCGTGAATCAACTTCATCTCGTGGTGAGCGGTCATTTCCCCGGACGCTGCGCGGTTCATCTGCACGACGGGAAGGTCGTCGCCGCCGACG
>JBBRMQ010000216.1:0-7471 GCA_038230775.1 Thermoanaerobaculia bacterium
CGACGTCTCCGAAGTGCGCCAGGGCTTCGAGTGCGGCATCGGCCTCGAGAAGTTCCAGGATATGAAGGTCGGCGACGTGATCGAGGCGTTCAAGACCGAGAAATTAGAAGCAGCATTAGCGTAGTGGTGTGAGGGCCGGCTTCAGCCGGCCTTTGACCGGCTGAAGCCGGTCCTCCACACTGCATCCCGCCATGATTGTCGCGGTCGCCATCTTCGAACTGCACATCGAATACGCGCAATCCTTGAAGGAGAAGCGCATGGTGGTGAAGAGTTTGCGCGACAAGCTGCGACACCGCTTCGAGATCTCGGCGAACGAGGTCGCGCTTCAGGATCTGCATCAGCGGGCCCGCCTTGGCGTCGCGTTCATCGCCTCCGATCACGCGGCCGCGGATTCGATCCTGGAGAAGATCGGCCATTTCGTGGAGACCAATGCCGAGGCCTCGCTGAACGGCTGGACGAGTGAGAAACTCGATTTCGACGAACTGATCGCGCTCTGATCCCTTTTTCCGCGATCTCCTGCGTTACTGGCTGGAGGTCCTCATGCGGACAATCAGGTTCTTGATCGCCATCCTCGCTACATCGCTCCCGGCGCTGGCCCAGAGCGGAAAAATCGCGTTCATCAGCGCAGAGCAGAATTACATACCGCAGGCGTTCGTGATGAACGCCGACGGCTCAGGCAAACAACAGATCACACGTGAGCCGAATCAGGTGCGCTCGGTTGCGTGGTCGCCTGACGGATCGAAGATGGCGTACCTCTTTGATACGCAGGCCGATGATTCGAATCAGCTCATCGTCATCAACGCGGACGGATCGAATCGCCGTGTCGTGACCTCTCAGGCATCCGGAACGATCGCCTGGTCACCGGACGGGCAGAAGATCGCGTTCGCGAGCGGCCTGCAGGGCAAGATCATGACGGTCAACGTCGACGGCACCCAGAAAGCTCAGTATCAGACCGCGGCGGGCGCGGTCGACTCGTGGGCGCCTGGTCCCGATCTCATCTGGCAGCGATCCGGCTCGAACTCCAGCGTGCAGATCATGCGCAACGCCACTCCCATCAGTCTAGCCTCGGGCAATGCGTACAACGCGAGCGAGGCCGCCGACGGCCGCCTGGCATTCGTGACCGATACCTACAACCTCGTGGTGACCGACGCCAACGGCCAGAACGGCCGCGTCGTGGCGTCGAATGCCGACGCACCCGCGTGGTCGGCCGACGGGCTATTTCTCGCGTTTGAAGATCCGAACAACGGCGCCGGGGCACCGACACCGATCAGCGTGGTGAAAGCGGATGGCTCCGGATTGCGTGCGATCAGCATGGCTCCCGGCGGCAGCATGCGTTACGGCGCGCCAAGCTGGCAGGGCGCCGGCGCCTCGGCTCCCACCGATGACACGCAACTGCACGTCAACAACAACCGGTACAAAGTGACGCTCTCCGCGCGCGATCAGCGCACCGGCAAGACCGGCACGGGCAAGGCCAACCTGCAGACGAACGTGTTCGGCTACTTCAGCATCCCCGATCTCACCGGCGATGCCGCCAATCCCGAAGTGTTCGTAAAAGTCCTCGGACCAGTGGGCGACTCCCCGTGGGTGTTTTTCGGCGGTCTCACCGATGTCGAGTACACGCTGACCGTCACCGATGGATCGACGGGCCAGGTCCGGTCGTATCACAAGGATCCGGGCACGCCGAAGGGCGGGTACGACACCGGCGGTGGGCAGGGGCCTGCGGGCGATTGTCCGTTGAACCAGATCACGGAGTTTACGACGACGCCGTTCCGATGTTCGGCGACCGATTCGACGCTCTGTCTTCTGAGCAACAGGTTTGCCGTCACGCTCGCTGCCCGTGATCAGCGCAGCGGCAATCGCGCCAATGGTGTCACTCTGGCGAAAAACGATCTGTTCGGATTCTTCCGGCTGCCGGAGCTCACCGGCGATCCGACGAACGTCGAGGTCTTCGTGAAGATGCTCGATGGCCGGTCGCTCGGCGGCAAATACTGGGTCTTCTTCGGCGGCCTGACCGATTTCGAATACACGCTCTTGGTCCGGGACACTGTGACCGGAAAGAACAGGATGTATGTCAAACCCGCCGGCAGCGCATGTGGAGGCTTCGATACGAGCGCATTCTGAGTAAGAATGTCGCTCTGTGAGAAAGACTCGTCGAACTTCCCGGGTGGGCGAGACCGTTCGCGATGCGCTGGTCGAGGTGTTCCGGCACGACCTCAAGGACCAGCGCCTCGCGATGGTCTCCATCACGGGCGTCGAAGTCAGTCCCGATCTGCATTTCGCGCGCGTGTTCCTGAGCGGGCTGCACGAGGACGAGACGAAGCAGATCGTGAAGGATCTCCACGGCCGCCGCGGCCAGGTCCGCCATTTCCTCGGCCAGAAGATCCGTCTGCGCTACACGCCCGAGCTCGACTTCCGGTTCGATGAGACGGGTGCGCGCGCCAATCGCATCGAGGAGCTGCTGCGCGAGAACAAACCGAATGACGACAACGACGAATAGTGTGTCATCCCGAGCGTAGCGAGGGACCGGTGTGGGCGGGCGGTTCGCCGGCCGCTCCTTCGCTACGCTGAGCATGACAACACCTGACGAACAGTCGAAGCAAGTGGCCGACCGCATCCGCGAGGGGCGGCGGTTTCTCATCACGTCGCATCGCAACCCGGATGGCGACGCGTTAGGCAGCGGCCTCGCGCTGCAGCGCATCGTGCGGCAGCTCGGCAAGGAAGCGCACATGCAGGTGCGCGACGGCTTCAACCAGTCGCTGATGAACATCCCCGGCGCGAGCGAAGTCGAGATCACCGATGCGCTCCCGCGCGACTATCCCAGGGGCTACGACTCCGTGTTCACGATGGAGTGTCCCGAGGTGCATCGGACGGGATACGACGTTCTGCCCGGGCCGGTGGTGAACATCGACCATCACCTCGGCAACGAGATGTACGGAGAGATCAACTATCTCGATCTCGACGCGCCGTCGGTGGGGGAGATGGTGCTGCAGATGAATCGCAATCATCTGCGCGCACCGATCGATCGCGAGACCGCGATCGCGCTGTATGTCTCGTTGGCCACCGATACAGGATTCTTTCGCTATCACAACACCACGCTGCGCGCGTTCGAGGCGGCGGAAGAGCTGGTGCGGGCGGGCGTGGTGCCGGGTGACGTCTCCCTGTGGATCAACGAGAGCGCGTCACGGGGCGCGATCAAACTGCTCGGGCTGTGTCTCACCACGCTGACGATCACCAGCGACGGCAAGATTGCCACCCTCGATCTGCCGAACCGCTTTTTCACCGATGCGGGCGCATCGCCGGAAGACACAGAGGGCATCGTGAATTACGGCCGCATGATCGACGGCGTGCTCGTCTCCGCGCTGCTCAAGGAGCTGGACGACAAGCAGACGCGCGTCTCGATGCGGGCCAAGCCGGGCATCGACACGCAGAAGGTGGCGGCGATGTTCGGCGGCGGCGGTCACAAGGCCGCGAGCGGCTGCACCATCCCGTTGCCTCTTGACGAGGCGAAGAAGAAGCTCCTCTCCATCCTGCAAGAAATCGTGTAGCGCATGGTTACAGGCGTCGGCGCGCTCGTCGCGCTCCTCGGCGGCGTCCTCGGGTTCTGGGCGCTGATGCGGATGATGAGCATCACCGGTCCGCTTCTGGACATGCAGGCGACGCAACGCATCACATTCGATACGCCGGGAGCGTATGTCCTCTACGCGCAACCGATGAAGTTTCTGAAGAGCGACGCGAACCGCGCCAGCATCGGCGTCTGGGACGCTTCCGCGAATGCCTATCTCGTCTGGAACAGGACCCTGAGACAGCGGCGGGACCTTGGGGCGACGCGCGTCTCGATCATGGTCTTTCATGTGCCGAGGGCGGGAGAGTACCAACTGGTGATCGGGGGAGTCGACTTCTTGAAGGCTCCATTCGAGGAGCACCTGATCTTCGGTCGCTACGTAGCGGACAAGACCATTCTCTGGGTGTTCCTGACGGTCGGCGGGGTTTTGGCCTGTCTGATCGCGGTCATGATCTTCATGGTGGCGGCCAAGCCTCATTGAATGTTCGTTCCGAAAGCTTCTGTGTGAGGACCGGTTTCAGCCGGTCACGATCGACCGGCTGAAGCCGGTCCTCACACAGAAGCCGACGGGCACTGAATCGAACGTGTTCAAAAAAACGTTGACAGGTGATCTTTCAAGCTTTACATTGTAATTGAACATGTTCAATTCACGAGTTCAATGAGGAGGCATCCATGGTTCTGATCGGAAGCTATCTCGCTTATCTAGCCATCAGCATTGGTGTTACGGTCTGGGTTGCCCGGACACTGCACCGGAACGGCCGCATTTTCCTCGTCGATTCGTTCCTGGGCAACGAGCCACTGGCCGATTCCGTCAACCATCTGCTGGTGGTCGGTTTCTATCTCGTCAATGTCGGTTACGTGTCGCTGGCGCTCAAGTACGGCGTGAAGCCGCACAACCTCGCGGAGGCGATCGAGTACCTGAGCACCAAGATCGGCGTCGTTCTTCTCGTCCTCGGTGCGATGCATTTCGTGAATATCCGGATCTTCTCCGGCATGCGCCGCCGCGCGACGGAAGGGGCGCGGCCACCGGTCGCGCCGCAGCAACGGATCGCTCCGCGGATGGAGGTGCAGTCATGACCGTCGTGAAGACATTCCTGTCCTGGCTGTCAGCGTGGAGAAGGAGCAGACATGAGAAAGATCTACGTGTTGTACGACTCGCGGTGCGGCCTGTGCTCACGCGCGCGCAAGTGGATGCTCGAACAGCCCGCATACCTCGCTATTGAGTTCATCGCCGCCGGTTCGGATCGCGCCCGGTCGATGTTCCCCGAGCTGATGCATCAAGTGGTTCCCGCGGAACTGGTGGTCGTGAGCGACGATGGCGATGTCTACTTTGCGGACGCCGCGTGGATCGTTTGCCTCTACGCGTTGCGGGACTACCGGCCTTGGTCGTACCGGATGGCGCGTCCGCCGCTTCGCCATCTCGCCCGTCGCGCATGGGAGGCCTTCTCGTCGAATCGCCAGCAGATCTCGACGATGCTCGCCCTGAAGAGCGACGCGGAGGTTGCAGCCGAGCTTCAATCGCAGCCGGACACCTCCTGCGAAGTACACTTGGATGCCAGTTGAGCCCTCCGACCAGGAAAGCGGAAGAGACGCGGGAGCGGATCCTCGATACCGCTCTGCGCCTCTTCCGGGATCGGGGCTTCGACGATACGACGATGCGCGACATTGCGACCGAGGCCGGCGTGGCTACGGGCGCCGCGTACTACTACTTCCACTCCAAAGAAGATCTTGTGATGGCGTTCTACAAGCGTACGGCGGTGGAGGCGCGAACGATTCTCCCCCCCGCAATCGCGCGATCCGACGATCTCCGCAAGCGCCTGCTCGCAATCATCGACACCAAGTTCGAGCAATTCTCGGCGCATCGCAGGCTGCTCGTGGCACTGGTGCGCATCGGCATCGATCCATCGCATCCGCTCTCACCATTCGGCAAGGAGACGTCGCCGATGCGGGAGGAGTCGATCGAGTCTTTTCGCGACGCGATTCACGGCGCCAGCGCGCGAATCCCGAAAGATCTGGATGCCGACCTCCCGCGGCTTCTCTGGATGTATCAGATGGGCCTGATCCTGTTCTGGATGTTCGACGATTCCCCCGGTCAGCGACGTACGGGAACCCTCGTCGACGGTACGCTCGATCTGATCGTCCGGCTGATTCAGATCGCGTCCCTGCCGCTCATGGGTCCTCTGCGCAAGCGTCTTGTCGGACTGCTGCGCGCGATCGACAGCAAGGAGTGAAAGCCATTGGTGAGTCAGACATTCGCGGCATTTTCGCTCGTGGAGCTTGCGATCCGAGGTCAGGCAACCATGTCGGAATGAGAATCGACGTGCGCGCCGCGGGTTTTCGCCATTTCACGGCGCCGGTCACGCTGGCCGCAGGCGCGAATACGCACAACGTCGTGCTCGCGCCCGCACCCTGACGTGTACCATACGCGCCGCATGACGCGGCTCCTTCTTCTCGCATTGCTGACGCTTGCCTGTCACGGAAACGAGTCCGGCCCGACAGCGCCGCCGTTGAACACCGCGGCGCTGACCGGAAAAGTGACGAACGCAACGAATAACGTGCCGCTGGAGAAGGTGCAGGTCACGGTGACCGAGTCCGGCCAGTCGGTGACCACGTTGACCTCCTCCACAGGGAACTATTCTTTTTTTACGGGTCTGCTGCCGGGATCGATCAGCATCACCGCGAAAGCAACCGGCTACACGACAGTCACGGCGACGACGTCCGTGACCTCAGGCTCCAATCGATATGACATTCAGCTCCGACCGTCGACCTGACGCGCGCGTCGACGGCGTCATGCTCGTCGACAAGATCAGCGGCATCACTTCCCATGACGTGGTCGAGCACGTGCGCCGGCGCTCGCGCATCAAGAAAGTCGGTCACACCGGCACGCTCGACCCACTCGCCACCGGTCTGCTCGTCCTCTGCCTCGGCAAAGCAACGCGCCTGCAGGCCTATCTGATGGGAATGGAGAAAACGTACGACGGCGCTATCCAGTTTGGATGGGCGACCGACTCGTACGACGCGGCCGGTGTTCCGGCCGGAGAAACGAAGGAAGTCAGCGTCGAGCACATCGACTTCGCGCCGCTGCTGGCGAAATTCACCGGCGAGCTCGATCAGATGCCACCGCAGTTCTCGGCGAAGAAAGTTCAGGGTGTGCGCGCGTATGAGCTGGCGCGCAAGGGAGAGACGGCCGCGCTGACTCCCAAGCGCGTCACCGTCTACGAATTCATCATCCTCGGCATCACCGGTTCAACGGTGCGCTTTCGCGTTCGATCTTCGGCCGGGACGTACGTCCGGTCGCTCGCACACGAGCTCGGAATCGCGGCCGGTGTTCCGGCGCATCTCAAAGAGTTGCGCCGTACGATGATCGGACGATTCAACGTAGCGGATGCGCTGCCATTCGATGCGGTCGATTCCGCCGACCTGCTCAAGCCGCCGCACTTTCAGGCACTGTCGGACATCGACCTTCCGCTCGAGAAGCTGCGCATCGACTGGTCGCAGCAGGGAAAACTGATGAACGGGCAGTCGGTGATCATGACGCCGGCGGTGCCGGTGCAGAAAGGCGACCTGCTGGCGCTCGGCAATCCGGAAGATCAGCTCATCGCCATCGGCGAGGTCGTCAACGTGCTGCGCGAAGGGGGCGCGGTCGAAGTGCGCCCGCGGGTCGTCCTTGCTGGCTAGCCTTCTGTTGACGGTCGTGCTCGTGAAGTTCGAGACGAGCAAAGGCAACATCGTTGTCGAGGTGCACCGCGACTGGGCGCCGATCGGCGCCGCGCGGTTCGAAGATCTCGTGCGTCAGCGGTTCTTCGATGGCCAGAAGTTTTTCCGCGTCCGCGCTGGCTACATCGCGCAGTTCGGTCTTCATCCCGATCCGAAGAACATCGCTCGTTGGAAGGGCAAGACGATCGCCGA
>JBBRMQ010000217.1:0-7469 GCA_038230775.1 Thermoanaerobaculia bacterium
CTGCTCGAACTCCGGCCTCGTGAAGTTCGACTTGAAACTCGATTGCGCGACTTCGCTCGGGAACGGCAGCAAGTCGATCGTCGCCGCGCGGAGCTTCTCGATCGCGCGGTCGATGCGCGCGTCCGCATCGTGCGCATCGGACTGGAACACGTTCGCGATGATGAAGAGGCGCTGCTTCACATGGTCGAACACCAGGACGTTGTCGAAGAAGAGCAGCGTCGCGTCAGGGATGCCGGTGTCGTTCGGATGCGAGTCGGGGATGCGCTCGCTCCAGCCGGAGACTCCGTAGCCGAAGTACCCGACGGCGCCGCCGAAGAACGGTGGAAGCGATTCTTCGTTCGCCACACGCAGCGGCCGAAGCTCCTCTCGCAGCAGTTCTGCCGGCGCCGGCGTCGACGCATCGAATCGCAGGCTGCGACGCGGCTCGAAGCCGAGGAACGAGTAGCGGCCGAGGTTTTCGCCGCGTTCGACGCTCTCGAAAAGGAAGGCGTCGCCCGTGGCTCCAGCCAGAGCATGGAACGCCATCACGGGCGTGATGCCATCCGCGCTCAGCTCGCGCACCACAGGAACGATGTCGTAGGTCATTCGAAGGCCTTCAGGAACAATGCATTCTGACGCACCGCCTGCGCCTGGAGAAGCTGAAATCCGCTACTGCCCGGGCCGCGGTACGCCGCTTCGATCGTCGCGTTGGCGTGCACGGTAACGCCGAGCGGCAATGTGTTGATGACGACGTCAGCCTCGATGTCGGAGTCGAGCGGCAGCGCGCCATCGCGCGGCGTACGGTTGTACAGCGCGACTTCGAAGCCCGCGCGGCGCAGCGCGACGACCGCGGCGCGACCGGTGCCGCCCGCGCCGATCACCGCGCCACGCTTGCCTCTCACCTCGCGGAGCAGCGTTTCGAATCCGTCGACATCGGTGTTGTCGGCGAGGACGCCTTGCGTTGTCTTGACCAGCGTGTTGACCGCTTTCGCCTCCAGCGCGTTGCTGCCGATCGAAGCTCCGATGCGTCGCGCGAATTCGAACGCGTCGTCTTTGAATGGCGCCGTGACGCTCATGCCGGTGAGGCGGCCGTTCGTGAACGGATCGATCACCTCGTCGAACGACTCGACGGACGCGATCGTGTACGCCGCGTTGACGTTGTGTTCGCGGAAGAGTGGGTTGTGGATCGTTGGCGAGAGCGAGTGGCCGGCGGGATTCCCGACCACCGCGAAAACAGCAGTGGTGTGTGGGCCGGCTTTAGCCGGCCTTGACCGGCTGAAGCCGGTCCTCACACCGAAGCCGTAGATCGCTCGCGCGTTCTCCAGTGAGATCTGGCCGGGAGCGGCGGCGTGCTCTTCGTCGACGCTCACGAATGCCAGCTCCGAGCCGAGGAATGGCGCGAGGATGCGCGAGTAGAGGCCGCGCTCCCCCATGCCGAAGATCGTCAGGCCCTCACGAATCGCGGCAAGTACAGTTTCGTTTTCGCGAAAGTCGTGCGGCGTCACGGCGATCTTGGTGTACGCGCAGCCTTGCGCGAGCATCGCTCCGATCAGCGGCTCCAGATCGGGGACGCCTTCGAAGTCGTGATGCGACAGAACCGTTCGTTCCGGGTCGCGCACCGTGCGTCCATGTTCGACGTCGATGAGGCCGAAGTCGGCGTCGACGGGTTCGCCACCGCGGTTCGTGAAGAGCAGCGGAGTCTTCAACGCACGGAACCGCTCCACACTGCCGCCGCCGAACGCGTCGACGCGGATCTCGATCATGTCGGCATCCACGCGTTGGGCCTGGCGCAGCGCCTCGCCGGCTGTGCGCTCGAAAATCGTGACCACGACCTTCATGCCATGTCGAGCAGCGCCATGCGATCGCGCGCGGCCTCCGCTTTGCGCGCGTCGCCACGGCGCGTCCACATGTTCATCAGGTTCGCCAGCACCCGCAAGAGCGTCTGGCGGGCGTCCCACGCGCGCAGGTGCTCGCGCTCGGCGCCGGTCTGTTCGAGCACCTCCCCCGCGGTCAGCGTGGCGCCGCCGTTGAACGGATCGACATAGACCTCGTTGAGCTCGAATTGCACTTTCGTCATGTAGTGACCCGGCAGGCCGACGCCGGCGGCGTGCAGGCCGATGCGCGTCGCCACGTGCAGGAAGATGATCGACAGCGAGATCGGGAGACCCATCTTGCGATCGATCACCTCGTGCAGATACGCGTTGCGAACATCGTAATAGTTCGTCTCGTCGCCGCGATAGCCGTCGGCGTCGAACATCTCCGCGTGCAGGTGACCGAGCCGGAACACGGGCGGATCCTCGCGACTGCCTCGCGCGGCGACCCGATGCGCGAGCTCTTCGAGCGCGCCGAGATAGTGATCGACGACGATCGACGGATTGTCCTCGAGGGCCACCAGGAGCGCGCCGCGCGCGAGATTGCCGTACGAGACGTCTCCCTCCGCGAACTCGCGAAACTGACGCCGCGCTTCCGCTGGATGAACGAAGTAGTTCATGATCGATGGGTGCGACCTTACCGCACCGAAGCCATCATCCTTCACACCTACCCGGCGCGCGAACGCGACAAGCTGGTGGTGTTTCTGACGCCCGACCACGGTAAGCGAAAAGGATGGGCCTACGGCGCGCGAAGTATGAAGAGCCGGTTCGGTGCCTCCCTCGAACCGCTGGCCAAGGTGAACATCGGGTTCGTGGAACGTGAGGCCGACGAGGTCGTGCGCATCGAGTCGATCGACCTCGTGCGCTCGCTGTTTCCCGCGCAACAAGAACTCGCCGCCAGCATCGCCGCGACGTACATCGCCGAAACCGTCGACACCTTCGCGCAAGCCAGCGACCCCTCGGAGCTCATCTACCGGCTTCTCGATCGCGCGTCCGATGCGTTGCTGGGCGCGGCGGCACCGCTGGCGGTGGTGGCGTACGTCGAGATCTGGATGCTGCGGCTCACCGGCATCCTCCCCTCGCTCAAGAACTGTATCGAATGCGACGAGCCGCTCGGCCGGCCGCTGCGCTTCTATCCGCGCGTGGCGGGATTCGTCTGCGAGAACCACGGCGGCGAGATCGTCTCGAACGAAGTGACCGCGGCACTGGAGACGCTGATGCGCGTCCCGGTCGCCGAGTTCACGGCGTCGCCGGCGGTGTTGTTCGAGGTCCGCTCGCTGGCCGCCACGATCCGCCGCCACTTCCTCGGCCACGAGCTCAAGTCGTTCGAAGTGCTGGCCAGCGTGATCTGAACAGAGTTCATCGAACCGCCCACCCACACCGGTCCCTCGCTACGCTCGGGATGACACCGGGACCTCGCTGTCATTCCGAGCGTAGCGAGGAACCGGTGTGGGCGGGTGGCTCGATGATTCTGCCTATGTCGCCACCCCGCCCCGCCCCTCGGCGATCAACTCGCGGCTGTGGAAGTGGAACTCGTTCGAGGCATCGAGCGTGAGCATGCGGCGCTCGATTCGCTCTTCCTGGGCGCGCGTGTACAACATGACTTCGAGCGACGAACGCTCGTACGACGGCAGGAAGGAGGCGATGAGCGCGCGCACGATCTGCGGTGACCGCATCCGGTTCAACACCTCGTTGTACTCCGCCGAGGTGGCGATGACGCGCGTCATGTGCCACGAAGGAGAGCCCGTGATCTCCGAGATGATCATCCAGTATTCGAAGAGCGCGTCGGGCTCCACTTCGAAATTCTCGTGATTGGGAGTGATCAGCGTTCCTTCGATCGAGTACGGCTCGCCGATGACGCGGACGCCTCGCGCCTCGCGAATCAGCGCCGCCGCAACGAGCTCCAGATGATGCGTGGGTTCGGTAACGCCGGGGACGAACGAGTCGCGGAACTGGGTGGCAGCGCGAACGTGAGCGTTGGCAATCCGCGCGCGGACGTCTTCGACTTCGGCGAGAGAGAGGGTCGGCACTACCGCACTTGCTGCAGTCGCGACACAAACGGCTGCGGCGGCTCGAATCCGGTCAGGCGCGCGGAAGAGACTTCGTGACCGCTCGAGTCGATGAAGACGAGCGTGGGAACGCCGACGATGCCGTACTGCTTCGTCAGCTCTTTCACCGTCGCGTCCTGATCGTTCGTCAGATCCGCTTTGATGCGCGTGAAGCGGCCGAGCTCCGATGCGACGCCGGCATCGCTGAAGGTTTTCTCGTCGAGCTCCTTACACGGCAGGCACCAGTCGGCGTAGAAATCGATCACCACAGGCTTCTTTGATGACGCGATCACGGACTGCTCGTACTTCTGCCACTCGACAGCGGATCCGTGGTTCGCGCGCGGGATGGCGAAGGCCGCACCGGCGATGAGCAGAAGCGACGCGCACGCCAGTCGCATCACGCGGCCGCCGCGCGGGCCCACGCTCTTGCGCAGGAAGAGGAACGCCGCGCCAACGAGGAGGCTGATCGCGACGCCCCATCGGAACGCGTTGTCGCCGATCAGAGGCCGCACGAAATAGAACGCCATGGCGACGAGCACGAAGCCCATCGCCTTCTTGACCTGCTCCATCCACTCGCCGGGCTTCGGGAACGCGTTGAGGGCGATGAGATACGGAAAGCCGAGGCCGAAGCCGAGGGAGGCGAAGAGCGCGAGGCCGATGCTGACTCTGCCGATCGACGCCACGAGCGCAAAGAGTGCGGCCACTGCCGGCCCGACGCACGGCGCCGCGACGATGCCGACGATGAGGCCCATCGTCATCGAGCCGGCCAGTCCCGCCCGGCCCATCGCCCGCTTGGCGATGAACTGCGGAACCGTGATGTCCCACGCGCCGAACATCGAAGACGCCAGAGCCAGCATCACCACGGCCAGCGCCACGAGGACCGCGGGATTCTGCAGCCAGGCGCCAAAGAGCTTGCCGCTGAGCGCTGCGATCACGCCTAACGCGGAGTACGTGATGACGATGCCGAGCACGTAGAGCGCGGAGAGAGCGAAGCGGCGCGAACGGCGGCCGTCGCTCTGCATCGCGAAGAAGCCGACGGTGATCGGAATCATCGGGAAGACGCAAGGAGTCAGATTGAGAGCGAGGCCGGCGACGAAGAGCACGACGAGCGTGAGCGGAAGTCCGCTGGCCGCAAATGTCCGCGCGATGATGTTGTCGGGAACGTGTTCTTTCGGCGCGGCGGTCAGCGGTGTGAAGGTGCCGGCAGCCGGCGGCGGCGCGGCACCGGATGCCGATGCTGATGCCGTCAAGGGGAACGTCACGTCCACACTCTTCGGCGGCAGACACACCGAGTCGTTGCACGCCTGGTAGCGAAGCAGCGCGTGCACCTGTGTCGCGCCCGGCTTCAACTTTCCTGTGAATGGAATCCGGATCGTGCCTTCGTAGACCGCGAGCTTCGTCCCCGCGCTGAACGCGAAGCTGCGGATGATGTGCTCGGGGTATTGCGCGTTGACGAGATCCGCGGTCGCGGGATCGAGCGTCAGCACGGTCGGAATCGAGAAGGCCTCCAGCGGCTTCGCCGAGTTGATGTGCCACGTGTTCGCAATGGTCGCGGTCACGGTGCCGCGCACGTCGTCGCCGGTGTGTTGCTGGACGGAGCCCGACAGCGTGACGAGGTTCCGTGGCGGATCGACCTGCGCTGCGAGCGATGCGGCGAGAAGGACAGCGAAGACCGCGAGCTTCGCGGCACGGCCCGGCATCACTGCATCGACCCGGACGCGAGTTTGTTCTGCAGCTGCGAGAGAACACTGTCGACGTGCGGGATGAGCGTCGAGCCCGGGAACTTCGCTTTGAAGTTCTTCAGTTCGTTGACCGCTCCAAGATAGTTGCCCTGGTAAACGTAGACTTCGGCCGAGAGCAGCCGGGAGCGCTCGTAGCTGTCGCCCTTGCTCTGCACGGTCGAGAACTGGCGAATCGTCTTCATCGCATCGTCGAACTTCTTGTCGAAGAACTGGGTGAGCGCCAGCTCGTAGTAGGCCTGATCGCGAATGGTGGCCGGCACCTTCGGATCGGCGATCAGCTTACGGAAGCGGCTGCTGCTGGGTGCGAACGCGTAGTGCACGCGGAACTCACGCGCGAGGTCGAGCCGCTTCTGATAGTTGGTGGCGTACGTGATTTCGTTCGCCGCGCGCTTCTGAAAGTCGGCGTATTTCGATTCGAGGTCCTTAATCGCGGCGGCCATCCGCTCAGGCGGAAGAAATCCCTTGATCAGCCCGACCACGATCGCATCATGCGTCATGAGAACCGACGTCGGCAGCGAGGCGACCTGATACTGCTGCGCGAGCTTCGTTCCATCCCCGCCATCCTCGGTATTGAGGCGCAGCAGAACATGGTTGACGGTCGCTTTCTGAAAAGGCTCGGAGGGGAACACCTGCTGCTCGAGCTGATGACACCAGCCGCACCAGTCGGCGAAAAGATCGACGAAGATCAGCTGCTGGTCGTCGGCCGCCTGCTTCTGTGCCGCGGATAGAGACTTCAGCCACGGGCCGGCAAATGCCTGCGGGGCGGCCACGAGGGCGAGTGCAGCGAGCAGAACAATGCGTTTCAGGGCGAATCCTCCGGTGTTTGCGTGAACGGGAGCCTGAAAGATGCTATTCCGATTTGCCCGCGCCGACCGGTGACAACTCGGTCGCCGTTCTCTCCTTTTGTTGTGCGTACTTGCGGGCGGCCTCGACGAACGCGCCGAACAGCGTGGCCGCCGACGTCTCCTCCGCCATATCCTCCGGATGCCACTGCACGCCGAGGTAGAACGGCTGCGAGGGGTCTTCGAGGCCTTCGATGATGCCGTCCGGCGCGTGCGCCGTGACGCGGAGACCCTGGCCTACGCTGCCGATCGCCTGATGATGCGAAGAGTTCACGTTGAACTCGCGGCCCGGAAGAATGGTCGAGAGCCTGGTGCCACTCTCGATCATCACGTTATGGCGGTGCCGGTCGCTCGGATCGCTTGCGTGATCGATGTCGGTCTGCATCTGCGAGTCGATGTCCTGAATCAGCGTCCCGCCCGCGGCAACGTTCATGACCTGCACGCCGAGACAGATGCCGAGGGTCGGGATGCCGCGTTCGCGGGCGGCGCGGGCGAGGGAGAGATCGTTGTCCTGGCGGCGCGGATCCATCGGTTCCACCGTGGGGTGTGGCTGTTGTCCGTACGCGGCCGGATCGCAATCGTCGCCGCCGGCGAGAAGGAGGCCGTCGAGCTCTTCGACGATCTCCGCCGCGTTCTCCGGTTGGGGCGGGATAATGACCGGAATCGCTCCCGCGTGACGGATCGCTTCGCTATACGTGGTGTACACGAAGGCGCGATCCCGCTGCCCCTGCTCCTTGAAGACGTCGCAGCCGATGCCGATGAGCGGTTTCATGCAACAAGCGTAATGCGAAAATCGGGTCACTTCACGAAAATGCGCACTTCGTCGCGCTGCCCGCGATCGTCCACCGCGGCAATCGTGTGCGCGCCGGGGGTGAGATCGCACTCGAGGCTGTCTCCGCGGCCAACGGATCGGGCATCCACTCTCCACGAAACAGTCGTGGTCGCTCGAAGCGGAAGGCGTTGATATGCCGCGCGAAGGGTCGGATC
>JBBRMQ010000218.1:0-7463 GCA_038230775.1 Thermoanaerobaculia bacterium
GCCTGCTTGAAGAACTTCGGCTCCGTGATGTTGAGGTTCGGCGCCTCAATGCCGCTGCCGGCGAGATACGTCTTCCAGTTGAACGATGGCGTCAGCTTCTGGACGGCGGCGGCGGACATCTTGTGGTACAGGTTGTACGGGTCGCGTCGCTCGACGCGAGTGAGCGACGCCTTCGCGAGATCGGTCTCGATCTTCATCACCGTCGACGCGTCTTTCTTCGCCTGCCTCTTCGATTCGCCGATCAGCGCGAGCATGTTCGCGACGTGCTGTAGATATTTCGCGCGGATGTCCTTCGATTTCTGATCGGCCTTCGTATAGTAGTCGCGGTCCGGAAGACTGAGTCCGCCGGCGTGCGCGTAGGCGATGACCTGCGTCGCGTCGCCGTAGTCCTGATCCGATCCGAATCCGAACAGCCATCCGCTGCCCGCCGTGCGCAGATGCTGCGCGGCGAGAAACTTCGATAGATCGCTCTTGCTCTTCAGCGCTGCGATCTGTGCGAGCTGCGGCTTGAGCGGTTCGTAGCCGTGGGAGTTGACGTGCGACTCGTCCATGCAGGCCTGGAAGTAGTCGCCGATTTTCTGTTGGGGCGGAGTGCGATCGGCGCGCGGCGCGGAGAGGTCCTGCAGGACGCCCCACAGATACTGCTCGTTTTCCTGGGCGAGCTTTCCGTAGACGCTCCAGCTCGCCTGATCGCCGGGGATCGGGTTGTTCTTCATCCATCCGCCGCACGTGTATTGATAGAAGTCGTTGCACGGGTCCGCGGTCTTGTCCATCGACGGGACGTCGAGGCTCGGCGTATACGGAAGCGTCGCGAGCGGCTGTTCGGGCGGCTGCTGGGCGAGGACGGTCGTAGCGATGAAGAGTGCGGCGAAGAGTGCTTGCTTCATGAGGCGCAGTCTACTATCGCCGCTGTGTGTGGGCCGGCTTCAGCCGGCCATGACCGGCTGAAGCCGGTCCTCACACAGAAGCCGCGCATATAATCGCGTCTTCCCCAAACACGGAGGAGCCCATGGCGGATCTGTCGACGCGTTACACCGGTATTCAGTTTGAAAACCCCTTCATGCTCGCCTCGGCCCCGCCGACCGAGTCGGACGCCAACATCACACGGGCGTTCGAAGCCGGTTGGGGCGGCGTGGTGACCAAGACGATCGGGCTGCACCCGGTGATGAACGTGAAGGGGCCGAAGACGAAGTTTCTTCGCGCCGAGAACAGCGGCTACCGCCTCTCCATGAACAAGCGCACCGATTCGACACTGGTGGCGTCGTGGAACTGGGAGCTCATCTCCGACAAGCCGCTCGACTGGTGGATCGGAAAACTGGCGAAGATCAAGAAGGCGCATCCGACGAAGATGCTCGTGGCGTCGATCATGGCCGGAAGCGGCAACGACAAGGAGCTGCACAACTGGCAGACGCTGACGAAGGCGATGCAGGACGAAGGGTGCGACGCGGTGGAGCTCAATTTCTCGTGTCCGCACATGGATCGCGTCGACATGGGATCGAACGTCGGCAAGGACAAGGTGCTCTGCTCCGTGGTGACGCAGGCGGTGAAGGAAGTGGCCCGCATTCCGGTGTGGGTAAAGCTGACGCCGGCGACCGCCAACATCGTGGAGGAGGCCGACGCCTGCTTTCGAGGCGGGGCGGATGGGGTGTCGTCGTCGAATACGTTCCCGTCGCTTCCGGTGATCGATCCGAACACGCTCGAGTTCGAGATGAACGTCGAGGGCTTCGTTTCCAGCGGCGGGTTAGGCGGACCGGCGATCCTGCCGCTCTCGCTCGCGAAGATGTCGCAGCTGACGAAGCAGTTTCCCGATCGCCAGTTCTCCGGCATCGGCGGCGTCGCGAATTTCGATCACGCGCTCTCGTACTTCCTGCTGGGTTGTGGCACGGTGCAGGTCTGCACGGCGGCGATGCTGGATCACGCCATCGGACCGGGCGTCATCAAGTCGCTGACGGAAGGGATGGCGGAGTTCATGGACAAGCGCGGCTACAAATCGCTGGACGATTTTCGCGGAATCCGCCGCGACCGCATCGTCTCGCACTCGCAGATCAAGCGTCCGGATACGGTGGACTACCACGGGGGTTACGAAGAGAACGAAGGGTATGCGTCCCCAGTCCTGAGCGCGTAGCATGCGGAACGCCGGCGGCCTCGCCGGCGGGGCCGCCAGCGGCTCGCTGGCCGTTTTCCTGGCCGCCGAGCCGGCGGCGTTCCTTTTTACTGATGTCCATCTACGAAGACCTCCTCGGCACCAACTGGAAAGTGCTCCCGGACTCTGTCCGCCGGCTGCATGAAAATGGCGGCGAGGGAAACTTCCGCGTCGAGCGTCACGGCATCGCGCGCTTCCTGCCGTTCCTTCCGCCGGCGGGGGAAAAGATCAGCATTCACCTCCGCGTGATCCGCGACCCGGCCGCCGATCGCTGGATCCGCACCTTCGACGGCGTTCATGTCTTCAAGAGCATCCAGCGCGTGAGCAAGGCGCAGATCGTCGAGCGCATCGGGCCGATCGCCGTCTCCATGTCGCTCGCGGCAAGCTCTGACGCCCTCCGCTACCACCTGACAGGCGCACGTTTTCTCGGTCTTCAGATTCCGTTCCGCTGGCTTCCGCGCGTCGTCGCCAGCGAGTTAGGCGAAGGAGCCTTCGTTCGCGTCATCGTGCGCGTCGGCGACGCGTTCGCTTACAGCGGCTTGATCCGTCCGCGATGATCTCCCGCAAGGCCCTCTACTCCATCCTCCCTCGCTCGGCTCGGGACAGACGCGGCGCGTATCGGTCTCGCCGAGCGCAACTCTGCGCCTTTCGTTCGAGATGAAGGAGCCGAAGGTATGGAGCTCGCCGAAGGGCGTGACCGCGGGGCAATCGGTGGTGCTCTACGTGACCGCCGACGGAAGCGTCGATGCGCGTGACCGGATCGGCGGATTCGGTCGCTGAAACACTACGATCTCGCTTTCTGGCTCTCGTTGATGCCGGCGGCCCCGTGCGTCACCGTGGCCGAACGATGAGGTCGTTTTAGGGCCATCGACCGAGGCAGCACGGTGACGGTTGTCAGCATCAACGAGAGTTTACGGCGCGGTCAGAAAGTCGATCATCGCCGGATTGAAGCGATCGGCGCACTCGAACTGCGGAACGTGACCGCAACCGTCGATCACGACCTTCTTCGCGCCCGCGATCTCTTTCGTCATAGTTTCGGCGAGCGACACCGGGAGCAACGCATCGTCTCCGCCCCAGATCACGAGCGTCTTCGCGTGGATGCTCTGCAGCCGGTGATTGAGTTGGTCCTCGCCGCGCAGCATCGAGTCGAAGAAGCGGTCGATCGTGTAGCCGTCGCCTGCGTGCATGCGAACGCCGAGGAAGGTTCGGGCGAACGTCTCGCTGGTGAGTTGGGGGGTCTTGAAGATCTTCTTCACCGCGAGGCGCGCGTCATCGAGCGTCGACGGATTCAGGAACGCAGCTTCCTCGCGCTGCACCGGCCGGAGAAAATACCCTGCCGCGTCGCCTAACACCAGCCGGTCGACCCGCCCGGGATAGCGGACCGCAAAATCCGCGGCGATCCACCCGCCGAGCGAGCTGCCGACGATCGAGGCCTTCTCGATCTTCTGGCTGCGCATGAACTCGTCCAGGACGTCGGACTCCGTCGCGACGCGATAGTCGATCATCGGCTTGTCCGAGGCACCGAATCCGAGCTCGTCGATGGCGTAAACGTGGAACTTCGCAGCGAGCGCCGGGAGGTTGAATCGCCAGTTCGTCTTGTCTCCGCCCAGTCCGTGCAAGAGGATGACGGCGGGTCCGGAACCGGCCTCCATATACGAGATCTTCTGACCGAAGACCTGCGCATCCTTGGTCTCCGGAGCCTGCGCGAACATGGACGACGTGACGGCGAGAGCGAGCAGCATGGCTGTGCGGCGTGCGTTCATGTCGATACAATCGCACCGTTTCGTTCAAAGGAGAAGATCCGCATGAGAACCGTCATTCGCAACGGGCGCATCGTGACCGCTGTCGACGACTACGAGGCTGACATCCTGATCGAGGACGGCAAGATCGCGATGATCGCAAAGAAGATCGACGTCAAGGCGGACAAGACAATCGACGCCAACGGACGGCTCGTCATCCCCGGCGGAATCGATCCGCACACGCACATGGAGCTGCCCTTTGGTGGCACCGCGGCGTCCGATGACTTCGAGACGGGAACCCGCGCCGCCGCATTCGGCGGCACGACGACCATCATCGACTTCGCGGTCCAGTACAAGGGCCAGTCGCTCAATCAGGCGCTCGACGCGTGGTTCAAGAAAGCGGAAGGGAAGACCTCGATCGACTACGGTTTCCATCTCATCTGCACCGATCTCCCCGACGAGCGGCTGCCCGAGATGAAGGACCTGATCCGGCAGGGCGTCACTAGTTTCAAACTCTTCATGGCCTATCCCGGCGTGTTCCTGGTTGACGACGCCACCATCTTCAAGGCCATGCAGATGGCGGGCAACGCGGGTGGCCTCATCTGCATGCACGCGGAGAACGGCGTCGTCATCGACGCGATCGTCAAGGCGGCGCTGGCGGAGGGGAAGACGGCGCCCAAGTATCACGCGTTGACGCGGCCGACTCTGGCCGAAGCGGAAGGCGTCCATCGCGCCATCGCGCTGTCGGAGATGGCCGGCGCGCCCGTGTACATCGTTCACCTCAGCAACAGCGACGCGCTCGAGGAAGTCGTGCGCGGCCGCGACAAAGGCCTGCCCGCCTACGCCGAAACGTGCCCGCAGTACCTCTTCCTCGATTACAGCGTGTACGAGAAGCCCGGATTCGAGGGCGCGAAATACGTGATGACGCCACCGATTCGCGAGAAGTGGAATCAGGTCGAGCTCTGGCGCGGCATCCGAATGAATGACCTGCAGGTGATCTCGACCGATCACTGTCCCTTCTGTTTCAAGGAGCAGAAAGAGCTCGGCAAGGACGACTTCTCGAAGATTCCGAACGGCGGACCTGGCGTCGAAGAGCGGATGTCGCTCATCTACAACGGCGGCGTGGCGCAAGGCCGCATCTCGCTCAACCGTTTCGTGGAGATCACGTCCACCGCCGCCGCGAAGATCTTCGGACTCTTCCCGCGCAAAGGCACGATCGCCGTGGGCTCCGATGCCGACATCGTCATCTTCGATCCAAACGAAGAGCGCACCATCAGCGCGAAGACCCATCACATGAACGTCGACTACTCCGCGTACGAAGGGTTCAAGGTACGCGGTGTCACGAAAACCGTTCTGTCGCGAGGGGAGCTCGTCATTGAGGATGGGAAATATGTTGGGAAGGTGGGGAACGGGCAGTTTCTGAAGAGAGGGTTCTTTAACTCGCCCAAATAGAGAACGAGGAATGTTGAATGTTCAACCCTCGATCCATTCAACATTCAACATTCAACATTTAACATTCCTCGTCCAAGGGGGTCGGATGTCCGAAACAATCCAACACAAGGACGGCCGTGTCGAGCTGAGCTCACTCGACTCCATCAAAACCAGCCCTCTCTACAACGAAGACCTGGCGCCGGTTCCGGTGTCGCGCCGGAACTGGACGACGTACAACTACGCCGCGCTCTGGATCTCGATGGCGCACTGCATTCCGACATACATGTTGTCGTCGGGGCTCATCGGCGCCGGCATGAACTGGTGGCAGGCGCTCATCACCATCCTGCTGGGCAACACGATCGTCCTCATCCCCATCCTTCTCAACTCGCATCCCGGAACGAAGTACGGGATCCCGTTCCCTGTCTTCGCGCGCGCCAGCTACGGAACGTACGGATCGAACCTGCCGGCGCTGATGCGCGCGATCGTCGCCTGCGGCTGGTTCGGCATCCAGGCGTGGATCGGCGGCCAGGCGCTGCAGGTCTTCTTCAACGCGGTGATGCCGTCGTGGAACACGCTGTTAGGCGGGCCGGTCGGCGGACACACACCAACCGAGTGGTTGTCGTTCCTTCTGTTCTGGGGCCTGAACATCGTGATCATCTACCGCGGCATGGACCTGCTGCGGAGGGTCGAGAACTGGGCCGCGCCGTTTGTGCTGGTCATGACCGCGCTTCTCCTCGCCTGGGCCATCTGGCGCGCCCACGGCCTCGGATACCTGCTCACCGAACAGGACAAATTCCAGACGTGGTCGCAATTCCGGGTGGTCTTCATCCCGTCGCTCACGGCGATGATCGGTTTCTGGGCCACGCTCTCGCTCAACATGCCGGACTTCACACGCTTCGGCCGCAGCCAGCGCGAGCAGGCCATCGGACAGACCATCGCGTTGCCGACGACGATGACCGTCTTCGCCGCCATGGGCGTGTTGATCACGTCCGCGGCGGTGATCATCTATCCGAAGTCGCCGATGAGCGATCTGTGGGATCCGGTGAAGCTCGTCGGTCACTTCACGCAGCCGGTCGTGATCGCCATCTCGATGTTCACGGTCGTGGTGGCGACGCTGTCGGTGAACATCGCCGCGAACGTCGTCTCGCCGGCGAACGATTTCGCCAATGCGTTCCCGCGCTTCATCTCGTTCCGCACCGGCGGTCTGATCACCGGCATCGTCGGCATCCTCATGCAGCCGTGGCGACTCCTCGCCGACCCCAGCGGCTACATCTTCAACTGGCTTCTCGGCTACTCCGGTGGACTGGGATCGATCGCCGGCGTGCTGATCGCCGACTACTGGGTCCTGCATCGGAAGGAATTGGTGTTAGGCGATCTCTATCGGACCGAGGGCGTCTACAAGTTCAACGCGGGATGGAACTGGCGCGCGGTGATCGCCACCCTGGCCGGCTGCACGTTGGCGTGGATCGGCCTGATCGTGCCGGTGTTGCGTCCGCTGTACGATTACGCATGGTTCGTCGGCTTCGGCGTGGGGGGCGTGGTCCACTACGTTCTCATGACACTCCCACCCCCTGCGCTGACACCCCGCGCGTCGCGCGGCACCGGTGTTGTAAGCTCTCGCGTCACCAATCGTCCGAGGAGAACCCATGCCCCGAATCGTCAAAGCAGGCTTGATCCAGACCGCGCTCGCGGCGGATCCGAGCGAGAGCATCGAGACCATCCGCAACGCGCAGATCGAGCGCACGCTCACGTTCGTCGATCAGGCCGGCCAGGAAGGCGTGCAGATGCTCTGCATGCAGGAAATCTTCACCGGCCCGTACTTCTGTGCCGAGCAGAACGCGCGCTGGTACGACGCCGTCGAGCGCATCCCCGACGGACCGACCACCAAGCTGATGCAGGAGTACGCGAAGAAGTACAACATGGTCATCGTCGTTCCTCTGTATGAAGAGGACTCACCGGGCGTCTACTACAACACCGCCGCCGTCATCGACGCCGACGGCACCTACCTCGGCAAATATCGCAAGAATCACATTCCGCACACCGCACCGGGCTTCTGGGAAAAGTACTACTTCCGCCCGGGCAACCTCGGCTATCCGGTGTTCGAGACAAAGTACGGCAAGGTCGGCGTCTACATCTGTTACGACCGGCAC
>JBBRMQ010000219.1:0-7390 GCA_038230775.1 Thermoanaerobaculia bacterium
ACGGTAGCGAGCCGGTTCTACAGGATGCGATCGAGGCCGCGCACCAGCCCGGTGAAATCGCGCACGCGCCGGATCGCGAGCAACGTGCCGCCGATGTACGGCGCCGCGCCGGGACCGCCGTCATATTGAAGACTGAGCCGCTCGTCCTGCTGCCCGAACCGGACTTCGAGTCCGATGGTGTAGCCCGGCAGCCGGAGGGAGTGAATCCTCGAACGATCCACATCCGCCCCGCGCGCCTCGGCCCTGCCCACGATCTTCTCCACCGGAACCTCGACATGCGGCGCACGCACTTCCGAGATTCGCCACGCGAGCTCGCGCGCCATGCCGCTGGGCGCGTCGATCTTGCCGTCATAGGCGCTGTCGATGATCTCCCAGCTCGGAAGATACTTCGCGGCCTCGACGGCGAACCTCTGCAACAGCGCGGCGGCGATCGCGAAGTTGCCGACGGCGACGACACCGACCGCCGCCGATCGTGCGGCCGCATCGATCTCGCGAAAGTCGTCCTGAGCCAGGCCCGAACTGCCGATCACGACGTGCAGGCCGGCGCCAATGGCCGAGAGAACGTTCGCCTTCACCGAAGCGGCGCTGGTGTAATCGACGAAGACGTCGGACGGCGTGGCGAGCGCTTCCTCGACCGAGCCGTGAATGGTGACGCCGCCGAGGCGCTCGCCTCGCGCGCGGCGGGCGATGGCGGCGGCGAGTTGGAGATCCTCCGCCTCTTCGATGGCGAGTGCGAGCGGCTTACCGACCCATCCGGTCGCGCCGGCAAGAGTGACTCGAATCATCGCGTGATCCTATCGCTCGATCACGGGATCTGCACCAGATGGTCCGCGAGAGAAGAGCTCAGGTCCGCCATGTGCGTCAATCTACCGCCGCGCCGCACACATACGGTCCGGCGCCTCCGCTGGGGTCCGCCTCCGCTGGGGTCAGGCCTTTGCTTCGATGGTTTTTTCACGGTGGGTGGAAAAGTGTCGAAGCGAAGGTCTGACCCCATCTAAAGTAAAGCGTCGACGCGAAGGTCTGACCCCATCTACGAGACCTGAAGCGAAGGTCTGACCCCATCTACGAGACCGTATCGATGTGTCACAGCACGCTCAGAAGACCCACCCTCGGTATTCACATTCGCATTGCAAGGCTCAGCCTTGCGATCATTGCGGCGGAACGCTTTGCTTCGATTGCTGCAAGGAGCGGGAAGCGATCCGGGAGTGTGCGCGCGATTGGCGGTGGCATTCGTTCTGCCGTCCTTGCGGGCGTTGCATCGGGCACGGATCGCTGACGGGCCGAATAGAAACACCGCCGGGGCCGCGCGAATGCTATACGTGCAGTGCGCGGGCGGAGGTTCTGGATACGGAAGCGAGAGATCAAAGGAGGGAGGCAGGAACATGAAGGAAGGGATAACGTTTTTCTCGACCGACGGCGGCAGGGGCTTGCCGCATCGAGGGGTATTCCGGTGGGTGAATGAGCCGGGGATTCTGAAGCTGGAGAAGTGGACCGGCAGCGAATGGATCGATTGGCCGGATCTCATATCGGCGTGCGGAATCGGCGGCAGCACGGAGTACGTGCAGATCGACGAAAAGGAAGCGCGCAACATGATGGGCGGCGTTGTGACCGTTCCGCCGGGGGCGTAGAAGCGAGCAGCTCGTCCTTCTCGCATCCCGCCTGAAGTCGTTATTGCGAAATTCAAGAAACAAGAAGAGCGGGCGATTCGTGTAGTGGGTCTCGCTCTGCTCCTTGCGGGCTTCAGCGGCCTCATCACATATTTGGCTCGAGACGGACCCGACGCAGTCTTCATGGCAGCAGCGCTCGGCACGATGGCATTTTTCGGTTTTGCTGCGGCCTATTCCGGCTTTACTCATCGATGCCCGGTTTGTAATAGTCCGGTCAGCGCGAACGACAGCTCTGTCATTCACTTCAGCGGAGCAGATGCCTTTCCGGAAAGTTGCCCGAGATGTGGCGCGCGGCTGCGGTGACACGCGCTAGGGCATATCCCATGGCTAAACCGCCGACGACCGACATCCCAACGAGACCCGCCGTGAGCGAAATAGATGCAGCAACGCGCCACGATCGAATCAATAGAGCGGTCAACCCCAGGGCGACTGTGATCCGTGGACCCCATCCGCGCCCCCCGCCGTCCAACGTAACCTCCGACGCCCTCAACGATCGTGTGCTCAGATTGCTTCGCCGCCCGGCGCGCGACCGGCGGCTCATCTTTAAGACGTTCACCGCCGACAACGGAACCGAATTCCACAGCCACCTGGAGATCGCGCGCAAGACGGGTGTCCGGTTCTACTTCGCCACGCCGTATCACTCGTGGGAGCGCGGAACGAACGAGAACACCAACGGCTTGATCCGCCAGTACCTGCCGAAGCGCACATCGATGGCCTCACTCACTCAGACCGACTGCAATGAGATCGCGCAACGACTCAACGCCCGCCCTCGGAAACGACTCGGATTCGCAACCCCGGCCGAGATCATGCGCGGCGTGTCGCGACGGCCGCGCTGACACAAACTCCACTCCCCCGCCAGGTTCACGCTCATCGTCTCAATCAGCAACAGCCTCTCACCGCTGACGCTACCGCGTTCCACGCCGCGATCCAAGCTAAGAAACACCACTACAAGCCGTCGATCGATACAATGGCCCAGTCAGCGTTGCAGTTCACCCTTGAACTCAGGCCGGCCACGCGATCAGCGATAGTTGATGGCGACCGTGAATGACATTTGGAAGTCTGGGCGGTCGCGTGAGCCGCCGGGCCTTCTATCGTCGGTCGATCGGTGTGGTACTGACGAAGTCGTCAAAACGCGGGGCGATCTTATCGGCCATCACTGCCGTGGACATGAACATCCGCCTCGTGCCGACGCGTACGACCCCTGCCAGCTCATTTTGGTTGCCGCGACGAGCTAGAGTCATCCTGAATCCCATTCGGCGACAACCGCAAGCATCGGCTGAGGCGCGACGGCGCGCACGACCTTCGCCCGGCTGCCCGTGGACTACAGCCAGGCGCTCGAGTTTCCCGGCGCTCTCTACCATGCCGTCCGATGGCGCGCTGGACTGGCGGATGATCCGTCGAGCGAGCCCGCGTATCACCTGCCTGCTGCCAGCGACTCGGCCTCACGAAGCAGGGCGTCGAGTTTTGCACGGTCGAGAAAGCGGCCGTTGACGACGACCGCGGAGATGCGCTGCGTGTTGTGAATGTCGGTCAGCGGATTCGCATCGAGCAGGACGAGGTCGGCGAGCTTTCCCGTTTCGATCGTGCCGTGATCGGCGAGGCGGTGCAAAACCCGCGCGGGTGTGATTGTCGCTGCCTGCAGCGCCTGCAGCGGCGTGAGGCCGGCCTCGACGAGGAGTGCAAGCTCTTCATGCAGCGTAAAGCCGGGGATGCGAGCCGACGCAATGTCGCTGCCTGCGAGCAGGATCACGCCGGCGCGGTTCATCTGGCCGGTCACTTCCCTCAGCTCCGCGTAGAGCGCCTTCCACTCTTCAAGCTCTCCCGCCTTCATGCCGCTCAGGAGCTTGTCCGCTTCGGCCAGGAGCGACGGCGGAACGTATTTCCGCCGCGGATCGGGCGGACGCGAGCTTTCGTGCGCTTCGATACCTTCGATCACCGTCCGCACGGCTACGAGCGTCGGCGTTACGGCCGTTCCGTTCGCGACGAACTTCGCGAAAAGCACGTTCGCCGCGTCCGTACGGAATCGCCGAATTGCCTGGGGCAACGGCTCCTTGCCGGCCGCGGTGGCGAACGTTCCCTCGAAGAGCGTCTGCGTGTGCTCGATCGTGACCTGTCCTGCGTCGGAGGCTTCTTCCGGCGTCACGGTCATCGGGATGTGGCCGACGACGGTGAGCCCCTGCTTCTTCGCCTCATCGATTGCTGCGAAGTAGGAGTCGCGCGGCATGCGTCGATGAATCTTGATGAAGTCGACCCCTGCTTCCTTGAGTGCGCGGACGATGCCCCGGGTCTCATCCGGATTGCCGGCCACGAGCTGGTAGGCGTTGAATTTCTGTCCGTTGATGATCGGCCCGACGCGAAGGATGCCTGGCCCGGTGATGAGGCCTGCCCCGATCTTCGTGCGCCAGGCGTCGATCTCCTCAAGCTTGGATCCCACGTCGCGCACGTTCGTTACACCGTTGGCGATGAGCAGCGGTAGCGCGCCCGACTTCGTCCAGCTCAGATGCACATGCATGTCCCACAGGCCAGGGATGAGGAACTTGCCGCGGCCGTCAATGATCCGTGCCGTCTTCGGCGGTGGCTCGCTCGCGGCGACGGACACGATGCGATTGCCTCGGATCATGACCGTCATGAGCGGATGCAGGGCGCCGCTCTGTACGTCGATCACGGTTGCGTTTGTGATGGCGACTGACGACGCCTCGTCCTCGACGTCGGCGAGCATTTTGTCGAGTGCCGCTCGGTCGTAATAGACGCCCCGCGACATCACCCCGGCAATGCGCGAGGTGTTGGCGATGTCATGGAGCGGGTTGGCGTCGAGCAACACCACATCAGCGCGCTTGCCCGTGGCGATGGTGCCTCTCTCGTTATCCACGCCGAGGAATTCGGCTGGATTGCGCGTCGCGGCGAGGAGCGCTTCCATCGGCGTGAAACCGAGGACGGAGACGAGCTCCTTTAGCTCGTCATGCACGCCGAAGCCGGGGTAGATCAGCGCGACGGCGGCGTCGGTGCCGGCCAGGAAGCGCATCCCTTCCTCGTGCATCTCTCGGTCGTTCCGGATGACACCTCTCGCAAAACCTTCCCAGTCCACCGGCTTTTCACCGCGCCGCTCCTGGACCTGTTCGCGCCAGTCGCGAAGGAGATGTTCGGAGATGTACCGGCGTCGGGGATCGATGCGGCCGGCATCGTCATTCACGATCAGTTCGGCCTGCGCGTTCGGCACGAGGAGCCACTGCCTTCCGACAACCAGCGTCGGCACTATGGCCACGCCTGCCTTAGCCAACTGCCGGAACTCGGCGCGCCGTTCACCCTCCGCCTTGGGCAGCCGCCCGGGCGGCAGGTAATGCTCGATGCTCTTCTGCCCGGAGCGAAGCAGATCGGCGGGCGTGAGGTCGTTGGCATGTCCCACCAGTTTCAGTCCCGCGGCGCGTGCGGCGTCGGCGATGGCGAAGTACGTTTCGCGTGATGCGAACGTGCGCACCTTCACGTAGTCCGCGCCCCGTTTGCGGAGCATGGCCACGGCCTCGGCGGCCTGGCGCGGGTTCGCCACCGGCAGCCGGATCGTGCTCACCGGTTCCACCACGTGCTCGTCGAGCATGCGCTGGACATTTGCGGCGCTTTCGAGCATTGGCCCGGAGGTGCGGATGCGCGGCCCGACCCGCGAGCCCGAGGCGATCTCGTCGCGCCAGCGATGAACTTCGTCGATGTCGCTTCCCATGTCGCGAACGCTCGTCACGCCATTTGCGACGCAGAGCTTCAGAGCCCCTTCGCCGGTCTTCGACAGGTGGATGTGTGAGTCGAATAGTCCCGGGATCAGGAAGCGGTTGGTGCCGTCAATGACCGTCGCGCCGCCGGGTACAACGATCGTTGCCGCATCTCCCGCTGCGACGATCGTGTCGTTCTCCACGACCACGGTCGCGTTCGGGCGCGGAGGTCCGCTGCTGCCGTCGATCAGGGTCACATGCACGATGGCGATGGCGAGGGAGAAGAGAAGATTGGGCATGGCCATCAATCTAATCGCCTACCGCGGTTCTGGCAGTGACCGAATGCGCCAATCGTGCGGTGTCGTTCCAGTCCAGCGGCGGAAAGCGCGGTAGAAGACGCTCGGCTCGGAGAAGCCAAGAGCGCGGGAGATGTCGGTGGCCGGCGCGCGATTGCTCCTGAGAAGCGTGGAGGCGTGCTCGAAGCGAAGCTCGTCGAGGAGCTCGCGATAGGAGGTGCCGTTCGCGCGCAGCTTGCGCTGCAGACTGCGCACGCTCATGGTCAGATTGTCCGCGACCCGGACGATACTGCGCTCACCCTGCCACAGCGCGGCGAGGGCGGATTCCCGGCAACGCGCCAGAAAGTCAAATTCGATCGGCAGGTCGCCCGCCAGGCGCGACTCCAGAATCTCGTGCAGCAGCGGATCGTGCCCAGAGTGCGGAAGCGCCAGCGTCGATGGATCGAGCAGCAGTTGATCGTCGCGTTGGCCGAAGCGCAGCGGCGCCCGGAAGACGCGGCGCAGTTCCTCGACATGAACGGGTTCACCCGCCGTGAAGTGCACTTCACGCGGTGCCCAAGCTCTTCCCGTGGCCAAGCGGGATCGCAGCAGAATGATTGCGAACGTGTACTGCGCAGAGCGGGGCCGATGCTCGGGAGCTGTCTCGGGCGCATGTAGCTGCACCGCTACTGCGTCGCGCAACGCGTGCAGCCGGAGTTCCGCGCCGCCGTTGGCCAGGCGGAAGTGACGTGCGGTGGCGGCGAGGGCATGACCGGTGGTCGCGCTCGTCATAACGAAGTGGTCGAACGCCCCGTATGCGCCGGCCGGGACGCACGCCGCGGCGCGCACACCGATCGCATCGTCAGCTGTAGCTGCTGCCGCGGCATCCCAGATCGCCGTCATCGACTCTGTCGCTAACGGACGGTCAAGATCGGACGGAACGATGCGTGCCGCTCTCAGTAGGGCCGCTGTTTCGAGGCCGCGGCCGCTGCACAGTCGCAGCAGCGCTTTCGTGCTTACGCTGGACACGGTCACTATCTATCGATTCTAGGGCATGTTGCAGGGACAGGCCTTTGCTTGTCGGACGAGGAGGTGGGGCACATCTTCACTGTGCTGTTCGGATTCAACGGTACGGGCGCAACTGTCTGATTCGGATCGCCTAGACGGAACCTGGGAGTTCGCCCCAGCGAAGTAGAGATGTGACCCCCCAACTTGTCCGTTCCTTCATGGATGTGTTTGACCGTTGGGCAACACGCTCACGCTTGCTCTTGACCGCGCGGGATGGACGTGAGGCGAAGCGCGGATGGGGGTGCCCCTCCGGACGATCCTCATTGGGACAAGCGTGTTCCTACGCCCGATAGGAGGACGAGTTGACGGCCACCGCGCAGAAACTGCGAGCGTGGAAGGTAGCAGAGGCGTGACGATGGCCGAGAACCGACGAAGCGATGCCGGTGCGAGTCGCGTGAACCGTGTTGCCCAACGGACCTGCGTTTCAGCGGCGTGGCCCGCGGCAAGCGCTAGTTGGGCGGCACCTGCGAAGAAGAAAAGTGGAGCGGTGCCGACAATTGAGATTGGCGCTCCCGTGAACGGGATTGAGCTCCTTCTGCTTCGTCGCGTCATCACTTTCACCGGTGAATGCGAGAAGCCGGTCGCAAACCTCTTCCTGAGACTGGCAGTCCATGGGAGAACTCGTTCAGCGAGTCGTTCAACAGCCGGTTCCGCGACGAGTTGCTCAACGGTGAGATCTTCA
>JBBRMQ010000220.1:0-7355 GCA_038230775.1 Thermoanaerobaculia bacterium
AATCGATGATTGCGCGATCGAGGCGATTACCCGCACACTTCACGGAAATAGACGCGACGATGCCACCGAGTGAAATCACCGCCGCATCGATGGTGCCACCGCCGATGTCTACGACCATGCGTCCCATTGGTTCATGAATGGGAATCCCTGCACCGATTGCTGCGAGGATCGGCTCCTTCACTACGAACGCGTCGCGCGCGCCGGACTGAACCGCTGTGGCGACGAGTTCTTTCAAGTGTTCATACCGTTCCCGATCATCTGGCAATGCCGGATGAGTCTCGACAGTTGTTTCACCACGCTGAAACTGCTGCTCCCAGCGATACCAAATGTCCCACGCCTCGAGAACGGCCGGTAGCAACGACTCTTCGATCGGAGTGAGACGGAACTGCTCCGACCAGTCGT
The DNA here is from genome assembly GCA_038230775.1 of Thermoanaerobaculia bacterium. GTDB lineage: Bacteria > Acidobacteriota > Thermoanaerobaculia > Gp7-AA8 > Gp7-AA8 > JBBRMQ01. The sequence goes on from JBBRMQ010000220.1 coordinate 403, forward strand.
CCGCCACCGAGTCGAAGATGCTTCGGTAGTGGTGCAGACGTCCTCGGAACGCCGCAAAACCTTCACGCGGTCCGTCCCAGTAGTCTTCGACGGTATAGACGGTGTCATCGCTCATCGCGTCTTCGCCGCATAACGTTCAAAGCTCACCGGCTTCGAGCCGCACGCGAAATGGTAGCGCACTTGCGACGCAGCAACGCGCGGCTCGAAGTCCGGTGCAGCGACGAGTTAGCCGCCGGGTCGCTCGCCACGACTACGCCACCATGGTTCCGCCTCTGACGTGAGCAATTCACGAACGGCGTCCGCGAGTTTGGCGGGCTTCCTCGACGGTAGAAACCCAGGATTCTCGAAGGAGAACCAATAATCGCTAGTTCCGTGAGCCGTTGTACCCAACCTGTGCCTCTCGGTCGTCTGGGAAGTGCGCAACTTCGGAGCCGGCGTATCCTTTCGGAAGTACACATTCTCCCGCGCGCTATCGGCGAATGACAACTCCACGATGAACTTGCCACCTGACATGCTGAACTGAAATGTGAGCAGATCGATGTGGCCAGAGCGATCGCGGTAGAAATGTGGATACGACCCGCCGAAGCCGAGTTCGCGCAAGCTTGGCACGACTGTGTCCTTGAGTGCCGAATCGACGGATTCTCTCGTGATCATCACGGCGGCTAACGGATCTGAGCTAACCGGCGCGGACCCGCAGCGAACGATTGTAGCGCTTGGAGCGAGCCGAGTTGCGGGTTCGCGTCCGGTTGAGCGACGAGTTGGACGGCCGGCGGCGCTTGCGTGAACCTTGAACGTGCGCTTTTAGAAATGCGATGTTTCGCGCGCCCGAAGCCGAAGCTGGTGAGGCCGAACTCGGCGCGGCGATTGGCTGTGCCACGAAGCGACGCTTCGAACGATGACTGCCTGTTCGCGACTCGTCGACGGCAGGCGCGTGAACGAACGACGAGCGATGCGAGTGGCAAGACTCTCTTTCGCCACGTGCAAAGAGATTCGAGACTCTCAACCTTCGAAGCGGCGCCGAGTCGGCAACGCGACGCACCTGGCTACGATGTGCTCGCGAAACTGTGTGTTCAGTGCCGCCGGCCGTCCAACGTTTAAAACTGAGCGGCTTCGGCCCGCTCGATGCTCGTGCAAGATAGCCCACCAGCGCGGCGGGCCGAAGTCCGCTCCAGTGCCGAGTTGGGCGTCATACCTTACGTCGCTCGAGCTTGCGGGCCACGAGTTTTCCGAGGGGCACGTCCGGCTCTTTGCGCCACCAGCGTGGCTTCGGAGACGTTGCGCGAAGCTCCGCGGCCACAATTTCGTCTTCAGAACTCGCGCGTGTCGCGGCTTGGAGAGCTTGATTCTGGCCGTGCCGCTCTTTTCGCAATGAAAGTGCTTTTGAGCGCGGAATGTTCTTGCGAGAAGCTTTTGCGTTTTCGCCGTAATCGTTCCGCCTGTCGCGCTCGAGGCTGAGGCGCTTTTTTTCTTGCGGCGGTTTGGGATCTCTCTTCATGACGCCCAACTAGTAATTAGCCTGCAACACAACGATATACCACCATATCCCGCGATCATCGGTAGTCACTTCGATCCAGGATCAGATCTGCCGCTTTGGATCTGGGGCTGGTCATGGTTTTGGCTTCCGGTCCATCCGTTTTCGAGGGCCTCGGCGCAGAATGCGCGACTGCAGGCCGAGTGCTACTGCTGCCTCCCTCTGAAGCGTCCACGTCCCGCTGCTCTCATCCCAACGTGCGCCCGCGAATAGTGCGGCGCGCCGCAACAGCCCCTCGCCCGGCAGGATCCGAACGCGCACCTGCTCCGGCGCAGCCGCACGCTTTTTTGGATACCACTCCACCCGCTCCACCACGATCTCCACCGTCTTGAGACGTTCGCACCGATCCTCGTCGTACCGGTAGCGCACACACACAAGCTCCCGGCCGTACTGCATCAGCAGCTTCTTCGTTCCTGGCTGGCCAGCTCGCCGTGTCAGCAGCGTCCGCATCGTTTCCGACGTTCCCTCGGAACAGCGCGGATGTCAACGAATCTGCGAGGTGTGGAGAAAAGGGAAGGGCGTCAGTTCGCGATCAGGTCGACGTCTTTCGGAGCCGCGATCAGCACGACCTTGCCGTCGTCGATCGTGAACTCGATCCGCTCCGGCAGCGCCAGATCCTTGTGCCGGATCAGATACTCCGACAGCTCGTCCTCGATGTTGCGCTGGATCGCCCGGCGCAGCGGACGTGCTCCGGAGTTCGCCTCTTCCTCTGCGCGCTTCAACAGCCAGTCCACGACGTGATCGTCGATCGCGATCGACACATTGCGATGGATCAGCGCCTGGTTCACGTCGTCCACCAGCAGGCGGCAGATCTGGCGAAGCTCCGTCTGCGACAGCGGGTTGAAAATGATGATGTCGTCGATGCGATTGATGAACTCCGGCGAGAACTCCTTCTTGAGCTCCTGATTGATCATCATCTCCGCCGATTTCTGATCCCCCTCGGCCGTCTTCTCGCGGAAGCCCATGTGCCCCTTCGTCGTCAGGAACCGGGTGCCGAGGTTTGAGGTCATGATGATGAGCGTGTTGCGGAAGTCCACCTGATTGCCAAGCGAGTCGGTCAGGATGCCGTCTTCCAGAATCGCGTGTGACCTACGCAGAGATCCTTCCCGACGAGCATGGGCTCACCGCGACGGTGTTCCTGGCGCGCGCCATCATGTGGTTCGCCAAACAGCACGTGTACGTGCAGGAGATCATGACCGACAACGGGTCGGCCTTCGTATCACACCCGTTCAGCGCACTTTGCCGCAGCCTCAACGTGCGCCACATCCGCACACGCCCGTACACCCCGCGAACGAACGGCAAGGTCGAACGAATGATTCAAACCCTGCTGCGCGAGTGGGCATATCGCTTCGAGTACAGCAGCTCGCTGCAGCGAAAACAATGGCTCGCGCCTTACCTGCACTTCTACGACGTGCACCGTGCGCACTCCGCTCACAACTACAATGCGCCGATCAGTCGCCTGGATAAGAACAACGTCCTGACACTCAACAGTTAGGCGGCGTGAATTCAAGAACTAAGTACAACAACGCTTCGACGAAAAAGGAGCGATCTGGGACACTGACGAATCTTCCGCCAAGAAGGGATCGTCACGAGAATCGCTTCGACGAGGCCGAGCAGACCCGTGCAAGCGCACAGCGCAAACAAGAAGGGAAGGGCACGAAGCCCTTCCCTTTCCAGCGAGCAATCGAATCGCGTCAAAACCCCTATTTCGTTGCGGCAATGACCCAGGGCGGCGCAACGTCGAGTAACGTTCCGGAGCCTGGGCCGATCGATGTTCCGTTCATCATCCAGATCGAACTGATCCCGCTGGTGTTGTTGCGCCAGGCCAGATCCTCCCGCCCGTCGCCGTTGAAGTCGCCCGTGGCCGAGACGTTCCAGTTCGTGTCCGCGATGGGCAGCGTATCGCCCGATCCAACGCCAATGGTCGTTCCGTTCATCAGCCACACGATGTTCTGACCCGTGGTCGTGTTCCGCCACAGGATGTCCGCGAAGCCATCCCCATTGAGGTCGGCCACCGCCGCCGGGCGGAACCCGGAGCCGATCTGCAGCTGCGTGGCACCGGAGTCGCCTCCCAGCGCCGTTCCATTCATCATCAAAATCGAGCTGCTCCCGGTGGTGTTGTTGCGCCACAGAATGTCCGACCGGCCGTCGTGATTGAAGTCGCCGATCCCACCGACCGTCCAGTTCGTATCGCTGATCTGCACAATCGTGCCCGATCCTGGCTGCACCACCGTCCCGTTCAGCAGCCAGATCGAGTTCTCGCCCGTGACTGTATTCCGCCACAGAAGATCCGATTTGCCGTCGCCGTTAAAGTCTCCAACTCCGGCGATCTGCCACGGACTGGGCACATTGGAGAACACGCCCGACCCTGCCACGACGTCCGTTCCGTTCATGACCCACAGGATCGTGTCACCGGTCGTGTTGTTGCGCCACACCAGGTCGGCTTTCCCGTCCCCGTCGAAGTCGCCGGAGCCGGCCAATATGAACGAGGTGTTGATCTGTAGCGAGGCCGTGCCCGAACCGGCGCCGATGTTGATGCCGTTCATCATCCAGATCGAGCTCGTCCCATCCGTGCCGTTGCGCCACACCAGGTCGGCCCTCCCGTCGCCGTTGAAGTCGCCGCGACGGGCAGTTTTGATCTTCACGACGAAGCCGTCGAACTGTCCGCCTCCGTGTGTGGTCTGGATGGCACCAGGCTTCACCGGGAAGTCCGGCGAATCGGTCTGTCCCACTACCCAGACGTAGCGCGCGGAATCGAGGGCGATGCCGAATGCCTTGTCACCGCTCGAGACGTTCCCGGTTCCGCCGAGGTAACTCGAGTACACCAGCGCCGAGCCGGTGGGGTTGAGCTTCGACACAAAGGCGTCGGCGTTGTTGCTGGCCTTCAAGGGCTGGATCGCATTCACCGTGGGAAAGTCCGCCGAGTACGTGTCGCCGGCGACGTACGCGTTGCCGCCGCTGTCCACGGCGATCGCAAACGCCCTGTCGGCATCCGCTCCGCCGAGGAAGGTCGAGTAGACGAAGCTGGTCCCCGTGGAGTTGAGCTTGAATACGAAGCCATCTGAGAAGGCGGCGCCGAGCGTCCTGTTGAGTGCGCCGTCGGTGGTCGGGAAATCGAGAGAATTGGTTTCGCCTGCGACATAGGCGTTTCCGGAGCTGTCGATCGCGATGGCGTTGCCGCGGTCATCGTTGATTCCGCCCGCATACGTGGAATAGAGGAGCGCGGTGCCCGAGGCGTCGAGCTTTGCAGCGAATGCTTCGCGTCCATTGCAGTAGTTGGGGCCGCCACCGCACGAAATCTGGGGCGCGCCTTGGGTGATCGGAAAGTCAAGGGACTCGGTCTCGCCGGTCACGTACGCTTCCCCAGCCGGGTTGACCGCGATCGCATTGCCGTAGTTCAGCTTCGATCCGCCGAAGCGCGTGGCGTAGACGAGCGAGGCCAGTCCTACAGCGCTCGTATCGATTTTCACGACGAACGCCTCCCATCCGCCGCCTGGCCCGATGCGTGTGCTGTACGTGCCACTGGTGGGCCACAGCGGGAACGAGGGGTTACTCCCGTAAACACTCCCGGTCACGTATGCGGTGCTCCCCACGACCGCAACGCCAGCACCATCAGCCGATGAGCCGCTTCGGAGCAGCGTCGAGTAGAGGAGGCTGCTGCCGGTGGAGTCCAGCTTGAACAGGAAACCGCCACCGCCGGTCGCGTCGATCGTGAAGCCGTTGACCACCGGGAACGTCTCGAGGCTGCCGGGGTAGTAGAGCGAGCCAGTGACGTATGCGTTCCCGGCCAGGTCGACCGCGATCCCGACGCCTTTCTCCGAGGTGTTACTTGTCCCCACGTAGGTCGAGTACATGAGTACGCCGGTCGCGCTGATCTTGGTGACGAAGACCTCATAGTAGGACACCGGATTGCTGGCCGTCGTGTGATAGGCGCCGGGCGTCGTGGGAAAGTTGGTTGACGCGGTGTAGCCGGTGACGTATGCGGATCCCGCGGAATCGACGGCCACCGCCTGCGCGAAGTTGTCCCCGTTCCCGCCGAAGAATGATGAGAAGGTGAGCACGGGGTCGATGAAGAGCGTGCGGGTGCGATCGTAGTCGCCGACCGCGAATCGGACTTCGTGCCGGCCGGTCTTCACGTATCGTCCCGCCACCAGGTGTCTGGTCCCGTCATGCTCCTGGTAGACGACCGGCGCGCGCTGGACCATCTCCGCGCTGCCAGCGCGGATGACGAGACTGCCAGCGGCATCGATGCGCAGCGCATCGCCGCCGCCGACGCGGAGACGGATGTTCTTCGGGTCACCGCCCGGCGCGACTACGAAGTCGTATTCGAGCTGTTCCTGATTGCCGTAGAACACCAGGTCGATGCCGGGGTAGAGAGCGGGGTAGCGCACTTTGGCGAACGACTGCACGCCGCGGCGCCATTGCGATGAGTCGCTTCCGATGAGGTAGTTGGTGACGCCGGCGGCGAGATCAGTTCCCACCGGGTGGACGTTCCTGTTGGCGCCGGGCCAGGTCATTCGCACCGCGAGGGTCCTGGTTGGCGCGGCCTGGGCTGTCGACGACGGCCGTGGACTGTCAGTCAGCGAAACGACCGCCGATCCCGGCGTCAGGACCATGGCGTAGCCGCTTCCTCTGGAGATGAAGCCGCTCTTTCCGTCGCCCGCGGAACCGAGCGCGTCGAACCGCAGGGGTTGCAGGACGACCGCCGTGATGGCCCGCGACGTTGCGGAAACCGGCGCCTGCGGAACGGCCGTCTGGGCTGCAGCCCGACCGCCGGGCAGGAACGCGCTCACGAGAGCGGAAATCAAAACAGCTGGCATCAGGCCCACTGCGAACGAACTGCCTAGAACCGTACGTCGGGTATCCATCACTGCCTCCTCATGGTGCATACAAGGACCCGGGCACGATCTGCGATAGGAATTCTCCGTCGCGACTCGAGTCGAAATTTTCGGACAATTTTTTTGGATCTTACTCGCTTTACAAATAAGTTCGGCTCGGAATCGCTGTGATGCCCGCAAGGCGCTCAAGCGGCACGCCCGCCGAATATGAGCCCGCCGCGCTCAAAGCCTTCGAGGAACTGCGAAGATATGGAGGCCTCAGCGCGATGAAGGTGTCGGTGCTCTCGTCCCATCGCGCTCCCGCGAACAGAGCGGCGCGCCGCAACAGCCCCTCGCCCGGCAGGATCCGAACGCGCACCTTCTCCGGCGCCGCCGCTCGTTTCCCCGGATGCCACTCCACCCGCTCCACCACGATCTCCACCGTCTTGAGACGTTCGCAACGGTCCTCGTCGTAGCGGTAGCGCACACACACAAGCTCCCGGCCGTACTGCATCAGCAGCTTCTTCGTTCCTGGCTGGCCAGCGCGCCGTGTCAGCAGCGTCCGCATCGTCTCCGACGTTCCCTCGGTACAGCGCGGATGTCAA
>JBBRMQ010000221.1:0-7313 GCA_038230775.1 Thermoanaerobaculia bacterium
AGAACCACATTACGAAGAGCGTCAGTGTGTCCGCGCGAAGTCGATGAAGCCTTTTTCGACGTCGACCGACAGCAGCTTCACCCGAAGCTTGTCGCCGACGTCGGCGCCCTGCGATCCGTGAACGAGCTTTCCTTCGACCGGCGGATGAAACACGCGCACCCAGGTGCCTTTTTCCGACGCGCCGGTGACGATGGCGTCGAAGCGCTCGCCGATGCGCGACGACAACAACGTTGCGGCGGCCGACTTCCGCACCTGACGCTCGACTTTGTTCGCCGCGTCTTCCGCTTCCGTGCAGTGCTGCGCAAGCTCATTGAGCTCGTCGTCGGTGTACGGCGGCTTTTCTCCTGCCAGCGCCGCTTTGACCAGGCGATGCGTGATCAGGTCGGGGAAGCGGCGGTTCGGCGCGGTCGAATGGGTGTAGTCCTTCACCGCGAGGCCGAAGTGCCCGATCGGCGTCGCACCCACCTTCTCCATCACGTATTCGCCGGCGCCCATGGCTTTTACCACCGCGAGCGACAAGTCGGGGAAGCGGGTGGGATCAGCCTTCCGCCGGCGGACGAGAAACTCTTCCAGCGCTTTCGCATCGGGATCCGCCGGAAGATGCTCGCCAAGGTCGGAGGCGATTTTCTCGATGCGGTCCCAACGCTCGGGTGAGCGCACGACGCGGCGGATCGACGGAAACTTCTTCGACGCCAGGAATCGCGCGGTGACTCCGTTCGCGGCGACCATGAAGTCCTCAATCAGATTCTTCGCATTGTTCCGCGCCTCGGTCCTGAGGTCGATGACACGGCCGTTTTCGATCACCGCTTTGGCTTCGATGGTCTCGAGATCGAGAGCGCCGTGCTCGTGGCGCAGCTCGCGCATCTTGTCGGCGGTCTGGTCCTGTAATTTCAGATTCTCGGCCAGGCCTTTCAGCGCCTTCACCTTGTCCGGTGCCTCTCCCTGGCCCTGCAGCCACATCCCGACGCCGTTGTAGGCGAGTTTGGCGCGATTGAAGACGCGGGCACGATAGACGTCGCCGCTGGTGACGTTGCCGCCGCTGTCGACCATCATGTCGATGACAAGTGCGATGCGCTCTTCGCCTTCGTTCAGCGACGTGAGGTTCGTCGACAGCTTCTCCGGCAGCATGGGGAAGATTTTTGCGGCGGTGTAGACCGAGGTTGTGTTCTGACGCGCGTGATCGTCGATCGGTGTTCCGCGCTTCACGAGCGCGTCGACGTCGGCAACCGCGATGAGAACGCGCACGTTGCCGGAGCCTTTGTCCTCCGCCACGTTGAGTTGATCGAGATCGCGTGAGTCGTCATTATCGATCGAGCACCACAGCATCGCGCGCAGGTCTTTGACACTGTCGTCCTTCGCGGGTGCGTTCAGCGATTCGAGCTGCTTCTCCGTCTCCGGCGCGAAGTCGGGCTGCAGCCCCTTGTCGATCATGGCCTGATGCGCGATCTGCTCGAGAAGTTCCGCTTGATTCGTCGTCACGCGCGGAACGTTATCATCGTTCCCGATGGACATCGGCCAAGCGGGTGATCGAGGCCTGCTCGTCACCTTGCCGCAAGCCACGGCCGCACGCTTGCGCTCGGTCGCGGACGGCATGAGAGCGATCGACGGCGTGCTGGCGGCAATCATCGGACATTCATCGGTCTACGTGATCGGAACGTCCGATCGCGAGGCGGTGGAACGCGTTGTCGAGTCATCGTCGGATGCGCGGCAGTCGTCTTCGACACTCCATATCATCGAGGTCTCGTTCGCACCGGAGCACGGCCTCGATTTCGATGCGCTGGTGGCCCGGGCACAAGTGTCGCGAGAGGCGATCATCGAACGCATCGCCGCGCTCACGCTCACCGTCCGTTACCTCGGCTTCCGCGGCGGGTTCGGCTATCTGGAAGGCTGGCCGGAGGAATGGTCATTGCCGCGGCGCGCAACGTCTCGCAACGTCGTGCCCGGTGGAAGCTTTGCCATCGCCGGCGTCATGGCGGGTTTTTATCCGGACGATTCGCCGGGAGGATGGAACATTCTCGGTCGCAGCGATCGCGTGCCGCGGCTCAAACCGGGAGACGAGGTGCGGATCGTTCCCATTGAACGCGCGCTGCAGTTCATCACTGCTCCCGCGAAGCAAGACAGTGGCGAGGCAATCGTGGATGTCATCGCGCCCGGGCAGTTGACGACGGTCGTGCATGCGCGCGAGTGGTCGCGGCTGGAAGAAGGAGAGCCGGCGGGCGGGCCATTCGACGAGGAACTTGCGGCCCTGGCGAATGATGCTGCTGGAAACGCGGCGGATGCGCCACTTCTGGAGTGCGTGCTGGTCGGGCCGCGGTTGCGCTTTCGCGACGCGCGGCGCGTCGCGTGGTGCGGCGCATCGTGCGAGCCGCGTGTGTGGGAGGTTCGAGCCGGAGAAGAGATCGACATCGCGCGCATTCGGGACGGACTGCGCGGGTATCTCGCCGTGGAGGGGGGAGTAAGCGGGTTTGGAAAGATGCTTCTGCGTGGGGGCGGATTCAGCCGGACCGACCGGCTGAAGCCGGTCCACACACAGAACCGTCTCGAGCGGCTTTCGATCAGAGTGATGCCTGGTCCCCATGACGCGCCGCCGCTGCCGATCGAGTGGGTGGTCACGCCGAACATCAACCGCGTCGGCATTCGCCTGCGCTGCGTGACACCGACGGAGTTCAAGCCGCCCGCCGAACTGCCATCGTGCGGCATGCAGTTCGGAACGATTCAATGGCACCCCGACGGCAGCATCGTCGTGATGGGGCCGGATCATCCGGCGACCGGCGGCTATCTGCAGCCTGCCACGGTGCGCTCGTCCGAGTTGTGGAAGCTCGCCCAGCTGGCGCCGGGCGAGCGTGTGCGATTAGTCGCCGAGTGAGTAGCCCTGACGAGCCTTGACCACGAACTCGCTGTTACGCGTCGTCAACTTGACTCGCTGATACCCCTTCGCGCGCGATTCGTGCTTGGTGTAGTAGCTGACGAGGTAGTAACCGTTCGTCATGTTCTCGATGCGTTTCAGCGCGGGTGTGAACGACGTGTTGTAGCGGAAGTAATCGCCGTTCGTTTCCGACGCAATGCGCTCCAGCGTCTGATGCACGTAGGCAGGCTGCACGGGATTGTCGAACAGATTGATCGGATAGACCGCGACGTCAGCCTGATTCAGTGAACGGATCATCGGATCGTAGTACCGGCTCTCGCCGACGACGAGTTGACCGCGAACCTCTTCGCCCGGCTCCATGATGCCCGCGGAGAAGATGATGAGCTCCTTGCGCGCGTGAATCGGACGCAGCGCGTCGCCGAGGGCGCCGAGGGCTTCGTAGACGGTGCCGGTGCCGTGGACGATCTCGTCGTTGGAGAGATTGCGGAGCAGCGACGGTCCCTGCTGCGCGGGCGGCTCCGTGCGACCCTTGCTGAACGTCGCGCTCTCATCGATCGCGCGTTTCAACTGCGTCTTGTCGCTCGTGAAATCGCTGAGCACCTTCAGCCGCACGTCGTGCGCAACGATCGCCACCAGATCGCCCGGCTTCATCTGCTTGGCGACGAATTCTTCCGCCGCTTTCCGCGCCAGTACCAGGCGCGAGAACAGCTGCGCCTCGGGGGGCTTGTCGAAGAAGAAGATGTAATAGCGGTCGTCGCGAAGACGATCCACCTTAAACGCCGCTTTCTCTTCCGGCGACGTCAGCAGGGTTCTGTTGGTGAAGTATTCGACCGAATCGATCGTCTGCCCGGTGCCATTTTCCTTGACGATGAAGTCATCCTTGCCGAGTCCCAGGATCTGATGGCCGCGGGAATCGGTGACGATGGCGTCGAGCATCACGAGGTTGACGTCGACTTTCTCGCCGTACTGCGGCTGCTGCGCGAGAGCGGAGGTCGCGAACGCGAGCACCGCGATGGTTCGTTTGAACATGGGGTAACTCCTTGACTGGTAGAAACGTAGGCGTTGACACCGCCGATTCCGGCCGCAGAGCACGGTTCTTGCTCCACCTGAGTTTTCATGAAGAAGTTGATGCTTTTGTCACTGCTTGCCGCCGTCGCTTCGCCGCTCTTCGCGCAGGGTCGCATGGACCTTCTAGTCGATGCCGAGGGCGTGCGCCGCACCGGATCGAACACATCGTTCGTGCCGGGCACGATCCGCTTTGAACCGACGTTTGCAACCGGGGGAGGCGTGGGAGTGGGGCTCAACTTCTTTCTCGGTCGCAACGCCTCGATCGAGCTGAAGGCGGCACAACTCGAAAGCAACGTAAGGCTTCGCATCATCGGCTCGGACAGCGTTCAGATCATCACGCTTGGGCGTGAGAAGATCTATCCGCTTTCGGCGATCCTGCAATGGCATCCGGTCGATCACGGAACCTTCCGTCCTTACCTGGGAGCCGGCGTCGTCCACACGATTTTTCACGACGTCAATAAGCAGATTCCGAGCACTTCGGTGAAGGCAACTCGCTTCCGCGACCCGACAGGGCTCGTGGTCGACGGCGGCCTGGAGCTCGCCGTCGGCAAGAACTGGAGCGCGTACGGCGACGCGCGCTTTGTTCCTCTCGAAACCAAATCGAGGGCGACGTTTGTCGGAACGAATTCGGCGACCGACATCAGCGTCCGGCCTCTGATCGTTTCGGCCGGTCTCGCCTATCACTTCGGAGGAATGAAGCGCTGACAGGGGTGGTTTGACCGCCTGCCGCGCGTGTCCTAGAATTCGCGGCCCTTCCACTCGGGGCATAGCTCAGCCTGGTTAGAGCGCACGGTTCGGGACCGTGAGGTCGGAGGTTCAAATCCTCTTGCCCCGACCATTCGCTTTACAATCCCGCACGGTGAAACGAACTCTTCTTGCTCTTCTGCTCGTGGTGTGTGCGGCGCCCGCTTTCGCGTGGGGCGAAAAAGGACACTACCTCTCGAACGAAGCCGCGACGTTCGGTCTGCCGAACGACATACCGGCATTCTTCTATCGCGCCTATCCCGATCTCGTCTTTCTGGCGTACGACCCCGATCGGTGGCGTGGTGCAGGGGAGTCGCTCGATGCGGTGAATCCCCCGGATCACTTCCTCGACTACGACTGGGTGGCCGATCTCAAGCTTCCCCCCAACCGCTACAAATACATCGCCATCCTCGGCAGCACCGGCACCTTGCGGCGCCACGGCATCTACAACGACAGTGTCGGCTTTCTCCCGTGGAAGATCGCGGAGATGGAGCAGCAACTCGAGCAGGAGTTCCGCCAGTGGCGCAACGCGCGCGATCCGCGCGATCGCGAGCAGATCGAGCGGGACGTGGTGCACGTCGCGGGTGTGTTAGGCCATTTCGTCGGCGACTCGGCCAATCCCGAACACGCCACGATCAACTTCAACGGCTGGGTGCAGCCGAATCCGAATCACTATCCGACCGATTGCGAAGCGCACGGCCGGTTCGAGAGCGATTTCGTCTCGCACGCCATCACGCTCGACGACGTGACGTCACGCCTCGCCGCGCCCCAGCTTCGCAGCGATTACTTCAACACGTCACTGATGTTCATCCGGGCATCGAACGCTCTGACCGAGCGGCTGTATCAGATCGACCGCGACGGAGGATTCAACGTGCTGCGGCCCGTGAATCCGGAAGCGAAGGCGTTCGCTGCGGACCGCATCGCAGCGGGCGCGACGCTGCTGCGCGATTTCTGGTGGTCGGCTTGGAAGAACTCGGCGAACAAGCCCGTGAAACGACAAGCGCCGGCGGAGTGATATCTGCGCGGCTACGCCGCGCGTTGACGGTTGACAGTGGACGGTTGACGGGCGCTCCACGCTTCCGATCCCGTCAACCGTCAACCGTTATGTTCTGGTCCACAACACATCCTCGACGCCGTGCTCCTTGTTCGCATACCGCGCGGCGACGAAGAGAAAATCTGAAAGCCGGTTCAGATACACGACGTCTTCGTCCAGCGTGACCAGTAGTCGCTCGGCGCGGCGGCAGACCGTTCGCGCAACATGAAGATGCGACGCCGGCAGCGACCCTCCGGGAAGAATGAACGACTTGAGCTCGGTCAACTCGGACTCCATGCGGTCGATGCCGCGCTCGAGCTCAGCGATTCGTAGCTCAGGCACGCCGTTGAATTTCTGAGACGTTGGAGCCGCGAGATGGGCGCCGAGGTCGAAGAGGTCGGATTGAATGTCGGAGAGGTCGGCGTCGATCGGCGACCCTGGCCAACTCGCGCGCACGACGCCGATGACCGCATTGAGCTCGTCGACTGTCCCGTAGGCGTCGATGCGCGTGTTGTTCTTGCGCACGCGCGCACCGCCGAACAGCGACGTGTCGCCCGAGTCGCCGGTGCGTGTGTAGATCTTCAACGCGCTACGCTTCGCTCTCGAGCTGGCGGATGCGCTCTTTGACGACCATCTCCGCCAGGTCGGGAATCACTTCCCAGGCGATGCTCTTCACGACCTGGTCGGACATCAGCTGCACGACGCGGCGCGCGATCCGATCGATCTGTTCTTCGCTGAGATCGCCCATCGGAGTGGAACCCGATGACGCCGGCTCCATGAAGCTCGACGCCGGGCTCCTTTCAGGCATCGGTGCGACTTCCGGAGCATGCGTCGACGAAGCGGCGAACGGAATCTCTTCTGCGGCGGCCGGTGGCTCGGGTGCCGGCGCAGGCGTGCTCGCCATCTGATGGAGGTCTTCGAAGCTCATGCGGGGGAACGCCTTGGTGTCGCCGCCAGTCGCGCCGGCTGGCTCGTCCCACGGCGACGATGGCTCCGCCGATGCAGCGGCTGCGGGAGCCGCCTGTTCCGCGGGCATGTCCCACGGCGACCGTTCGGGTGCTGACGGGGGTGGTGGTGGCGGAGCCGATGCTGCCGGCGCGGGCGCCTGTAATTCTTCGAAGCTCATCTTCGGAAATGCTTTGGTGGCTCCGCTCATCTCGCTCGAGGGTTCATCCCACGGTGATGGTTCCGGTGCCGATGGCGGTGGAGGCGGTGGCGCGGATGGTGCCGGCCCCGGCGCGGCCGCGGCTGGCGGCTCATCCCACGGCGAAGGCTCAGGCATCGACGGAGGGGGCGGCGGTGGAGGCGGTGCAGCAGCAGCCGGCTCATTCGCCATCTTCGACAGCTCGTCGAAGCTCATGCGCGGAAACGCTTTAGTCGCTCCCTCCATGGCGTTCTCGCCGAATGGCGAATCCGCGGGTGGCATCGAGGGTGTCGCTGACGCTGCGCCGAAAATATCGCTGCTCTGAGCCTGGAATGCGCTGGTCGAAAAATTCTCGGCGGGAGCAGGGAATGGCGATTCCGCAGGCGGAGCCGCGGCGGGAGCAGGAGCTGCGGCAGGTGCCGCGGCCGGCGCGTTCGCGCGGGCATGCTCGATCAGCT
>JBBRMQ010000222.1:0-7285 GCA_038230775.1 Thermoanaerobaculia bacterium
ACTTCACGGTGATGTTCGTTCCGGGCGAGCACTTCCTGTCCGAGGCGTTGATCGCGGACGCGACGCTGTTCGATTATGCGACCGCGAAGAACGTGTTCGTCGCTTCGCCGATGATCCTCATCCCGCTGCTCCGCGCCGTCGAATCGAGCTGGAAGGCGGAGCGCACCGAGGAGAACGCGAAGAGGATGCACGACGCGGGAGTGGAGCTCTTCAATCGCTTCGTCAAAGTCATGGAGCTCTTCGCTGACCTCGGCGCCACCATCGGCAAGACGGTAGAAAAGTACAACGGCGTCATCCGTTCGATCGACGCGCGCCTCTGGCCGAAAGGTGAGGAGATGCAGCGCATGGCCGGCAGCGGCAAGGAGCTCGCGCATCTCGATCAGATCGAGGCGGTGCCACTCGAGTCTGCGCGACTCAAGCTCACCATGCAGAGTGATGAGCCCGGGGACGTCATTGCCTTCGAGAAATAGCTCTTTGACTGCCGGCCAGCCAGAGGGCTGGCCCCACACCTGTGTGTTACCCTTCGCGCATCATGACCTCCCGAGACTGTCTTTGGCTCAATCCTCGTCGTCGATAACTACGACTCCTTCACCTACAACCTAGTGCAGCAGATCGAACGCCTTTCGGGCGAGTCGGTCGTCGTCGTTCGCAACGACGCCTTCGATCCGCTCGAGCTGCTGCAGCAGAAACCGCGCGCCATCGTGATCTCGCCGGGGCCCGGAACACCGGCCCGCGCGGGGCGAATCATCGAGTTGATCCGCGCCAATCAGTCCATCCCGTTGTTAGGCGTGTGCCTCGGTCATCAGGCCATCGGCGAGGCGTTTGGTGGCCAGATCGTGCGCGGCGCCGTGCCGGTGCATGGAAAGGTGAGCGACGTGCGGCATCAATCGAAGGGACTGTTCGCCGGATGTCCGACGCCGATGCGCAGCGCGCGGTACCACTCGCTGGTGATCGATCGCGCTTCGTTTCCATCGGAGCTGCAGATCGAAGCCGAGACGGATGACGGAGCAGTGATGGCCACGTCGCATCGCGAGCGGCCGATTCACGGGATTCAGTTTCATCCGGAATCGTACGGCACGACCGGCGGCGATCAGATCATCGTGAACTTCCTGGCGGAGGCGCAGCGATGATCGGCGACGCGATCAGGAAAGTCGTCGCCGGACGAGACCTCGAGCGCCAGGAGATGTTCGACGTCTTCGGCGAGATGATGGACGGCAAGGCCTCCGACGTGCAGAAGACCGCCTTTCTCGTCTCGCTGCGGATGAAAGGGGAGACGGCGGAGGAGATCACGGGCGCCGCGATGGCGATGCGGGAGCGCGTGACGGCGATCGTCGTCGCCGGCGCGAACCTCGTCGACACCTGCGGCACCGGCGGCGACGGGCGTGGCACGTTCAACGTGTCCACCGTTGCAGCGCTCGTTGCGGCAGGCGCGGGTGCGCTCGTGGCCAAGCATGGCAATCGCGCGGTGTCGTCGGCCTGCGGCAGCGCAGACCTGCTGATGGAGCTCGGCGTAACGATCGATCTCGATGCGCCGCGCATGACGCAGGTGCTGGAGCGCACCGGCATCTCGTTTCTCTTCGCGCCGAAGCTGCATCCGGCGATGGGTGCGGTGGCCGGCGTGCGGCGCGAGCTCGGCGTGCGCACGATCTTCAATGTGTTAGGCCCGCTCACCAATCCGGCGTTCGCGAAGCGGCAGGTCATTGGCGTTTACTCCGATCACCTCGTCGACATTCTTGCGCGCGTACTGCTCGCGTTAGGCGCCGAGCACGCGCTCGTCGTGCACAGCCGGGACGGGCTCGATGAAATTTCGGTCTCCGCGCCGACTCGCGTTGCCGAGTTGCTTGATGGCGCGATCGCTACGTATGAAGTCACGCCTGCTTCCCTCGGCGTTGGCGAATATTCGCTCCAGGCCGTGGCGGGTGGGGATGCTCGCGAGAACGCCCGCATCGCACGGGCCATCCTCGGCGGCGAGACCGGTGCGAAGGCGGACATCGTCGCGGCGAACGCGGGTGCGGCGTTGTACGTTTCTGGCGCGGTGCCGTCCATTCGCGAGGGTGTCACGCTGGCGCGAGAGGCCATCGCATCGGGACGCGCGATGAAGAAACTCGATGAGCTCATCGCAGTAACGAAGGAGCTTGCGTGAATCGCCGCCGAGCCGGCGGCGGTCCCGCCGGCGAGGCCGCCGGCGTTCCCCAGTCGCGCCGCCGGCTCGGCGGCGGGACCGCCAGCGGCTCGCTGGCGGGTGGTGGGCCGCGATGAACGACGTTCTCCAACAGATCGTCGCGCGCACGCGCTATCGAATGGCCGAAGCGCCGATCGATGCCGAGGATTTGCGGTTGGCGGCGAGGCAGGCGGCGGAGAAGCGCGAGGCATTCGCCTTCTCGAAAGCCCTGCAGGGAAAAACGCGCATCATCGCCGAGATCAAGTCCGCATCCCCATCGGCCGGACTCATCGTCGAGAACCCCGACGTCGAAGCGATTGCGCGCGAATACGCCAAGGGTGGCGCCGCGGCGATCTCGATCGTGACCGAGCCGGAGTTCTTTCTCGGGTCGCGCGACTGGATTGCGAGTGTTCGCGCGCTTCCAGTGGTGATGAAAGACTTCATCGTCGAGCCACAGCAGTTGCTGGAAGGCGTGGCCGCGGGTGCCAGCGCGATCCTTCTGCTGGCGTCGCTGCTCGACGGGCCGACGATCCGGCACTTCATCAAGCTTCTCGATGAGCTCGGATGCGACGCGCTGGTCGAGGTTCACGACGAAGAGGAGCTGCAGCGCGCGATCGACGGCGGCGCGCGAATCATCGGCGTCAACAATCGCAATCTCCGCGACTTCAAGGTCGATCTCTGCACCGCGGAATCACTCTCGGCGCGCATGCCGCAAGGTGTAATCAAGGTCGCCGAGAGCGGCATCAAGACGCGTGCGGATGTCCATCGCCTGCAGGCGGCGGGCTACTCGGCATTCTTGGTGGGAGAATCGCTGTTGCGACAGAATGACCGCGCCGCGGCCGTTCGCGCACTCATCGAATCATGACGAAGATCAAGATCTGTGGCCTCACCCGTGAGGAAGACGCCGTCTTCTGCGCCAACGCCGGCGCCGATTTTCTCGGCCTCATCTTCGTGCCGGCGTCGCCGCGTCACGTGGAGCCGGAGAAGGCCGCATCGATTGCCGCGGCGGTGCGCAACGAAGGGAAGTCGCCGAAGTTCGTCGGCGTGTTCCGCGACGCATCGAGCGATTACATGCGCGAGATCGCGTCGATGGTGGGCCTCGACATGTTCCAGCTGCACGGCAACGAGACCCAGGAAGACATTCAGAACCTCGGCATGCCGGCGATCAGGACGCTGCGTGTCGGCGACACGCTGCCGGATACGCACGGCACGCCTGCCGCCGAATGGCTGCTCTTCGATACCTACGACGAGCGTCGCGCCGGCGGCACCGGACGTCGCTTCGACTGGTCGCTGCTCGCGGTGTACGACCGCGCGAAGCCGTTTTTTCTCTCCGGCGGTCTGACTGCGGACAACGTCGCGGCCGGGGTCAGCCTGGTGCGGCCGGACGGCATCGACGTCTCGAGCGGTGTCGAATCGTCGACCGGCGTCAAGGATCACGAGAAGGTCGCGCGTCTCATCGATCGGGTGCTCAGGCCATGAAAACGCTGCCTTATCGAATTGGTTTCTTCTGCGAGTTCGGCGTGTAGTACGTTCCCGAGACGCTCATGGCGGCGCTCGACGAGTTCGAGGCCGCGTACAAGAAAGTCCGGCGGGACAAGTCTTTCGGCAAGGAGCTCGACGAGATCCTGCGAGACTTCGTCGGCCGCCCGACGCCCTTGACCGAGGCGAAGAGATTCGCCGAGATGTGCGGGACGTTCCGGCTCTTTCTCAAGCGCGAGGACCTCAATCACACCGGCGCGCACAAGATCAACAACGCGGTGGGGCAGGCGCTCATCGCGAAGCGCATGGGCAAGCAGCGCATCATCGCGGAGACGGGCGCGGGGCAGCACGGCGTGGCCACCGCGACCGCCTGCGCGCTGCTCGGACTGAAATGCGTCGTGTACATGGGCGAGGTCGACATGAAGCGCCAGGAGCTGAATGTCTTCCGCATGCGGTTGTTAGGCGCGGAAGTGGTACCGGTGACCAGCGGCAGCCGCACGCTGAAGGATGCCATCAACGAGGCCATCCGCGACTGGGTGACCAACGTCCGCACCACGCACTACATCATCGGCTCCGTCCTCGGGCCCCATCCGTATCCGATGATCGTGCGCGACTTTCAATCGGTGATCGGCCGGGAAGCGCTGTCACAGTTCCGCAAGCGCATCGGCGGATTGCCGGACGTCGCGGTGGCGTGCGTTGGCGGCGGATCGAACGCGATCGGCCTCTTCTACGAGATGCTGAAACACGAGTCGATCCGGCTGATCGGCGTCGAAGCGGGAGGGCGGGGGCCGGAGCTGGGCGATCACGCCGCGCGCTTCAGCGGCGGCGCGTTAGGCGTGCTGCACGGCACGCGCTCGATCGTGCTGCAGGATGAATTCGGACAGATCGCCGAGACGCACTCGATCTCCGCGGGCCTCGACTATCCGTCGATCGGTCCGGAGCATGCGCATCTCCAGCAGACGAAGCGCGTCGAGTACTACGACTGCAACGACGATCTTGCGCTGGAGGGATTCCACGCGCTGAGCGTGAACGAAGGCATCATCCCGGCGCTGGAGTCGTCGCACGCGCTCGGCTGGCTGATGCGCAACGGACGGGCGATCACCGGCAACGTGATCGTCAATCTCTCCGGACGTGGCGACAAGGATGTGCCGCAGATCGCGGCGCTCGAAGCATGACCCGGGTGGGCACGCTGTTCCGCCGGCTGCGCAAAGAGCAGCGCTGCGGCCTCATCGCATATGTGACGTGCGGCGATCCCGACATCGAGACGACCGTGCGCGTGGTCCGCGCGCTCCAGGAAGCCGGTGCAGACGCGATCGAGCTCGGGATCCCGTTCTCCGATCCGATCGCCGATGGCCCGGTGATTCAGGCGGCAGCGCATCGTGCTCTGAAACGCGGCACCACGGTACTCGATGTCTTCGACGCTGCGCGCAGCATTCGCGCGGAGAGTCAGATTCCGCTGATCGCATTCTCGTATGTGAATCCGGTGATGCGCTACGGCGCGGAGCGTTTCACCGCCGATGCCGAAGCGGCGGGGTTCGATTCGATGCTGCTGACCGATCTGCCGGCGGAAGCGGCGTCCGAACTGCGCAACGCGCTGCACGCGCATCGTATGGGCGGCGTCTTCCTCCTCGCGCCGACCTCGACGGACGCGCGCATCGCGTCGGTCAATCGCGCGAGCGACGACTTCGTCTATTACGTTTCAACCACCGGAGTGACGGGCACACGCAAGGACCTCGATCCGGCGCTCATCGCGCGACTCGATGAGGTGCGGACGAAGTTGACGAAGCCTCTCGCGGTGGGGTTTGGCATCTCCGAGTATTCTCATTACGAGGCCCTGCGCGATCACTGCGATGCGATCGTTGTCGGAAGTGCGATCGTGCGCGCGATTGCCGAAGGCGATGCGGACGGCGCGCCCGCAAGAGCCGCAGGCGTCGTGCGGCGCATCCTCGGCTAGTGTGGGGCCAGCCCTCCGGCTGGCCGGCCAGCCAGAGGGCTGGCCCCACACGTTGCCTGTGGTAATCTCATCGGCAATGGCTCCTCGTTCCTCGTATTACGCCTACTTCATCTAGCGAGGGGCCAACTTGTGTGTGCCCCGTTCGCGAGAAGGGGCGCTCGAGCGACGAATCGAACCCACCTCTTCTCGGCAACGGGAAGAGGTTTTTTGTTTATGGATCGATTGGACGCGGAACACGAACTGGCCCGGCTGCGCGAGGCCATTGATCGCGTGGATGAAGTCCTCGTGCGCCTTTTGAATCAGCGCGCGAAATACGCGATCGAGATCGGCGAGGTCAAAGCCATCCTCGGTGCTCCCATCTACGCACCGGAGCGCGAGAAGGAAGTGCTGCTGCACGTCGAGAAGACGTCGGGCGGTCCGCTCGAGCGCGAGGCGGTGCGGCGTTTGTTCGAGCGGGTCATCGACGAGTCGCGCCGCATCGAGCGCGAAGTGGCCACGAAGGAGAACGAATAAATGGTCATCGTGATGCAGCAGCACACCTCCGACGAGAACATCGAGCGCGTCGTCGCCGAGTTGATCCGACGCGGCTTCGACGTGCATCGCTCGACGGGATCGAATCAGACGGTGTTAGGCGTAGTGGGCAAGGTCGACACCATCGACACGCGCGAGTTCGAGCTGTACGACGGCGTGCAGGAAGTGGTGCGCGTCAGCGAGCCGTACAAGCTCGTCAGCCGGACATTCCGCCGCGAGAAGACGGTCGTCAACGCGCGAGGCGTGGAGATCGGCGGCAGCGACGTCGTGATCATGGCCGGCCCGTGCACGATCGAGAGCGAGACGCAGCTCTTCGAAACGGCGAAGCGCGTGGCCCGTGCCGGTGCGCGCGTCCTCCGCGGCGGTGCCTACAAGCCGCGAACATCGCCGTATGCGTTTCAAGGCATGGGCGTCGAAGGTCTCAAGCTTCTTCGTGCGGCTGGCGACGAATTCAACATGGCGACGGTGTCCGAGGTGATGGAGATCAGCCAGATCGAGGGGATGTTGCCGTACGTCGACATCCTGCAGGTCGGCGCGCGCAACATGCAGAACTTCAATCTGCTCACCGCCGTGGGCCAGATCCGCAAGCCGGTACTGCTCAAACGCGGGATGTCGGCCACGATTCAGGAGTGGCTGCTCGCCGCGGAGTACGTGATGTCCGGCGGCAACTACAACGTGATTTTGTGCGAGCGCGGGATCCGCACGTTCGAGACGTACACCCGCAACACCCTCGACATCTCCGCGATCCCGGTGATCGACAAGCTCTCGCATCTTCCGATCATCGCGGATCCGTCGCACGCGGTCGGCCGTCGCGACAAGGTGATGCCGCTGGCGCGCGCGATCGTGGCCGCGGGAGCGGACGGCGTGCTGATCGAAGTGCATCACGATCCGGAGAAGGCGCTGTGCGACGGCCCGCAATCGCTGTATCCCGATCAGTTTGCGCGGCTGATGGACGAGTTGAGGATCATCGTGCCCGCGGTGGGAAGGACGATTTGACTCTGTGTGAGGACCACCAGCTTCAGGCTTCTGTGTGAGGACCGGCTTCAGCCGGTCACGTCTCGCTGACCGGCACCTCGTGTCCCGCGGAAGCCGGGCCTCACACAGAAGCGACAAATCGCGGCGCAAGAAAAGAAACCAGGCCGTAACGCAGCTTATAGCGA
>JBBRMQ010000223.1:0-7236 GCA_038230775.1 Thermoanaerobaculia bacterium
GATCGCTTCCATCGCGAACGTGTGCGACGCCATCCACGCGATCTTCGCCGCGATGGCGTCGTGCTTGCCGATAGGGGCGCCCCACTGCACGCGCTCGCTGGCCCACTCCTTCGCGATATCCACCATGCGGCGGGCGCTGGCGGCGCAGCCGGCGGGAATCGTCAGGCGGCCGGTGTTCAGCGTGATGAGCGCGAGCTTGAGACCCTGCCCTTCGCCCCACAGCAGATTCTCTTTCGGGATGAAGACGTCCTTGAAGTTGATGAGGACGTTGCCGATGCCACGCAGGCCCATGAACTGGCAGCGATGCGCGATCTCGACGCCCGGCGTGTCCGTCTCGACGACGAAAGCCGAGATCTGTTTCTTCTCTTTTCCTTTGACGACCTTCGGCGGCGTTTGCGCCATCACAACGAGAAGCTCGGCCTTGAGGCCGTTCGTGCACCACAGCTTCTGACCGTTGAGGATCCAGCCTTTGCCATCGGGTGACGGCACCGCGCGCGTCTCCATCTTCGCGGGGTCGGATCCGACGCCCGGTTCGGTGAGCGCGAACGCGGAGATCGCGCCCTTTGCCAGGCGCGGAAGCCATTTTCTTTTCTGCTCGGGCGTGCCGAACAACTTCAGCGGCTGTGGAACGCCGATCGATTGATGCGCGGAAAGCCACGCCACACTCGATCCGCACCACGTAGCGACAAGGCCGATCGCGCGGTTGTAGTTCGTCGAGCTGAAGCCGAGGCCGCCGTACTCCTTGGGGATCTTCATGCCCCAGGCGCCGAGCTCCTTGAAGCCTTCGAAGAGGCTGTAGTCGTATTCGCCCTGCTCGTCGATCTTGTCCGCGTCGACGTTCTCGGACAGGAAGCGCTCGAGACGTACGAGAAAATCGTCCGCCTCCGCCTTGTCAGCCGCCGGTTGCTCCGGGAACGGATGGATGAGATCCAGATTGAGCTTGCCGAGGAAGAGTTGTCCGACGAAGGACGGCTTTTCCCATTCGGTTTCGCGGGAGGCTTCAGCCACCTCCATCGCTTCGACGGCGCCTTGCGATTTCACTTCAGCCATGCGGGAACTCCTATGTGGAGACGAACTTCAGTCCGTCTTAGGCAGGTTGCTTGCCATTATGAATGAACGCTCATTCAGGAGTCAAACCGGCGGACGGGGGGTTACACTACCGCGCGCTATGAAAAGTCCCTCCACCGACGTCGTCCTCGCTACGGAAACGGAAGTACTGCTCGAAGATCGGGGGCTGCTGGCTCACCCACGCCCGACGGTGGACCGCGTCAAGTTGGAGGGTCACCTGCGCGAGGCGCTCAAGGTGCTTCATGTCGACAGGGATGACGAGAACCTGCTCGACACGCCGCGGCGCTGGGCCGAATCGCTGACGACGATGACGAGCGGCTACGACTTCACCGACGTCAAGAAGCTCACGACGCTCTTCCGGAAAGCGTGCTCGGCAGCCGACGTGAACTGCCAGAACCTCGTGGTCATCGGCGGCACGTACAAGACGCTGTGCGCGCACCACATCCTGCCGTTCTTCGGGAAGTTCATCATCGGCTACATCCCGGAAAAGACCATCATTGGCGCATCGAAGATCCCTCGGATCGTGGAAGTTCACATGCGCCGGCTGCAGTCGCAGGAGCATCTGGCCCACGACGTCGCGGACACCATTCAGAAAATCCTCGAGCCGCGGGGCATCGCGGTGTGGATGGGCGGCGTCCATCTCTGCATGGTGATGCGGGGCGTCGAGCAGGAATCTTCGTTCATGGAGACGAACGTTCTCCGAGGGGATTTCCTCAACGACGAGAGGACGCGGCAGGAGTTCATGTCGATCGTCAACCGGCGGGGCCAGCGCGACTGAAAAACCTCATGCAATGACCCGCTCCTTTCCGTTGTTACCGCCGTCCGACCACCGTCCATGAACACGAAAAAAGCACTCAACGAAATCAGGGTTTTCCTGGTGATGCTGCTGATCGTCTCATCGCTCCGATCGGCGCTCGCCGACTGGAACGATGTCCCGACCGGTTCGATGAAACCGACGATCCAGGAAGGCGACCGCGTCGTCGTCAACAAGCTGGCGTACGACCTCAAGGTGCCGTTCACCACGATCGAAGTCCTGAAGTGGAGCGATCCGAAGCGGGGCGACATCGTCGTTCTCTTCTCGCCCGTCGACGGCACGCGCCTCGTCAAGCGCGTCGTCGGCATTCCCGGCGACCGCATCTACATGCACGAGAACCAGCTCTACGTGAACGGCAAAGCTGCGGAGGTTCGCGCGATTGGCGCCGCCGTCGATCGCGAGCAGGGCAACACGCTGCTGCTCGAAGAGAACCTCGCCGGCCGCATACATGAAGTGATGTTCACGCCGCAGATCCCCGCGGTCCGCTCCTTCGGTCCGGTGATCGTGCCGCAGGGCTTCTACTTCGTCATGGGCGACAATCGCGACAACAGCAACGACAGCCGTTTCATCGGTCTCATCGCCCGCAAGCGAATCGTCGGCAAAGCTACCGCCGTCGCGTTCTCCCTCGATCGCTCACGCTACTTCAAGCCGCGCTTCGACCGGTTTTTCAGAGGAATCGACTAACATTTCCACGGAGGCTCTCAGACCCATGCGTACGTTTCTCGCCACAGCCGCGGCCGTGCTTCTTGCCAGCACCGCGTGCGGACAATTCAAAACGAATCAGACGTCGACAACCGGCGTGCAGACCACGACGATCGCGCCCGCGGCACCGGCAGCGGGACTGGATGACGCCCGCCGCATCGCGCGCGACGAAGCGATCAAGATGGTGAAGACGGGCAAGGCGCTCTGGGTCGACGTGCGGCCGAAGACCGAGTACGACACGAACCACATCAAGGGCGCGATCAACATCCCGCTGGCCGAGCTTCCGCAGCACATGGACAAGCTGCCGAAGAAGTTCCTGATCACCTACTGTGCCTGACAAAGCGAACACACAAGCGCCCGTGCGGTGCTCGATCTCAACGCAAAAGGCATCAAGAACGCTGCCGCTCTTCTCGGCGGATGGAATGGCTGGATGGAAGCGAAGCTGCCCGTCGAGTCATCGTTGAAGAAATAGGTTGAAGCAACACGTTCAGATCCTCGCCTGGTGTTTCATCATCTACAGCGGGATCCTTCTGCTGCTGGCAGGCTTCCTCTTCTTCGTCATCGGTGGCGCCGGTGTGATGTCCGGCGACCACCAGGCGATGCTCATCACCGGCGCGGTCGCCACGTTCGTCAGCGCGCTCTTCGTCATCCTGGCGTTGCCCGGTCTGATCGTCGGCTTTGGGCTGATGAAGCATCAGCCCTGGGCGCGGATCGTCGGAATCGTGCTCGCCGCGCTTCACCTCCTCAGCTTCCCGATCGGCACCGCCCTCGGCATCTACGCGCTGTGGGTCCTGCTGAACAAAGAGACGCAGGAGCTGTTCGTTCAAGCATCGTAAGCACGCCTGACGGCGTGCGTTGTCGAGTCGCGTTCAGCGACTTGATGCATTCCGACGCGAGGAGAAGAACAACGAAGCGTCTCGACCTGTCATCCCGAGCGTAGCGAGGGAACGGTGTGGACGGGTGGCTCGCAATCGTACCTCCCGCCCACAGCGGTTCCTCGCTACGCTCGGAATGACACTCACGTACCACGCCTGACGGCGTGCTTTCTCCGTTGTCAGTTGTCGGTTGTCAAAAGCCACAACGACAACCGACAACCGACAACCGACAACCGACAACGCATCGGGTCGCGTCAGCGACTCGATGCTGTTCGTCAGCGACTTGATGCATTCCGACGCGTAGCGAACACGAACACCGGCACCGGGTCGCCATCGACACGGATCGTCTTCGAGTCTCCCGCGACGAACATCTGCGTCGAGTGACCGCCGTCGAACAGCATGGCGTCGTGGCAACCGAGCCCGCCGTTTTTCTCCGAGCGGCGCGCGATGCGGCCGATCTCCCACATGTCGAACTTGCGGTCCCGCGGCGTGGCGAAGAAGAAGAGATCGCCGCTCTTCTGAATGCACACGCCCACGCGCGCGGCGTGGTAGCTCCTGTTTACCCTGTTCGTGTGACCCTTGACGATGATGCGCGGACCCGCCTGCACCGCCATCTGCGCTTCATCGCGATGCTGCGGCCATTCGTTGATTCTGATGATCGCCGGATCACCGTCTTCATCGACCAGGAAGATTGACTGCCACGTCGACCTGTGCGACGGCTGCAGCTCATCGCCATCCCGCACGATCACACCGATCGGCGTCCGATCCGTCTGAAAGAAATTCGCGTTGATGACGAACACCGCGTTGCGCTTCGACGCTTCCGCCTTCGCAAAGCTGCCGTTTGTGACGTCGGCCACATTGAACAGGAATTGCCCGCTGTCGATCCGCACCACATGGACATCGATGTCATCGCGATCGCCGAGACAGGTGATCGCGCGATAGTCGATGCCGGCCGCGAGCGGCTCCCACTCCACGGCGCAATTGCCGTGCGGAGCGTCGGTGTCCTGTGCGAGAGCACTGGAGGTCAGGAAGAAGAGTGTGAGAAAAGCTCGTCGTAGCACGGGCCACGCCGTCGCAAGCGCTGTGCCTCGATCCTATTTCGCGGCCGGGCGGGTGCGAATCGGCACGAAGCTTCTGTTGCCGGGTCCGAAGTTGCGCGACAAGTACGCAACGATCGCGGCCTTGTCCTTGTCGCCGACCTTCGCGCCCCAGCGCATCATTTTCTCGACCTCGGTGGTCCACTGTTTTTCCGTGAGGCGCTGCTGCACGAGGATGTCGGCCGAGTGACACGGAAAGCAACTGGCCTCGACCAATGAGCGTCCTTTGCCTGACGGCAAGGCATGAAAGCGCGTGCCGAGCGGAGGCAGGTCGCGCGCCGCGCCCAAGGAGAAAACGAGAGCACCGAAGACGATGAGCGCTTTCACGCCGTCACCTCGATGTCCGCGGAATGCCATCCGTTGAAGAGATATCCACTCTGGTTCCACACGGACTCGCGCGGCTGGACGCTTCCGCGGATGTCCGTTGCGCGCACGAAGACGCGCGCGCGACCGGCCACGCGCGGTGTCCAGCGGTACGCCCACAGGCGCCACGCGTACGGGTCATGGCGGGGATCGAGCGCCGCCTCCTGCCAGGTCGCACCTTCGTCATCGCTCACTTCGACGCGAGCGATGTCGGGCGCACCCGAGAATGCGAAGCCGCGAATGTCCTGCGCCCGGCCTAACATCGCCCGCTTTGGCGCGGTCGTGATGTTCGACTTCACGAACAGCTCCGTCACCGGCCGCATCTCCTCGGGCTTGAACGTCACTCCGGGCGCACCGGGGCTGCGCGGGTAGCGGTACGCGGTCTCCATGTAGAAGCCTTTCTGCGGTTCCGGTTGCGGCGACAGGCGTGTGACCCATTTCATCCAGTGATCGCCGGCCCAGCCGGGAACGACGAGGCGCAGCGGCGCGCCGTGCGCCACCGGCAGCGGTTCTCCGTTCATCTCCAGAGCGAGGATGCCGTCCGCGAGAACCTTTTCCAACTCCACGCTGCGATGAAACGGTGGAACGCTTCCCGGCGGATTGTCACTACCGAATGCGTGAAGATGTTTGGCCGCTGGTCTGATTCCGCTTCGCTGCAGGAGGTCGCGCACGCGCACACCGCGCCATCGCGCATTGCCTGCCGCGCCGTACTTCCACTGCACGCCGGGAAGCGGCGGCTCATACAGTCCGCGGCCGTTTCCCGCGCATTGGAGGACACATGTGATTTCGGTCAGTGGAAATTTTCGGAGCTCTGCGAGTGTCCACGTGCCCGGCTTGTCGACTTCCCCATCGACGGCGAGCCTCCAGGAGTTCATACTGGGTGTGTGCGGAATCCAATGGTTCCGCACGAAAAACAGTTCGTTGGGTGTGAGGTAGTCGGTCAGCAGTTCGAGCGGCGTCTCGGCGTTGACTGCGTAACCGTTCAACTGCAGCAGTTCTTCGTGGCGGGCGGGCCTCCCCAAAGTTTGCCGTGGCGCGAAAGCAGCCGCCATGGTGGAAAGCACGAAAAATTTTCGGCGAGTGATCGTCATCGTCTGTTTCCGCTATTTCCGTGTGTGGGCCGGCCCCACATGTGGCGTCATCTGATTGTGCGGCAAGTAGTTGTTCAATTTGATTCGAAGGGGGTCCATCTTTTGCCCCAAGCGCAGGATTGTATGGTGTTAGGCAGCAGAACGAAATTCGATTTCCGCGTCATCTGCGAGTGCCAGAAGCACGCGCCGCAGAATCGTGCGCGCAACGTCGCATCCGCAGCAATGCGTCACATCCGTCGTCGCGGTGTCGCCCTCCTCGTCGCCGTGCCACTCGCCTTCTGTGCCCTCGGATTTCCGACCGAGGCGATGAACGTGACGCTTCCGGTTCTAACGCGGCCTCTCGTGCAAACGCAGTCGCCGGCGTTCCCGATCTTCACCACGCGCAAAGTGCGCGAGTCGTTTCTCGCACCGGACAAAGCTCCGCAGCAGTTGACGCTCGACGTCATGAAAGAAGACTTCTTCCGCACGGAGATTCCGTACGGCTCGATCATCTTCCGCGAAGCGCAGCGCAACGGCGTCCCTCCCGAGCTGATCGCGGCGGTCATCGAGTCAGAGTCGGACTTCGATGCGCGGCTCGTCTCGAACAAGAAGGCGCAAGGTCTCATGCAGCTCGTTCCCGAGACCGGCCGTCTTCTCGGTTGCGACAATCCGTTCAACCCGTCGCAGAACATCGCCGCCGGGACGAAGTACCTCCGCTATCTCATCGACCGCTTCGGCGATCAACGCATGGCCCTTGCCGCCTACAACGCCGGCGAAGGCAACGTGGAGCGCTTCGGCGGCGTGCCGCCGTTCGAGGAGACGACCAATTACCTGCAACGGGTTTCGCACCGCACGCGCCTGTACCGTCAGCGGATTCACAACCGCTACGTGGCGGCGATCCGCATGAGGGGCGCCGTCGTGGAATAGAGCGTCGCGTACAATGGCCGCATGCAGGAACTGCGGCCGGAAGAACGGCGCGAGTTTCAACGCCTCGGCGTCAGCACGCCGATCCCAGCGACCCTGGCGACCACTCCGGTATCGATCCTCGAGATCGGGGTGTTAGGCGCGCGATTACAGCACTCGACCGAGATCGACGATGCGTACGCCGAGCTTCGCTTCTCGTACAACGGCAACGAGATCCACATGAAGTGCGAGCTCATTCGGACGATGCCGGGGCATACGCGCTATCCCGACAGCGGCCTTCAGTCCGGAGTCCGCTTTCTCGCCGCCGTCGGCGAGTCCGGCGA
>JBBRMQ010000224.1:0-7199 GCA_038230775.1 Thermoanaerobaculia bacterium
GCCAGCGTCGACTTCATGCCCGCCGGCACAAACAGGTTGTCGTGGAGAAAACGCGCGAACGTCTGGCCGGATACCTTCTCCACGATCAACGCGAGCAGCGAGTAGCCGCTGTTGCTGTACAGCCACTTCGATCCGGGTGGAAACAGCGTCTTGTCCTGCTGCTGCAGGATCCACAACACGTCGAAGTCCTTGAGCGGGATCGTCGTCGCGGCGGGCATGACGTCTTCGTAGTCGACGAGTCCCGACGTGTGCGTGAGCATCTGGCGCACGGTGATGCCGAGCTCCGGAAACTCGGGAAAGAACTTCGTGATCCGGTCGTCGAAAGCCAGCTTCTTCTCGTGCTCGAGCGTGAGAATCGCCATCGCCGTGAACTGCTTCGAGACCGAGGCCAGGCGGAAGTTCGTGGCGGGGGTGGCCGCGATCGCCTTCTCCACCTCTGCCAGCCCGTAAGACTTGCGGAAAACGATCTCCCCTTTGCGGATGATGACGACGGACGCGCCGGGAACGGCGCCGTCGTAATCGTGAAAGATCGCGTCGATCGATGTGGCGAGGACGAGCGCGGCGAGTGTCACTCGAATCGAAGGGCGTCGATCGGATCCAGCGACGACGCCTTGAACGCCGGATACCAGCCGAAGCCGATGCCGATGATCGAGCAGACGACGAGGCCCGTGATGGCCCAACCCCAGGGGAAGACCATCGCGATGTCCATCCACACTGCGATGCCATTGCCCCCGGCCACGCCCAACAGAATTCCGGCCAGCCCGCCCACCTCCGACAACACGATCGCCTCGAACAGGAACTGCCGCACGATGTCGTTCTTGCGGGCACCGATCGCTTTCCGCACGCCGATCTCTCGCGTTCGCTCGGTGACGCTCACCAGCATGATGTTCATGATGCCGATGCCCGCGGCCAGGAGCGCGATGGCGCTCACCACGAACGCACCGATACGAATGGTGTTCGCGATCTGTGCGAACGCGTTCACGAGCGTGTCGTTCGTGTAGACCTCGAAGTCGTTATCCTGCACCAGCTTCAGCCCGCGCGCGGCACGCATGGCGCCGATTCCTTTGTCCAGCGTCGCGTTGTACGTCGCCTGCGACGTCGACTGCGTCGCGATGTTGACGGTGCGGTTCACGTACCCGAAGTCGTCGAAATAGCGTGTGATCGGAACGATCATGGTGTCGTCCTGAGTCTGCCCGAAAGAAGAGCCTTTGGAGTCCAGGACGCCGATGACCATGTACGGCTTGTCGTTGACCTTGATCGTCTTTCCGATCGGCGACTGACTGGGAAAGAGCTTCTTCTCGATGGAGGCGCCCACGACGACGACGCTTCGCGCGAGATCGACGTCCCCCGGCGAAAGATTGCGGCCGTATCCCAGCGTGAATGTATTCGCGCTGAGAAAATTTTCATTCGTACCGACCAGCGTCAGCCCCTGCAGCTTCCGGGTGCCGAACGCCGCGGGCTTGTCGCCGTCGAACACCTTGAGGCAGATGGTCGCCGCCTGCCCTTCCATCAACCGCTTGTACTCATTCGCTTCCGCCAGCGAGATGCTGTGGCGGTTGCGGTACTTGTCTTCCGGATTGTTGCGGCTGATGATCGGATACTTCGCGAACTGAAAGAGATTGCTGCCGAGAAAACTGAGACCGCCTTCGATCGAGGTCTGAATGACGCTGAGCGCCGTCATCACCCCGATGACGGAGAACACGCCGATCGTCACCCCGAGCATCGTGAGGATCGAACGAAGCTTGTTCGTTCGAAGCGC
Organism: Thermoanaerobaculia bacterium; assembly: GCA_038230775.1. GTDB lineage: Bacteria > Acidobacteriota > Thermoanaerobaculia > Gp7-AA8 > Gp7-AA8 > JBBRMQ01. The sequence continues at coordinate 1,760 of JBBRMQ010000224.1, forward strand.
AGCGAGCGCCATCCGGAAGATTTCACCGAATGGCATTACTCGTACCTCAACGCTTCGATAGGATCGAGACGCGATGCCGACAACGCGGGCGCGAAGCCCGACACGACGCCGGTCAGCGTCGAGACCAGGAGCCCGGTCATCACCAACCCCACCGAAAACGACATCGGGAACGACGGGAACGCGGCGGCGACCGACGCCGACATCGCCCAGGACAGCCCGAGACCAATGCCTCCGCCGACGAGGCAGATGCACACCGCTTCCACCAGGAACTGCAACAGGATCGTCCGGCGCCGTGCGCCGACGGCCTTTCGCGTGCCGATCTCGCGCGTGCGTTCCTTCACGCTGACGTAGGTGATGTTCATGATGCCGATCGCGCCGACGAACAATGCCAGTCCGGTGACGAACAGCCCTGCCACCGCGATGCCGCTCTTGATCGGATCGAGCGTGGAGCGCAGCGCCGACTGCTCGTTGATCGAAAAGTCATCGATCAACTCCGGAGTGAGTCCTCGCACGCGGCGCATCGAGCCGGTGAGCTCGTCCTTCGCCGCTTCCATGTGCGTCTTGTCTTTGACTTTCACGCGGATGGATGTATCGAGCCGCGAGCTGAACGTCTTCATGAAGGCGTTCATCGGGACGCACGCGTAGTTGTCGAAGCTGAACAGGCCGAGGAAGGTGCCCATCTTGCCCCAGACGCCGACGACGCGGTACGGGTTGCCGTCGATGCTCACCGTCTTTCCCAGCGGAGTCTGATTCGGAAACAGCGCCTCGGCCACGTCGAAGCCGAGGACAACGACGTTCTGGCCGCCGCGCGCCTCGGTCTCGGTGAAGAAACGTCCTTCTTTGAACGTGCTCGTCGACGTCTGCAGGAAATCCTCGTTGGTGCCCTGCGTGAAGATGCCGCTGACCTGATTGTCCCCATACTTCACTTTCCGAACGGTGTTCATCGTCGGAACGGCCACCACCAGCTTCGAGTTCGGCGTCGCGGCAATGATCCGGTTCAGATCCCCCGCGTATGCCGGCAGCATCTTCCGGCGGTTGCGGTAGTTCCACCAGTCATCGACGTGATGCCAGGGCCACTTCTCGACGTAGAGAACGTCGTCCCCGATGACCGCGAGGCTGCGATCGAATCCGGTCTGGATGCCCGCGATCGCGGATCCCATGAGCGTGACCGCGACGATGCCGATGATGACGCCGAGCGCCGTGAGCATGGAGCGCATCTTGTGCGCCCAGATCACGTTGAACGCGATGCGGAAGGACTCCAGGATCTCGATGAGGATGTCGCGCATTTCTTCGCTCTCTTCGGCGGCTCTCAGCGCTTCGAGTTAAGAGCTTGCTTTCGCCTGTTTCTCGATCGCCACCTTCATCCCGTCCTTCAACTTGCGCGAGATGACGGTGTAGCTGCCGGAGACGATTTCGTCGCCCTGCTTGATGCCGCTCTTGATCTCGATGTACGTGGTGTCGGCGATGCCGGTCTCCACCTTCTGCATCTTGACCTTGTCGCCGTTCTTGATGAAGACGACGCGCTGCAGCTTGTCGCGCTGCTCGCGCGCCTTCTGCTTCTCGAGCGCTTCGTTCGTGACGTCGGCGCGGTTGTCGGCCCCCGCGCTGCCGGAAGCGCGCTGCTTCTCCTGCTCCTCGGGCGACAGCTTGGAACCGGTCTCACGCACGGTGACGGCCTGGATCGGCACGACCACGGCGTTCGGAACGGTGGCACTCTCGATGTCGGCGGTGGCGCTCATGCCGGGACGCAGCGTGACGCCGGGATTGGGAATGCTGATCTTGACTTCGAAGTTCGTGACTTCTTCCTGCGAGCCGGCGTTCTTCGTCGAGGCGGTGCTGGCGATCTCGCGAACGTATCCGCGAACCGGCTTGTCGGGATAGGCGTCGATGTTGATGCGCGCCTGGTCGCCGATCTTGACGTTCACGATGTCGTTCTCGTTGACGTTGACGCGGGCTTCCATGTTCGACAGATTGGCGATCCGCATCACCTCGGTGCCCGCGAACTGGCTCGTGCCCACCACGCGCTCACCGAGCCGGCTGGTCAGCGAGCTGATCGTGCCGTCGGACGGCGCGTAGATCGAGGTCTTCGACAACGCGTCGTTGATCTGCCGCAGCGCACCCTCCGCGCGCTGCGCGTCGAACTGCGAGGCCTGCAGCGCCGACTTGGCCACGTCGTACAGCGTCTGGGCGTTTTTCCAGTCGGCGCCGGACATCAGCCCCTTCTCGAAGAGGCTCTTCGCCCGCTCGTAGTCGTTCTGTGCTTTTTCCACCTGCGCCCGGTTCTGTCCCGTCGCCGAGCGCGCCGAATTTAACGCCGCCCGCTGCGACTCGACTTGCGCCTGAATCGCGTCGGGCTTGATGCGGAGCACGAGCTGCCCTTTATGGACGAGCTGTCCTTCCTTGACCGGCATAGCCACGATCTCGCCCGAGACTTCCGGCGCGATCTTGACCTCGATTTCGGGCTGGATCTTTCCGGTAGAGGTCACCAGCTGGGTGATGTTCTTGCGGAAAGCCTTATCCGTCGTGACGAACGTCGGCTTTTCGCGCTTTTTGGCGGCGATCATCGACACCAGCGTGATCACGATGATCAGTGCCAGACCGATCAAAAGGACGAGTTTCTTCTTTGGACGCTTCATTGGTGCCCATTATGAACGGGATTCTGCGAACAAAGTTTCCCCGATCTGGGCTAAAGCAGCGCGAAAAGAAGCGCGTACTCGTGCCGGTGGTCGACCATCTCCCCGCGATCGATCAGGACGCGCAACTCAGCGGGCGTGACCAGCCTCGCATCCTGGACCTCGCCGGGCTGCAGCCGGAGCGATTGGGGGTCGACGTCGCGGCGCAGCAGGAAGACCTCATGCACCTCATTGTCCGTGTATCGGCCGTCGTGAAGGACGTGCGTTTCGCGGGTGACGCCGACGCGATCAAGCTCTGCCGCCTCCACCCGCAAACCCAACTCCTCCTCGGTCTCCCGGATCGCGCCTTCGATGGCAGTCTCTCCGGCGCTGATGTGTCCCGCACAGGAGACATCCCAGAGGCCGGGAAAGTTCTCTTTCTCGAACGACCGCTGCTGGATGAGGATGCGGCCGTCGCTGCCGGCGATCCACACGTGCGCCGCGCGATGCCAGTCGCCGTCGCGATGCACGTCCGGTTTGGGCTTGGTGACTCCGGTCGGCTCCGCGGTCAACGGATCGAGCACGTCGATCAGCTCGATCAATCGCGCCTCGACGGAGCTGGGAAGCGAGAAAGGCTCGAACTGTCGAGATCCTCGGAGCCGAAGGCAGAATGCAGAATGCAGAATGCTGAAGGTAGAAGGTAGAAGGCAGAATGCAGAATCTTTCAACATTCTGCATTCTGCATTCTGCATTCTGGTTTTTATGCCTACGAGCTTCCCAGCAACCCAGCTCACGGTAAGTACCTCCGCGTCGGAACGCCCTCGCCTTTTGTGACGCTGAGCTGCGCCAGCATTCTCGTCAGCCGCCGGCCTTCTTCGTCGCTGCGCTGATAGGTCTCGCAAAGCAGATCGACGTAGTGCATCGGTACATCGGCCGCAATCGCGAATCCATCGAGCGGCGGATCGGGGGCCGCCGTCTCGGTGCGTCGCCATTTTCCGTCCAGCAGCTCGCAGTTGCGGTATCGATCGCTCGTATGCTCGTGGAGGAGCTCTTTGATCGGCGGAATGCCGCGCGCGTTCGCCTTCTGCTCCTCGAGGGCGCGGATGACGCGCAGCGCGATGACCTCGCGAATGATCCGATCCGAGTCCCCGACCGTCTCGACGATCAGGAGACCGGTCTGATAGACGCTCTTGTCGGCGGCGGTGCGCGCGAACTGCGCGAGGGTGCATCGGATCACGCGACACATCGCGTCGACCTCCCCCGCTTCGGACTGGAACTTCAGCTCGATGTCCGATGCCGGCTTGAAGCGCGCTTCCGAGGAGACGCGGGCGCCATTGAGGGCGAGGTCGAGGATGCCCACGCGCGAGTCTCCGAGGCGCGCGTCCAGCGGCGTCTCGAAATGGATCCGTCCGAACCGACGACGATCCTCGGGTCGAAGAGAGGGGTTCATGAGTGCAGTGGGAGTTGTGCAGTATACACTCGCGCCGTGCCCGCTCTCGCGCGCCGCCTCGGCCCCTTCGACGCGACGATGATCGTGATGGGCGGCATCATTGGCTCAGGCATTTTCATCAATCCTTACGTCGTCGCCCGCCAGTTGCATTCCCCGGCATCGATCATCGCAGCATGGGTTGCAGGCGGAGTGATCGCCCTATTCGGGGCGTTCGTCTACGGAGAGCTCGCCGCGTTGCGGCCCGAAGTCGGCGGTCAATACGCGTACCTGCGCGATGCGTACCATCCATCCGTCGCCTTCCTGTACGGCTGGGCTCTGCTGCTCGTGATCCAGAGCGGCGGGATGGCCGCGGTGGCGACGACGTTCGCGAAATATCTCGTCGAGCTGACCGGGATGGCGTTGCCCGACTGGCTGGTGGCAACGGTGGCGCTTCTCATCCTGACGATCATCAACTGTTTCGGCGTGCGCAGCGGTAGCAATACACAAAACGCGCTCATGATCCTGAAGCTGGCCGCGATCGGAGCGCTGATCGTTGTCGGATTTACCGGTCGAGGCTCGCCGGTCGCCGGGGATGTCTCCACGCACACCACACTGCTCGCCTTCGGTGCGGCGATGACGCCGGTGATGTTCGCCTACGGCGGCTGGCAGACCTCGACGTTCATCTCGGGGGAGATGCGCCGGCCCCAACGCGACCTCGTCACCGGATTGCTTTTCGGCGTGGCGGGCGTGGCGACGGTGTACGTGCTGGTGAACGTGGTCTGCCTGCGCGTGTTAGGCGCGGGCGGACTGGCGCAGACCACCACACCCGCGTCCGCGGTGATGCGCAGCGCCCTCGGCCAGCGCGGCGCAACATTTATCGCGGTCGGCATCGCGATCTCGACGCTCGGCTTTCTCAGCCAGAGCATGCTCACCGCGCCCCGCGTGTATTACGCGATGGCCACCGATCGCGTGTTCTTCCGCTCCGTGTCGTGGATTCATCCGAAGACGCAGGTTCCGGTGGTCGCCATCGCGTTGCAGGGATTGATCGCCATCATCATCACCGTCTCCGGAACCTACGAGCAGATCCTGAGCTACGTCGTATCGGTCGACTTCATCTTCTTCGGACTGACCGGCCTCGCGTTGTTCATCTTCCGGAGACGCATGCCCTCGACGGGCTTCCGCGCGCCGGGCCATCCGGTGACGACCGGACTCTTCACGATCGCGTGCTGGGCGGTAGTGATCAGCACGATCGCGCGCGCACCGGCCGACAGTGCGATCGGCCTGGCAATTCTCGCGGCAGGCCTACCGGCATACGCATGGTGGCGCGTTCTCGGGCGGCGGCCGACCTAACTGCCCCTCCTCCGCCCTTCGGGCACCTTCTCCCCGCACGCGGGGAGAA
>JBBRMQ010000225.1:0-7179 GCA_038230775.1 Thermoanaerobaculia bacterium
AGTTCGTCGGCCGCGGTGATCGCTTCGTCCACATCGCCGCCGGCGTTGCCGCGCAGGTCGATGATCAGCTTGCGCATGTTGTTCTTGCGAACGTTGTCGAGCGCCGTCTTCAACTGGGCGGCGGTGCCCTTCTCGAAGTAGGGAACCTTGATGTACGCCACATTGCCGAACTGCTGCGTCGTGAGGGCGATCGGGTGGAACGTCTGCTGCTCGATCGAGAACGCGGCTCGCTTCGTCTGCCCGCCGCGCACCACCTGCACCTGGACCTTCGGCGCACGAAGGGCGTTACGAACCTGCCACACCGCCAGCTTCTGTGTCGCCTGCCCGTTGACCTTCTCGATGAAGTCGCCGCGCTCGATCCCGGCCTTCGCTGCCGGCGATCCGGGAACCGCCGCGATGACGTACGCGTATCCGAATCGTCTGGTGACCACGAGGCCGATGCCGTTGTCCTCGACGTCGACGAAATTCTTGTACGCCGCCATCTGGGCTGGCGGGACGTAATAGCTGAACTCATCGACGGCGTCCGTCACGCCGGAGAAGGCGCCATCCATCAGCTGATCGGACGAGACGTTCTCGACGTAGTTGTTGCGGACGAGATCGAACACTTCCGTGAAGATGCTGAGATAACGGAAGACGCTGTTTTTCTGGGTGGCCTGTCCGAACACCGCGCCGCCGACGAGCGACAGCAGGAGCGCAACGGAGATGGACAGGAACGCGACTTTTTTCTTCGTCATCATCGCAACCATTTCTGCGGATCCTCGGGCTTGTTGTCCTGACGGATCTCGAAGTAGAGGTAGCCGAGCTGCGCATCCTCCGACTCGCCTACCCCTGCAATGGCCTGTCCAGCATTGACGCGGTCGCCGGGGGCGACTGCTGGCGATTTCAGGTTCCCGTAGAGCGATACGACGTGATTCCCGTGATCCACGATGATCAGATTACCGTATCCCTTGAACCACTGCGAAAACAGAACTGTTCCACCAAACACCGCATGGACGTCCGCCCCGGCCTGGGCCGCGATCTTCACGCCGTTGTTGAAGGTCACCGTCGCGAACTTCGGATCTTTGAGGCGCCCGAAGTGCTCGATGACCTTTCCAGCGACGGGCCAGCCGAGAGCGCCCTGGACCGCGTGGATGTCGGTCGGCGATGCCAGCCCCGCCTGCTGACGCGAAAGGGTGTCGATCAGGCGCTCGAGCCGCTTGGCCTTCTCCTCGAGATCGGCAAGCTGGCGTTCGCCCTGCGAGCCCTGCTGCTGGAGCGACGCGAGCATCCGCGTCTTTTCCGCGTGCGCGGCGGCGACCTCCGCGCGGCGCTGCTCGACGATGCGCTTGATCTCGCCGATCCGGCGCTGGCGGTCCGCGAGGTCGGCGTAACGCGCGCGCAACTGTTGGCGCGACGCTTCGAATCGCGTGATGGCGCGCGAGTCGCGTGAGACGAGGTACGTGAGCATCGACATCGCCTCGATCGGATCGCGGCGGTCGTCGATCGACAGCAGCAGCTTCACGTAGCTCAATCCTCCGAGCCGGTACAGAGCGGAAAGTCGATGACGCAGGAACCGCTTCTGCTGATCGATCTGCGGCGCGAGCCCGGCGATCTGCTGCTCGATGATCTTCTGCTGCGTTTCGAGCTCGTTCTCCATCCGGATCGCGACGTCGAGCTCCCGTGCGCGAATGCCGAGCTCGAGATCCACTTCCTCCAGATCGCGCTGCGCAGTCTGGGCCTGCGAGTGCAGAGCGGTGAGCCGCCCCCGCAGATTCGCGATCTCGCCGCGGAGGCGATCGAGATCGACATTGCGGTTGGTCTGCGAGTGCGCCGTAAGAACACACAGCAATGTCATTCCGAGCGTAGCGAGGAACCGGTGTGGGCGGGCGGTACGACGAGTGTGCTTCGCGCCGCCCTCCCGCACCGGTTCCTCGCTAGGCCTGGAAGGACGCGAGTGCATGTTTGGCCGCCTGCTGCTGCGCCTCTTTCTTCGACGATCCCTCGCCGCGCGAAATCTCCGATCCGATCTTCACGTCGACGATAAAACGCTTGTCGTGATCCGGACCCACCTCGTCGACCACGTTGTACTCCGGCAGTGGCAAACCCTTGCCCTGCGCCAGCTCCTGCAGCGCGGTCTTGTAATCCTGGAACAGAAGATCGTCTGCATCGATGGTCTCCAGATCGTTGACGAACGAGCGTTCGATGAGCGCGCGCGCCGGATCGACGCCGCCGTCGAGATAGACCCCCGCGATCATCGCCTCGAACAGATTGGCGAGCAGCGATTCCTTCTTGCGCCCTCCGGACTTTTCCTCTCCCACCCCGAGGTAGATCACCTCGCCCATGCCGAATTCGCGAGCTTTCTCCGCCAGGCTGTTCGCGCTGACCAGATAAGCCTTGATCTTCGAGAGCGCGCCCTCGTCGAGCGTCGGGAAGCGTCGGAAGAGCAGATCGCCAACGACGAAGCCGAGAACCGAGTCGCCGAGGAATTCGAAGGTCTCGTTGTCGCGGATGTCGTTCTGCCGCGCCTCGTGCGAGTAGGACTTGTGCGTGAGCGCGCGCGCGAGGAGATCGCGATTCTGGAACGTGTATCCGATTCGTTCTTCGAAGCCGGAAAGATCGCGCTGCACTCTCTGCGAAGTATAGCCGCCCCTCATCCGCGCTTCGCGCACCTTCTCCCCGCACGCGGGGAGAAGGCCACATTGTTTTCCCTCGCCCCGCGGCAGGCGGGGAGAGGGTGGCCGAAGGCCGGGTGAGGGGCCGCTTACGGGATCCCCTGCAATACCTGCCTCGCAGCGGCGATGTCCGCTCCGTAGCGTTCCTTCGGCGCGGTTGCCACGAATTGTCCGAGCGCCTTCCGTGCCTCCGCGGCGTGGCCTGCGCGGACTTCGACCAGGCCGATGTTGTAAAGCGCGTCGTATTGCCGGGGGTCGATCGCCACCGCCCGGTTCCACGCCTCGACCGCACGCGCGAAATCTCCCTCCCGCGCGAAGACCACGCCCAGCGTGTTCAACGCGAGCGGAAGGCGCGGATTGAGCTCCAGCCCGCGTGTGAGGAACCGCTGCGCGCCCTGCACGTCATCCTTGCGCAGCGCGACGACGCCGAGGTTCTGCAGAGCCGGCGCATTGTTCGCGTCCGCCTGCAGAACACGCTGAAACTGCTGAGCGGCCGCCTCCAGCTTCCCTTCGTCCGCCAGAGCGATTCCGTACGCGTTGAGCGCATCGGGATCATCGGACTGTGCAAGCGGAGCGAGAACCTGCACCGCTTCCGCGGTCTTACCCTGCTCCGTGAGCAAGAGCCCGAGTTGCACGCGCATGGATTGCGTCTCGCCGCCACTCTTGATGGCGGCGCGCAGGTTTTCGATCGCGTCCGGAACTTGCTCGCTCTGCTGCAGAACGAATGCGAGCAGCTCGCGGCCCGCGGCCATCTGCGGACGCGAGGCCACGACTTCCTTCGCCAGCTTCAGCGCCTTCGCATTCTCATGGCGTTCGTAGGCCTCGATGACCTGGTGCATCTTGTTGTCGATGGCAACGAGATTCTTCGGGTCGTCCGCTTCGGTGTAGGACGATTTCGAATTCGCGCCCCCGGAAATGTATCCGAGGCTGCGCAGCTTCGCCGCCTCTTCAGACGAGACGTTGCGCGAGACCTTCACGTCCGACTGGAAGGAGGCCAGGATGCGCCGCGCAGCCTCGACGTCTCGGCGGCGTTCCACACGCAGATTCTTCGTTTCATGCGGGTCCGCCGGCAGATCGTAGAGCTCCGCAACCGGAAGATCGATGTACTTCTCGCGCTCGTGAATGACGCCGGTGAGCGGCGCCCAGCCGCGGTTGATGCTCGTCGACAGCGACTCGAAATACGAGTCTTGCGAGCAGCGGGCGGCGAGCAGCGAGCAGCCCTGAAGAGGCGCGGGCTTCGCCACTCCGGCAGCCTCTAGAATCGTCGGCGTGATGTCGATGTGACGAACGTAATCGTTGTCGACGCGATGCTCCACTCTCGATTTCTGCCGTACGAGAAGAGGGATGTGCAGCGTCGCTTCGTACGCGAACAGTCCGTGCGTGAGCTCGCCGTGATCGCCGCGGGCCTCGCCGTGATCCGCCGTGACGACGACGAGGGTGTCGTCGCCGAGGAGAGGCGCGAGCTGCTTGCCTAACGCGTCGTCGACCGCGGCAATCTCGCCGAGGTACGGGTCGTCCGCATATTGCGATGCGAAGGGCGCGGGCGGCTGATATGGCGCATGGGGATCGTACAGATGCACCCACATGAAGCGTTTCTTCCCGGCGTTGGCCTGCCACCAGCGCGCGGCGGCATCGAGAACCGCCGTCGCCGGACGTTCCTGGATGACGAAGTCCAGCGTCGCCGCACCTTTACCGTAGTTGTCATCGTAAGTGTCGAAGCCTTGATTGAGACCGAAGCGCGCGTCGAGCGGAAACGCGCCGACGAACGCACCGGTCGCATAGCCCGCGCTCTTGAGCAACGTCGCGACTGTTGGATGCGATGCATCGAGCTTGAATCCGGCGTTGTCGCGAACGCCGTGCTGGTACGGATACAACCCCGTGAGGATGTTGACGTGCGAGGGCAGCGTCACGACGTTGTGGGCGTGCGCGTTCGTGAATACGACCCCGTCCGAAGCGAGGCGATCGAGGAAAGGCGTCTTCACGCGCGCGTTGCCGGCGAATCCCACCGAATCGGCACGCACGGTATCGATCGTCAACAGAATGATGTCGCGCGGTTTTTCGCTGCTCGCGACGTGCTCCGGCTTCGCGCACGCGGCGAGCACGAGCATGAGTGTGAGTGCCGGCTTCAGTCGGCCAATCGACCGGCTGAAGCCGGTCCACACACAGGATCCATCTGCACCGGTCATCCGCGCATCAACGCCTGGAGCTGACGGTCGTCAGGATACTTCTTCAGCCCGCGCAGTGCCCAGAAGCGCGAGCCGTTGCGGTCCCCCACGATCTTCAGCGTCTCGCTGATCGCGACGTAGGACGGAGGTGTGGGCGCCGACTTCTCCAGCGAGAAGATCAGCTGCGTCGCGTCGTCGGTTTTTCCTTCCGTCACATAGAGCAGGATCAGGTTCTTGTACGGCTGCGGATCCGCCGGAAAGGCCGCGATCTCCTTGCGGAACGATTCCTCTGCCTCCGCGGTGCGGCCGAGTCTCGCCAGCGCGTCCCCTCGGAAATACTGCAGTTTCGGAGGCGCCGGCCGCTTCTTTGCCTCGTTGATGGACAGCGCTTCGTTCAAACTGGCCAGCCCTTCGACGAGCTTTCCCTGATCCATGTCGATGCGGCCGAGGAGCATGAGCGCGAATGGACGGTCACGCTTGCCGCCTGACATGGCGTTTGCTTCGCGGGTCGCAGTCGCATAATCGTGTCGCATCAACGCCGCCTGGGCCAGGATGTTGTGCGCCTCGGACGGCGCTTCCGTGAGAAGCAGTTTCGCATGCTTCTCCGCAAGATCGGGATGGCCGTGCTCCAGACCGACGTGGCTGATCAGCAGCGCGAGGTTGGTCGCCGTCGGCGCGATCTTCAGCCCTTCCTGTGCGGCCGCAATTGCTTCGTCGTATTTCCCGATCCTGGCCAGCGCCTGCGCGTACATGCCCCAGATGTCGAGCATGTTCGGGTTGTCGTGGAGCAACGCGCGGAACTGAACCGTCGCCTCGTCATAGTGCTTGTCCTGGAACTCCAGCATCGCCGACTTGATGCGGCCCGAGCTCGCGATGTTGTCCTTCGGATCGGGAAGCACGACGCCGGGCGCCGTCGACACGGTCGAACCGACGTATCCGAGTGCCGCCAGTTGTTTCGCCTGCTCGTCGCTGACGGCTTTCGGCGCTTCCGCCTGTTTCAGATACGGCGTGATGGCGTCGCGCAGCGCGGCGTATGTGCGCCGGTTGCTCTCCAGTGTGTTCGTTTTCTCGGCGCGGTCGTGGGAGAGATCGAAAAGCTCGGGGCGCGGAGAAAGGATGTAATGGTTGCTGCCAGCAATGAGCGAATGAAGATCGCTCCATCCGAAGTGAAAGCGCGGGTAGTAGGTCTCGCTGTAGATTTTTCGATCGTCCGGCAGATCCGCGAGGAGCGATCGCCCCTCATGCTTCCCCGCGACGCCAAACGCCTCGGCGATGGTGGGATAGATATCGATCAACTGCACCGGTGCGGCAACGCTCTTGCCGTGGTCGCGTCCACCCGGCAGCTTCACCATGAGCGGCACTTGCAACGCCTCGCGATAGAGGAGGATCCCGTGTTCATCTTCTCCGTGATCACCAAGGCCCTCGCCGTGGTCCGACATGAGGATGATGGTGGCGCGGTCGTAGATGTTCTCGCGTTTCAGGAACTCGACGAACCGGCCGACGACGGCATCGGCGGCGGCCACATCGCCGTCGTACGACATGCCGTACCGGCTTCGAAACGGTTCCGGGGGTTCATACGGAGTATGCGGCTCATAGAGATGCATGAAGAAGAACGCCGGCTTTGACTCATGGGCGGCGATCCACGTCTGCGCAATTTCGCGGGTCTCGTCGCCTTTGCGCTGCGCGCGTCCCATGCTGAGAAAGTTCGGATCGATCCCGATGTCGTCGTCCCAGAAATCAAATCCCCGCCGGATGCCCGTCTCGCCGCGAAGAACGATCGCCGAGACCGCGCCGCCGGTGGCATAGCCCTTCGACTTCATCAACTCCGCCAGTGTGGGCACGTCCTTGCGCAGGTCATAGCCGGTGTTGTCGCGGATGCCGTGTTCGGCCGGCAGGAGACCCGTGAACACGCTGGCGTGCGAGACGAGCGTCAGCGGACAGTGCGAGTACGCACGCTCGTAAAGAATCGCATCGCGTCGAAACTCATCGATGGCAGGCGTCTCGATCTTCGTGTAACCGTACGCTGGCAGATGGTCCGATCGGAGCGTGTCGATCGAGATGATGATGACGGCGCCGCCGCCCTTCCCGATCGCACCGCCTCGCGCCCCACAGGCCAGCAACGCGGCCGCCATGGCGGCGTAGAAAGCGGCTGGAAAGAAGCGGCGCAGCATGCTGGAATAGACTACCGGAGTTGCGTCGAGCTCGACACGACGATCTTGCAAACGCCGGCAATCAGGAGAACCGCGAATTGAACTCATCTCCTTCGCTCTGGATGTTGATCGGAATCGGCGCCGCGGCCGGCGTGCTCTCCGGCTTCTTCGGGATCGGCGGCGGCATTCTGATCGTACCCGCGTTGATGTACG
>JBBRMQ010000226.1:0-7106 GCA_038230775.1 Thermoanaerobaculia bacterium
CCCGGTCGCGCTCGACGTCAACAAGCACCTGACCCACGACCCGACCTGCGGCGCAATGCTGTGGTTCCACCCGCTGGCGACGAGCGACGATGCAGCGGTGGGCGTGGCGAATCAGCACCTGTTCACCGGCTCCGCGCTCGGCACGAAGTGGAGCGACCCGAACAAGCGATCGGCGTTCTTCGGTACATTCAGCTACTAGTCACGACGTTTGCCACGAAGACACGAAGGCACGAAGGGGACAGTCGGGAAGACTAATCTTCTTCGTGTCTTTGTGCCTTCGTCGCCCAGCCTGCCCTGGTGATTCTCACAAACACGGTCGCTCTCATCACCGGCGGCAAGCGCATTGGGCTTGTCGTCGCGCGCGAGCTTGCCTCTCGGGGTGTGGACGTGGCCCTCAGCTACGCGCACTCGAAGGTCGAAGCGGAGCAGGCTGCTGATCTGGTGCGCGCGGCCGGACGCCGCGCCTCGACCTTTGCCGCGGATCTCTCGCAGCCCACCGCCGCCGCGACGCTGGTGCAGTCGGTGGTCGCCGATCTTGGCCGCCTCGACATTCTGATCAACATGGCGTCGGTCTACGTGAGAAAGCCGTTCGCCGATCTCACGACTGCCGATTGGGACGCCAACCTCAACGTCGATCTGCGCGGCGCGTTCCTCTGCGCGCACGCGGCGGCGCCGCAGATGCGCGCCCAGGGCGGCGGACGGATCATCAACTTCAGCGACTGGACCGCGAAGAGCGGGCGGCCGCGATACTCCGGTTGGGTGCCGTATTACGTGGCCAAGGCCGGCATCATCGCCCTCACTGAAGCGCTGGCGCTCGAGCTCGCGGCCGACAACATCCTCGTCAACGCGATCGCGCCTGGGCCGATCCTCGCGGCGCCGGACACGACAGACGATGAATCAACGGCGGTGGAGAATGTGACGCCGTTGGGCCGGTGGGGCGGAGAACTGGAGATCGCGAAGGGCGTGCTGGCTCTGCTGGACAGCGACTTCATTACCGGCGAAACGATTCGCATCGACGGCGGACGGCACGTGAAGTGATCACGAATTGCGGATCGTGGATTGCAGCTTGCGGATTTCAGACGAACAACCGCGCCATTGATTCGAGCGCACCGGTCAACTCTTTCCGATCGCGCGCGAAGCAGAAGCGGACGTAGCCTTCCCCGTTCGCGCCAAAGTCCACACCCGGCACCGATCCGATCCGTGCGTTCGCTATCAGATACTCGATCATCCGCCACGACACCGACGCCGTTGACTTATCGCCATCACGCCACGATGGATCGATCTTCAGAAACGCGTAGAACGCGCCGGCTGGCGGCTGACCCGAGAAGACGCCGCCGGCCACGTCCTTGATTCCGGCGTAGAACAGATCGCGCCTGGCGCGCAGCTCGGTGCGGAACGTCTCGATGCAGTCCTGCGATCCCTCCAGCGCACCGATGCCGCCGTACTGCACAACCGACGCGATGTTGCTCGCGGTGTAGAACAGTAGCTTCTTTGCGCGCTCGCGAATCGTCGTGTCGTGAATTGCGACGTATCCCAGCCGCAGCCCGGTCATCGCGTACGACTTGCTGAACGTGTACAGCGGAATCGTGCGCTCGTACATCCCTGGTAATGACGCGATGCTGACGTGCTCGCCGTCGAACACCACGTCCTCGTAGGCTTCGTCAGAGATCACCCACAGATCGTGCTTCTGCGCGATCGCCGCCAGCCGTTCGATGTGCGCGCGAGTCAGGACACCGCCGGTCGGGTTGCTGGGCGAATTCAGATAGAGGACGCGCGTCTTCGCGGTGATTTTCGATTCGACCTCGTCAAGCCGCGGCTGCCAGCCGTCCGCCTCATGCAGCTGGTAGCCGACCGGGACGCCCTGGGCCGCGAGGACGTTGCCGGCCGCCGGCGGCCACGCCGGATCCGGAATCAGCACCTCGTCGCCAGGCTCGAGCAACGCCATGCAGATGATGTAGAGCGCGTGGATTCCGCCGTTCGTGACCAGCACATCCTCCACGTCGCTCACCGGGATGCCATTGGTGTTGTGCAGCTTCGCGGCAATCAGTTCGCGCAGGCGCGGGATGCCGGTGGTCTGCACGTAATGCGAATGGTTATCCGCAATCGCGCGGGTCATCGCCGACTTCACCGTGTCCGGCGCGTCGAAACTCACGTCGCCCTGATCGAGGCGATACGGATCGGCGACGGAGTACATCATGTCGCGGATGCGCGTGATGCCGGAGAGCGGGACACCGTCGAGATAGGACGCCATTTCTCCAGCCTAGCAGAATTGCGGATCGCGGATTGTGGACCGCGGATTACGGCCGGAACGAAAAATAGTCCGCGACATCTCTGGCGACGAGGCCGATCGCGTTCTCGAGCGCCTCGCCCGATCCGAAATGATTGCCGGTGAAGACGGTGAGCACGATCGTCTTCCCTGGAGCCTCAAGTACGCCGACATCGTCTCCAACAAACGGCAGGAAGTCGCCGGTCTTGTGCGGGATCGTGTAGCCGGTGACATAGCGGGGAATCCGTGTCCGGTAGAGCTGGCCGCGCATGATCCGCAGCATCAGATCAGACGATGGTTTATCGACCAGCGTGCCGCGCTCCATCATTTCGAGCAGCGTGCCCATCTCCCGCGGCGTCGAGAAACCGAACGGCGACTTGCCCTCGCGGTAGAACTGCTCGGTTGTCGGCGCCGAGCGCTGCGCCGGGAACCACTTCGACGGCACGTTCATCGCCCGGGTGGTCTTCAGCCCCAGTGTTTGCATGCGCGCGTTGACCGCCTCGGTTCCGCCGACCATGCGGTAGAGCACTTCGGTGGCGGTGTTGTCCGAGACGATGATCATCATCGTGATCAGATCCTTCACCGTCATCACCGCGCCGTAGTCGAGCCGCTGAATCGTGCCGGTTCCGGGTTGTGAATCGGCCTGGACGAAGGTGTACTTGTCCGTCAGCCTGAACTTGCCGGCCTTCACCTGCTCCAGCACTTCGATCATCAGCGGAATCTTGATCGTGCTCATCGTTTCCATCTGACGATCGGCGTCGATCGCGATCACCTCGCCGGTTTCGAGCGACTTCACGTAGATGCCCCACGTCGCGTTGATGCTGCGCGTGGTCCGCTGGATGGACGCCTCCAGCCGCTGCAGCGGCGTCGGCTGCGGAGTTGGCGTTTGTAGAGGCACGGCATTAACGCCGTGCCCTACGACAAGGGCCAGGGCGAGCACGATGACGACGCGTTTCATGCGGTCACTCCAATGTGAGGTGAGACTTGCCTTACTATACGTCCCGTGACCGTTTCTGAATTGCGGGCGATGCTCGACGCCTTCCCGTCGCTGCCGTTCATTCCGGCGCCGACCATCGTCGAACCGCTGCCGCGGCTTCGCAACCTGCTCGGCGGCGGACCGCAGTTGTTCATCAAGCGCGACGATGCGATCCCATTCGGATTTGGCGGAAACAAGGTCCGCAAGCTGGCGCTGGTGGCGGCGCGGGCGATGGCGGACGGCGCCGACACGCTGATCACCGCGGGCGGGGTCCAGTCGAACCACGCGCGGGCGACCGCGGCGGCAGCGGCGAAGCTGGGTCTGCGCGCGGTGCTCGTTGCCAACGGCGAGGCGCCGGAGCGGCTCACCGCCAACGCCCTCCTCGACCACCTGCTCGGCGCTGAAGTCGTCTATGTCGCCTCGCGCGAAGATCGCGCGCCGATGATCATGGAGATCGCCGAGCGCCTGCGCGGCGAGGGCCGCAAGCCGTTCGCGATTCCGATCGGCGCATCAACGCCGCTTGGCGCGCTTGCCTTCGCCCTGGCGATCGCCGAGCTCGTCGAGCAGATGCCCGCCCCGGACGTCATCGTGCACCCGACTTCGTCTGGCGGAACGCAGGCCGGCCTCGTCGCCGGTTGCCGCCTTCTCGGTCTGCACACGCGTATCGTCGGGATCAGCGCCGACGATCCGTCGCAGTCGTTGCAGAACCAGATCCGCGCGATCGTCAGCGGTATCGCCGATCTCCTGAAGATGGATCCCGGCAAGCTGTCGAAGGGCACCGCGATCGAGGTCGACGACCGCTTCGTCGGCGACGGCTACGGCATTCCGACGGACGAATCCCGCGAAGCGATCGAGTTAGCCGCGAGAACCGAATCGATCTTTCTCGACCCAACGTACACGGCGAAAGCCATGGCCGGGCTCATCGCGTACGTCCGTCAGCAGAAATTCAAGGAAAACCAGACGGTGCTGTTCTGGCACACGGGTGGGCAGGTAGGGTTGTTCGCGTAACCCCAGTGACAGCGGGGACTTGGTCACTCTCGCGACTCGCGATGTGCTGAGCTTACGTCCGAGGGACAAAGAACTCTCGAAATCGGTCCACCACACGATCCTCGACGTAACGTAGACAGGTCGCCATGATTTCAACAACCGGCCGGCCCTCCCAGGGGCCACTCTCGCGAAAGGCAAGTACCGGTGTGCCGACAGCTTCAACCCGCGCTTCTGGTTGGACGAGCGCTGGATCAATTCCCAGGGGTATTGATTCAAAGCTCTCGCTTAGGAGTGGACGTTCAAGGGTGACGTGTAGAATGCGTCCGTCATTGGTATGAACCAAGAATCGGCTGTTCTTCACATACCCAGACGTCATGGGCGCTGCGCGATGTTTGTCGCGGTTGCTTAACTTGTTCAGGATGTTCAGCGGATCGACTTCTCTCGATAGCTCGGGGCGATCGAATGGTTGAAGCTTCTTCACAAGCTTACGAGCCTCGTTAGGGATCCCTTTCAACGCCACCGCCGAATCGTTCCAGTCAGCGACGTTGAGCTGTATCGGGAATTTCGCATCACTGCAACTACTCGCGGGCGCGCTGATTCTGACCAAAGCACAGACTAGATTGTCGAGTGCAGATCGCGCGTTGTGGACGCAGTCGCCAAGTATTGTGCTGAGGCGCATTGGAGGGTAAGGATCATCGACCCAGTACATCAGGTTGACGTTGTTCTGCGGATCGACCTTCAGAATCAGCGTGCGTTTGATGTTCTGCAGGTATTCGGCGACAGAGGATTCTAGGGCACCAAGATGTTCGTGTGCCCGGGCTAGTTTCGCGTCGACGCTCTCCATCCAAGGCAGAGAATGTGGCGGGGGCATGGTGTCGTTTGCGGACGGCCCATCGTAGATCCGATCGTCCCGCTCTAACTAGAGTTCATGGCTGTCACTCCCGATCCTGCCGACCGCCCGTGGATTGACGTGTCTCGAGTCGATAGCGGATCGGGTGGCCGCGAATGGGCGCCCACTCGGGAGCGGAGGCGTCTGCCGTGATCGCGGTTCTTGGGCCGAGCACCCCAAAGGGCTGGTCGCGGACAGGACCCGGCTACGGCTTTCGATTTGTCGGGAGCGCTTCGCTAAAGCCTTCGTGCTCGTCCAACGGACCCGCATCAGCCGCGATAGCGCTCGTTCACGCGGGAGACGACCTCGTCGTGTTCAAGCAGGCGACCCTCACTTGCTGAAATGTGGCCTTTTTCGACTTCACGCCGGAACCACTCATCGTGATCGACTGAGCTGCCGAGCAGATCCAACGCGACCTGATCGGCAGTGCGCCCGGTCTCGGCGGCAAGACGATTCAGCCTAGCTTCAAGTTCTGGCGGAACCAGCAGCTTCATGGGGTCAGCGTAGGGTCAACCGAGGCACGTGTCAACAGCCCTTGGTCGAGCGTCATCGCGGCCTGCGCTTCCGAATCGAAAGCGCGCCGGGTGGCCGCGAACGGGCGCCCGGTCGGGCGCGGAGGCGTAACCCTTGATCAGTGCTTTTCGCCGAGCACCCGAGTGGGCTGGTCGCGGACAGGACGCGGATACGGCTTCGATTTTTCGGGGGCGGGCAAGCCTGAAGGCCTGCGCTACGTGCACGCGCGGCGAAGCCTCTAGCGACGTGGTGCGCGTGACGCGTTACGCGCGATGGGACTTGAGGACTTCGTCGATCAGGAAGAGGTCGGTGAGCAGCGCGCGCAGGTGGATGGATGCGTTGAGGTTGTCGACCATCTGTGAGCTGATCGCCGGCTGCGCGAGGACGAGTTGAATCGCAGCCTGCGCGTGCTTCCCGTCGTGCTCGATGACCGCGACGAACGCGTCGTACGGCGCAGTCGGTGTCAGTCCCTGTTCTTCGACGTAGCGCGTGACGACGCCGGGCAGACCGCCCAGTGCCGCGTCGCACTTCTTCAGGTACTCACGCGCCTGGCGGCCGGTGTCGTTGCCCTGATCCGTGGAGAGACCCTGGGAGGCGTACGCG
Organism: Thermoanaerobaculia bacterium; assembly: GCA_038230775.1. Classification (GTDB taxonomy): domain Bacteria; phylum Acidobacteriota; class Thermoanaerobaculia; order Gp7-AA8; family Gp7-AA8; genus JBBRMQ01. Next base: position 6,235 of record JBBRMQ010000226.1, read on the forward strand.
AGCATGAACTCGTACGCCTCTTCGATGATGTTGATGCGCGAGCTGAGCTCGGCCAGGACTTCCGTCTGGCTCACGCCTGGCCCGCAGGCTTCGTGCTCGTGCTCGTGCTCTTCCCGCCAATCGGCCAGCGGCTCGGTTCGTGATGCTCGAGATACTGACGCCGCGTGATGAAGCCGAAGATCATCGCCTTGGTGATCCACCATTTCTCGGGGCGAATCGCAAAATAGACGTGGGCGATGACCAGTCCGACGAGGCCGACACCGGCGAGACCGTGCGTCACGTAGGTGATGCCCCAGGTGGCGTCGAGCAGGTAGTACGGGTTGCGCGTGACGAGTCCCGTGCGAATGCGCGGAATCATCAGGATGCCGGTGATTGACGCGCCCAGGCCCGCCAGCACGATCGCGGTGTGATACAGGCGGTTGCCCAGCGGATACTTGCCGTCCTTCGGGCCGGGCACATCGTGACCGAACTCGCGCATGAGTTCAGCCTTCAGCTCCGGAATGTCGCGCGGGCCAATCCAGATCGACCAGAAATCCATGAAGAACGTGGCGTGGACGATGTGGAAGAGGATGGAGGCGGTCAACACGATGCCGGCCATCCAGTGCCACTGCACCCAGGCGAACTTCACGCCGGCGATCGGCAGGAACGCCGTGAACAGCAGCACGAACATCGCCGCCGCCATGACCCAGTGGAACAGGCGCGCGGCCAGGCTGTGACGCTCAATCTTCGCGGGGAGATTCGCGTACTGCGCCTCGAGCGCGTCGGTTTCACTCGAAGGCCGTTTGCGATGCGCCGAGAACAGCATGTAGCCCGCGTGCGCGATGAAGAACAGTACGCCCGCGAACAACGACGCCCAGAACAGGCTCCACGAG
>JBBRMQ010000227.1:0-7102 GCA_038230775.1 Thermoanaerobaculia bacterium
GAGAACCGGGGTAACGGTGATCCGTCCGCGACGTACGGGAGCGTGCGGATCATCGCCAGTGTCGAGGGAGGGTCGACCCCAGGCGCGAGGTCGAGATTGATGAATCGGCGACGTGGATCGCTATCGGAAAGCGACGTCTTCTGGTATGCGTATGCGCGGCCGAGGACAGGGACTGCCATCAATTCTTTGAACGGCAGCGCGGCCTCGCGACGGCGATCGTGACGGAGTAATGCATCGATCGCCGAAGGGTCAACGCTGGGCGCGAACTGGAGCTGAATCGACGCCATCTATCCCGCTTTGGGTGGGCAGCGATCGGTGCCGGGGACCGGATGCTTGACGCTCTGATAGACCGGGATCGGGAGCGGCGGTTTCGTGCTGCTGCCTACGTCGTAGAACAGCTCGAAGTGCACTTCGGGATACCCGGCGGGGCGCATGAGAGCCATCCGTTCGCGCGAGGTCTCTTCGTAACCGAGATGAGCGATCGACTTGAGCGAGCCGCTTCCAACGTAAACGCGCATGCGGTCTCGCGTTCCAAATTCCAGGCGGATGTCGTTCAGCGCGCCGGGATCTTCGTCCGGGCAGAGCGATTCCGACAGGATTTCGACGTACGAGTCCTGCGTATCGATGGTCACTGTGAGTTCGTTCGTAATGTCCCCGGTCCATGGAGCCTGTTTCTTCTTGCAGCCCTGGTTGAACGCCACACGACTCAGCGAGCCCGTGGCCTTGGCAGATCCCTGCGTCACGATGAAACGCGCGCCGACGCGAGAGTCTGGCTTGACCTTGCCTTTCATCCACTTGTCCTGCATTTCGAGGTGACCGCAAATGTTCTTACTGTCGATGATGTTCTGCGCGACATTCGGGTCAAAGGTGACGTTTGACTTTTTCGGTGCATTCGCGAGCGTAAGCTGCTCTTTATCCAGCACCCAGGCCACATAGTCCTTCCCATTGGGGGTGAAATCGACGTCGCGCGTCGGCCGGCTCGACAGGTTGTCCTTGTGTGTTGCAACGAAGGGATAGTGCTTCGGGATCCGCTTGCTCGCGTCGTTGACGGATCGCCGCGCATGTTGCAGTTCGAGCATCACGAACGTCACCGCTCTGACGGGTTTCGATTGATACCTGGGTTTGAACGCCACCATCCCCGTGAAGACCAACTCCAGCTTGGGCATCGCTCCTCCTTTTTTATGAAACGAAAATTCTCGATGAAAGACATTCGACCGCGGCCCATACTCCGGCGCTGCGGTTCTCTCTGATCCACGCGCGCTGTGCCGCCCGCAAAGCCGCGGAGGGCGTGCTCGAGCGATGAAGCTCGACGTAGTACAGCTCGAAGAAGTCAGCAGCGTCGCCGTCGACAACGTCCCACAACGTTCCGATGACGGTGCGCGCTCCCGCGTACGCGAAGGCGTCCGCCAGGGTGCCGATCGATTCGAAATGGCCGGAAGTGCTCGTGGCGGTGCTGCACGCTGCCAGCACGACGCTTGGGTGCCGTCTCAGTCGCAGCCGCCGGATGTCACCGGCGGACAAGCGGGTGCCGTCGTCGCCGGCTCCGATGACCAGGCTCGAAAGGTTCGGGCGATCAGGGACCTGCTCGGCATGCCCCGCGAAGTGAATGATGTCCGCGCGCTCGCATTCGCCCGCGACCATCGCCAGGGAGGCGCTCGAGCTCATCACATGAATGTCATTGAATTCCTTCGCCACAGACCGGACCTCGTGGCCGGCCCCGACGAGTTTGGTCCAATCGCGGCCGCCCGCCGCATCGCCGAAGATGACGACGGATGGTCGTTGTCCCCCCGAAGGCGGCGCATCCCCCGACGCATCGGCGGTCGCGGAGATCGCAAGCTCGTATTTTTCGACCAGGAACGGATCCGTACTATGGGCACGAAGGAACGCGAACGGCACATTCCAGAGCTCTGCGTCGGCAAGAATCTGCAGACGCTCATTGAAAAGCAATTGCTCTTCGTGGGGACGGATGAGGACCTCGTACAACCGTTGCGCATCCACGAGCGCTCGGTTGTCCTCATGGGCAATCGCCTCCCGTAGCGCGGCAATCTCGAGCCGGACTCGCGGCGCCACGCCTCGCGCGATGTTCATCCGCAACCGGCCGCGCGATACGCTCCAGGAGAGCAAGTCGCGGTCTAAAACGAGATAGGAAAGCAGCGCGGTCCCTTCTGGCATCTTCGTCCAAGCTGATGCGCCGGCCTTGAACGTCGACGGCCGGCCGTTGAATCGAAGCGTGCATGCGCGTGCACGTTGCGAGAGCTCGAACGCCTGCACAGCATCGCCGCGATCGACCGCCAACCGAAGCGCGGCGTCGTATAAGCGGCGCAACGGCACGTAGACGAGAGGCGAGACCGCCAATGAAGGATCGTCTGAATTGTCGAGCCGGCTCTCGAGGCCGTCAATGCCGTCAACCGCCTCACGGATCGCACGCGCGGGCTCCTGCTTCGCAAGAAGGGCCACGCGATACGCCGTGATGTCCGCGATTTGAAAGTAGGTGTGCGTGCCGGTCGCATACTCTCGGGCAGAATCCAAAGAGCGCAGCGCGGAGGCGGAGGTGGCCGAAGCGATCGAGTCGGCGAGATCGAGACCTGCAGCCGCATCCCGACGTAGACCGGCGTCCTCGATCAGTGGAAGAACCTGACGCGCACGTCGCAGGTCTGCCTCTGCTCCGTTGCGATTGCCCAGGAGCGCTCGCACGGCCGCGCGCCACCGCAGAGAGGTAACGATTCCAATCTTGTCGCCGATCCGTTCGTCGCGGTCGACTGATGTGTTGAGAAACGCCAAGGCAGCGTGGAAGGCACCAATACGCCCGGCCGACATGGCGGCTTCCGTAATCACGTTGTGGAACAACCGAGACTCCGGCACATCCTGAGCCAATCGAAGTGCTTCGGATCGTGCGATCCAAGCTTCACGAAGCTGTCCCAGCGACTCATACGCCTGGGCGCTTAGAGTGTCGATGAGGGCAAGATTTTCTTTCTCGCCGATTGCCTCGAAATGCTCCCGCGCCGAACGATAGCGCCGCAACGCCTCGACGGGATGACCGAGTTGTGTCAGTGCGAGCCCGGTGACCCATTCCGCCATCGCCGTCGCGCTCCGGTGTCCGGCAGCATCCTGGCGGACAGGCCCCAGGTCGGCAATCGTCCGCTCATAACTCGCATGCACGTAGTGACAACTGGCCACGCCGATCACCGCTAGTTCTTCGTAGGGCGCACCGTTCGCGGCGAAGGTGCTGCGCGAACGGACGTAGTCCTCGAGCGCGGCATCGATCCGATCCTGTTTGTAGAGCCCACGCGCGTGGGCGTACGCCAGATGAGCAGTCGCCAGCTCGTGTCTCTGCTGAGGATTCCCCCGGCGAATCGTCTGCACTTCTTCGAGGACAAGAGAGTCACGCGAGTGGCGCCTCATTTCATCACCCGCTTTCGCGAGGATCGCTAACTCGCTCGCCGCTCGCCGTTCGTCTCCCAACACGACCGCGTTTGCCCACGCGGGAAAAAGGTCCTCGTCGATCAACGCGCGGGTTTGCTGCGGAAACCGCCGGATGGACTCGACAATGAGCGTGACGGCTCTCGGACGAAACCGGCGCCACAACTCGGAGTCCGTAGGCTGCGACAGCCGAACGATGTGACTTCGTGCCTCGCGGGCCCACTTCGATCCCGGGTCCTCGATCTTCAGGAAGTCGTTCCAAGCACGAATCGCATCGCTTCGTGCGTTCATCGCTTCGAACCCGAGCGCACGGTTCCACGCCGTCGTCGACGTAGGTTGAAGCGTCCACGCGCGCTCGCTGACATCCGTGGCCAGAAGGCGTCCGACGCCCGGCGCCGCCTCGCGAAGCGCAACCGCGAGATCGTTCATCAACGCCGCGTCGGTCGCCTTCTGAACCGCCTTCGCGATTTCATCCTCCCCCGTTTCTTTCCGCAGTGCCTTTTCGAGATCATCGACGGCAGCGTCGCTGTCGCCCAGCATCAGCAGTGCGATCCCACTCGCATGAAGATTCTCTGGTGTCGGATTCTTCTCGGCCTCCGCTGCCACTTGCGCGGCTACTGTCAGCAGCCTGATGCGCTCCGGTGAGTGGTCCTCGCCTTTCTTTCCCCGCATCACCGGCTTCATCGGCCGATACGGAAAGCCGCTCAGCCTTCCTTCGATGTTGCGCTGCGGGGGCGCGGCATCCGCTAGCGCGGCGAGACCGCTCTTCGGGTGCAGCAGAATGCGCTCGCGAATCGGCGTCGTGAAGAACGCGATGACGACCGCGGCCGCCGCGGCCGCCAGCGCGACTACGCGGAGTCCGGGGCGGCGAAAGGGCACCACGTTCCCGGGCGTGGCCTGGCCACGCAGTTCCTGGGCGCCGAGGACGACGTCGTAGCACTCAGGGCAGGTCGCGATGTGCTCCACCACTCGTGGCCGCATCTCCGGCTCGAGCTTTCCGTCGATGAACGCCGCCAGCGTCTCATCCGTGGGGAAGTCGGCGTGAGGTATCCGCTCGCTCATCGCAACCGCCGTCCTTCCTCGCTCACGGGATCCTCACTCCCTTGAGAGCGCACCACTTCCGGATTTCCCGCTCCACCGCCAAAATCGATCTCACCGTTTTGAATCAGGTCCTCCACCTCTCGCCGATCGATTCCCGCGTCCTGTAACGCCCCGCGCAGTGAGATCAGCAGGCGGTCGATGCGCTTGTAGAGTTTTTTCTGATCGAGGCCGAGCATCGATGCGATGTCGGGAACGCGGCGCGCGGACCAGAACCGCATCCGCAGAATGATCTGATCCTCGGCATCCATCCGCGCGATGGCCGCATCGATCGCGCACGCCGCCGCCTTCGCCGCGCGCTCGCGATCGCGCCGGAGAATCTCCGACTCACTGTCGCTCTTCGAGGCCACCTCGTGTGCCGCATCGGTCTGCTGCACCAGCATCGGGCGCGGCGTGCGATGCGGGAGACGCGCGTAAACCGCCTGCAGTTCGGCGCGCGAGAATCCGGGCTGCTTGCGCGCGGCGAGCGACTCGATCGCTTCGTGCAATGAGTAGCCGTCGCGCGACAGCAACCGTTCCAGAGTGATCCCTGCATCGCCGAGCCGCTGCGCTTCCGCCGATGGACGCCACTTTCCCCACATCTGCACGCGGTACTGAAACGACATGCGCTGAATCACCGTGGTCAGGTACGTCGAAAACGAACTGCGTCCCTCGAACTTGCGCAGGATCGAATAGTCATTCTCGATCAGCTTCAGCCGGACGTGCCCGGCGAAATCGTCCGCCTCATCATCCTTGTAGTGATTGCGACGGCAGACGAAGACCACGATGCGGTCGATCAGACCGAGATTCGCCAGAAACAGCTCTTCAGCGTTCATCCGTCGATGCCGATTGTTGCTGCTGACCCGAAATGTGGAGGTACGGCGATCAGTCTATCATCCACGACGCGATCACCGTTTCCTTCCATTGACGGCCGCAAGGTCGCGCGACCCGACGCCGTCACAACATTCGAGGCCTCCAAGCTCGATCACCGCGAATGGGACACGCATCCGGAAGCGGTCGCGTTCCATCGGGATCTGCTCACACTCCGGCGCGCCGAGCCCGGCTTGCGTGAGCGCCCGGACGGCGCGGTGCTGAGCGAAGGCCGTTCGTCCTTCGCTGGACCACTCTCCTGCTCGTCGTGAACCTCGTCGCCGAATTGCGGCTCGATGTCGTGTTCGAGCCGCTGCTCTCCGCGCCGCAAGGTTGGCAACTTCTCTGGTCGAGCGAACCGGGCTTCAGTTGGGAGAAGGGCTGGACGATCCCGGCGGAGAGCGCGGCGCTGTTGAAAGTAAGCACGGGGTGAAGCCCGATCTGCAGGTGAAAGGCGGGCTTCAGCCCTGGGCTGGCCAGCCAGAGGGCTGGCCCCACACTCGCCAGCCAGAGGGCTGGCCGCATCCAACCGCGCAAACCCACATCCTCAAGGCAACTCTTCGATCGGAACGCGTAAACGCGGGTGATCGGGATCGCTCAGATCCATCTGCTGCCACGGAATCCTCTTCGGCTCGCTCCGAACCGGGAGGCCGACGAGATGCGCTGACGAGATGCCGAGCCGCGTCAGCAGGCCACCGCTGCCGAGGAGATATTCGGTGACAAAGCAGTGCGCGCCGTCCTTCCGGGCCATGATCTCGAGGATCCGGCCGGCGTTGCGACCGTTCGGATCATGCACGCGCTTGCCTAACAACAGCTCAACATGAACCTTCATCATTCTTCGGCACCCGATCCCGGCAGCTTCGTGATCACGTGATCCCGCAGCCAGCGTTCCCAGTCGAACGCGGGCGTGAACGTCGCGTCGAAATTCACTTTGATGTGAGTTCCAGTGATCTCTTCCACCGCGGACCACTCCACGATCTGACGAGCGACCTTGCGCACGCCCCACCGTTTGCGGATCGCTTCGAGCCACGTTTCGAGGCGCGGATGCATGCGCCGCGCGAGCACGGTGAATCCAAGCTCGAAATGGTCGACCTGCGGCGGACCGTCGCCATCGATCGCCAGCACCAGGCCGTCGACGCGGCCCATCTCCGTTCCGTTCCGGTCCCGGAGCTCCTGATCGAGGATGTCGCGCGCGAGACTGAGCTCCATCAGCTGCCTCCCACCACGGCGAGCGGGATCGACACCACCGCCAGAATCAGGGTGAGCACCACGATGCCCGCGGTGACGACATTGGAGATGATGCCGTTCGCGTGCTTGCCGAGGAGCTTGCGATCGTTCATGAGGAGGAGCATCGGAATGGCGACGATCGGCAGCACCGCCGCGTTGATCGCCATCGTCAGCAACGTGAGCTTGAGCGGATCGACGCCGACGACGATGATGACCGACCCCAGAAGGATCGACGCGCTGTACACGAGGCAGAAGCGCGCGTCTTCGCGCGGCGACAGGTCCTCTCCCCAGTTCCAGCCGAACGTCTGCGCGAAGGAGTACGCCATCGACAGCGCGACCTCGACCGCGGCGCCGAGACATGCGACGCCCATCGAGACGGCGAAGAGCAGGTAGCCCCAGTACGGAAAAGCCTGTGTGAGCATCAGCGCCGCCTGGTGATAGTCGTTGACGTGAATGCCGCGCGGCGCCAGTACTACGCCGGCGACGACGATGGCGGCCAGCGAGATCA
>JBBRMQ010000228.1:0-7054 GCA_038230775.1 Thermoanaerobaculia bacterium
CTCGGTTTTCGTTCTACCGGTTCTACAGCCTTACAGCCTTACTCGCTTTCCGCGACGATCAGATCCTGATACGTGAGTGGATCGGGATTGACGGACCAGGCACCGCGTGAAAGGAGGCGGCTGCGCAGACCGCGCGAGCGCAGCGCCTCCATCACCACGTCGATGTCGAAAGCGATCGCCGCTTCGACATCCTCCGGATCCTGCACCGCCCACCATGACTCGGGAAATGTGTGGAACGGTTTGTCCGCCACTCCGTCTCGCACCTTCTCGCGAGCGGCGTCATCGAGAAGAAACATCGTCATCACCGCGCGCCCGCCGGGCTTCAGCACGCGCGCCGTCTCCGCGATGTATCGCGCGGCGGCTTCGGGTCGCAGGTGCGTGAGGATCGATGCGAGGAAAACGAGATCGACGGATTGTTCGGCGCAAGGAAACACGAAATCGACCGGAGCAATCTTCCCGCGCGGGTTGTAGTGCTCGTTGTAGACGTCGACGGTCTCGAACACGAAGTTCGGATGGCGGCTCGTGATCTCGCGCCGGCACCACTCGATCGCGCGACGGGAAACATCGAAGCCCGCATACGTCCCGGTCGTCAGGTACCGCGTGAGTGGCACGGCCAGTCGTCCGACGCCGCACGCGACATCGAGCACGCGCTCATGCGGCTGCAGCGCTCCGGCACCTGTCGCCAGGTGGAAGAGATGCTCGCCAACCGCGACAAAGTCCCCCGATCCCACCGCGTGCGCCCGAAGACGCGACGGCTGCATCAGCGGACGACGGCCGGTCAGAAGGTCCCACGCATCCAGTGCTACGAGCTTCGCAACGCGAAGTCTTTCCTTCACCCGCGAGAGAATACGCGAGGAGGGGCCGAGCCCGTCCCCACATGGTTTTGACAACCGACAACCGACAACGCGAGCGCAGCGAGCTCCGTCACGAAGTCTGACTCACGCGCGATCCGAGCGCGTCAGTGACCGTGGGAATGCCGCTCGAACGCCTTCATCATCGGATTGTCGACGCGCGTGTAGCCGGCGGGCACCTGCCATACGGAGGCCGGGATCGATCCATGTTTGATCTCGGTGACCTCGCTGCCCACGACCGTCTTGTGCCCCATGATCTCGACCGTGGTGCGAGTCGAAAGTGGATAGCCCTTCATGTCCTTCATCTGCTCGCGCATCTTCGTGGCGGCGCTGGCCATCGGACCCATCGACGCCATCGTGTTCTTCATTCCCTCGGCGTATTTCTTATAGGCGTCCCACATCTGCACCGGAACGTTCAGCTCCGTCGAGAGGCACTCTTCGGTGTTCGACATCTGTCCCATGGCCATGGTCCACACGGTGCACGAGTAACCCGCGATCTTGCGCGTGACGCCGGTGTTCTGCACCTTGACGTCGAGCATGCTGCCCATCGCGCCTTCCATCTTCTTGCGATCGGCCGGTGATTGATCGTCCATCTTCGCGTGCATCTTCTTCATCTCGGGGCTATTCATCTGCTCGTTCATCTTCGCGGACATCTGTTCGAAGTCCGCGGGCGTCATGACGTAGTAGGTCTTCTTCCGGTTATCGATGGTGGTCATCTCACCGCTCTTGGCATCGATGATGGATTCCTTTCCGTCGCCATGCGCCCTGCGCATGTGATCCTTCGAGAAGTAGCTGACGGCGGTGGAGATCTGGCCGTCGGCCGCCGTCACTCTCGAGGTCATGGTGAGATCGTCGGCAAACAGTGAGACCGCCGTACCGGCGATGATGACCAGACCGCAGAGGATGCTTCGCATGGATTCTCCTGGTTGTCTTGGTGTCGCGTTCATTTCATTTTCTCCAGGATCTTGCGCGCGATTGCGCTTTCGTTCTCGAACTCGTTGGGGTACTCGCGCGAATTCACGACAATGTATGTATCGCCCTTCAGAACGTGAAGAACACCCGCGGCGTGAGAGTACGCTTCGTCGCCGATGTCAGGCACCACGGTGAGAAGGCCTTTGTTGAATCCCTTCGCCACCGACAGAGCCGCCTTCCCTCCTGTCCAGATCGTATCGACCTGCGCGGAGCGGTCTACGTCCGTGAAGTAGGAGCAGCTCGTCTCGTACACCTTGAGGCTGACGATTTTCTTCCCGAGAATCGCGCCCATTTCCTCGCGCGTGATGGCGGAGCATGGCTTCGATTTCTCTGCAGCGGCGGTCGCGGCGTCGGTCACCGATTGCGGCTCGCTCGCGGTCGTTTCCGTTTCCGCACTCGGCGGTTCGACCGCCGCCTGTGAGTCCGTGGTGGCAATCGTAGTCGTGGTCGTGGTCGTGCTCGTCACGGCAACGGTCGACAGTACCGGCGTGACCGCCGCTGCCGCGACGGGCGCAGCAACGACGGCGCGATTTCTCAGAAAGAACCATCCACCGATTCCGAGTGCGACGATCGCGATGACGGCGATGAGCACGGGCATCATGGAACTCTTCGAGGGCGGATTCACCACTACCGTTTGGCGAACGTGCTCAGGTCCGATTGCACTCGCTGCCGAGATATTGGGATCGGCTGCGGCCTGAACCGGCTGAGTCCACGCCGCGCCGCACTGGTCGCAGAACGCCTGCTCGGCCGGCAATTGTTTTCCGCATGATGCACACACTTTGTTCATGAGCTTCTCCCCTGGTCAGATCTTCGACAGAACTTTCTCGGCCATCTGGCGCGCCATCAGCCGCGCCTTCGTCTCGTACTCGTCGCCGCGATCCTTGGCGGCGCCGTGAATGATGCCGGCGGCGCCGCTGACGGCATCCGGCTGCGCCAACGAGCCCGCGACGGGATCGCCCTTCATGGTGTCTTTGAGTTTCTCCAGCTCTTTCACCTGCTCTGGCGAACCGAGAGGTTGCGCGAACATCTTCTTGGCCTGTTCTCCCTGCGCCACCATCTGAAGCATTGGCGGCGTGATCTGCACCACCACGTTGTCTTTTCTCACGTAGAGAGTGTTGAATGCGCCGTAGAGCGCGTCGTCACCGAGCCCGGCAACCGTGTCCGCCTTCCCGCCGAACGCGTTGCGCGTGACGGTGCGCGCAGCGTCGACATCCTGCGTCGCATCCGCCACGTCGTCCTTGGGCTCAATCTCGATTCCCGCCTCGAAACCCGGCGTATCGGTCTTGTACAACGCATGCCACTTCGACTGCCTCTCGATCGACGTGACTGGACGGCCGATGATCTCGCTGACTTCCTCCTTGGTGAGGAATGCCGAGCCGGTCTCCGATGAGCTGGAGCGATGTCCACCCTTGGACGCCGGGAGAGCGGCGGTAATTCCGTTGTCCTTCTGCCACTGCGCGACTTTGTGGCGGCCGACGTAGTAGGCGCCGACGCCCGCGGCGAGCAGGACTCCGCCGCCGAGCACGAGCACGATCAGAACGATCTTGAGTGCCGAAGTCCCGGTTGCCGCTGCCGCGACCGGTGGTGCCGGCGCGGTTTGCGCGGGTGTCGCGGAATTCGTCGCGCCGCACGAACCGCAGAACTTTCCATCAGCCGCGATCGGCTTGCCACAGGTGCCACAGAATGCTGCCATCGTTCTCTCCTCTTGTTACTCGCCGCACTTGATGTTGGGCGGCGTCTGTTGAATGACGTGTTTCTCTCCCATGTCGAGCTCCTTCGTTCCTTCCGCGGTCTTGCCGAGGGCGGTGGCGTCGTAGCCGACATTGGCGTGCACATCGAACGTCGTTTTCTTGCATGGAATGAGGACCAGTGGGCCGGAATCGAGGTGGCTGGCGGCCATCACCATCTCGACGTGCGCAGCCGCTTGGCTCTTGAGCGTCTTCTTGACGGCATCGACGAGCTTCGAACCGATCTCGGTCTTCGAGAGCAGCTCCGCGACGCGGTCGGAAACCGTGGCCGGAATCGCTGCCGTCAGCTTGTCGAAACCCGTCGCCTTCTCGAGGCCAAGGGTCAGCTCGATGCGCGGCATGGCGATCGCGAGGATGTACGCGAACGGGGCGATGCCCATCGACGACGAGCCGGTGATCTCCTGCTCGCTCTCCGGCGCCTGACCGTCCGCGGCCATCGAAGAACCGGAGACGCTGAAGCCCTGACCGCCGCCGTACTTGATCTTGAAGTGCCCTTCGGCCACCTCGTTCTTGCCGGACAGCGCGGGTTTGACGATCACCACTTCGCTGATGGCGAGGACGAACGGCAGTCCGCCGATCGGCATCGGCATCTCGAACGAAGTCGGCAGCTTGGTCTCCAGACCCTTGAGGTCTCCGTCGCCCTTCCGCGTGGCGACGAAGTCGATCGTCACGTCGCCGCGGAGATTCTTCGCCACGTACTTGAACTCTTCGACGACACCGTGGCTGATCTGGATGTCCGTCATCAGCCCGAAACTCTGCACGTGACCGCGGCCGGTGACGTCGACGTTCATCCCTTCGACCTCACCCTTGACATCGATGTCGAGATTGAGGCTGCCAGCCGCCTTCGTCGCCTTCGTCGTGAATTTCCACCCGCCCTCGGAGCCTGAGGCCTCGCCGGGCGTTCCGGCGACAGTCGCAACGCTGAGTGCGGGCGCGAATGCAAACGCCGGCGTCAGCGCCATCCCCGGAATCGATGCCGTGTCGCCGAACGTGACCGGTGCGTCGAAGTGAATGTGACCGTTCTCGATGGCGTCGGTCAGTGACGCTTTCTGCGTAGCGACAATGATGGAGTCACCGTGCAGCTCGACCGCCACGACTTTCTTCAACGCCAGACCTTGCAGCAACAGCACGCTTCCGGGCTTCAGATCGCGGGTGGCGGGAACAGACGTGTTGAATACGAGCACGGCGCCGTCGGGACTGATGCCCTCGAACGTCTTCTTCGTCGTCGCCGCGTCGAGGACCACCGTCTCCGGCTGATAGGTGACTTCGAACTTCGATTCGGGAAGCGCAGTGAGGTCATAGACCGCGTTGACGGATGCGACGCCCGCCAGGGGCGGAGGCGCGTGGCCGCGCGTGAGCACATACGTCGCGATCCCGCCGGCAAACACCACCAACGCGAGCACGGCAACGATCTTCGCAGTCCGGTTCGGACCGGCAGGAGTCGTCAGTGTGTTCCCGCACTTCGGACAGAACTTCTGCTCCGGAAGCACAGCGGTGCCGCATCGACCACAAAATTTCGCCATTTTTTTGTTCTGGATCGCGGTCGCTTTGACAAGCTCAGAACAGGCCAGAGGTGCGAGGCCGAGCGGGTCGGATGATCGTGAGGGAGTTGCACCATACACCCGCCTAACGCAGCGGCCTAATGTGTGCAAACAAGCACATCAGCAGCACTTCAATCGAACGGCGAGCCGGCGCAGATAGCAGCAGCGAGAGCTCCATGAAGAGGATCAGAGCGCGCGCGGGCGGATGGAGGCCGCGGAAATGTCACCAGCGGTCGATTTGGAGGAATGAGCGGTTAGGCGGAGTGCGCTGCGCGCGCGCCAACACTAAGGACGGGCGCAGCCCGATGTGTGGCGCCAGTCCTCTGACTGGCGGCGGCCAGCCGGAGGGCTGGCTCCACACCTGCGCGCTGCGCGCGCCAGCGCAAGGACGCAAACCAGCAACGGTCCTCGCTATGATGCGCGCATGTCCCGCCGCACAACGTATCGCGTGGGAGCCACATCGTGACCTACCGCGCCCTCATCGTCGACGACGAACGGCTCGGCCGCCAGAAAATCCGGTCGATGATTGCCGACCACGAAGACTTCGAGATCGTCGGCGAGTGTGCGAACGGAACGGAGGCTCTCGCCGAGATCCGGCGCCACAAGCCCGATCTCGTGTTTCTCGACGTGCAGATGCCGGGCAGCGACGCGTTCGAGGTCATCCGCAAGCTCAGAGGGGACCACATGCCGGCAATCATCTTCGTCACGGCGCATGACGAGTACGCGCTGCAGGCCTTCGAGGTCGAGGCGGTGGACTATCTTCTGAAGCCATTCGATCGACGGCGATTCAACGAGGCGCTGCGGCGCGTGCAGCATCGCATCGAGAGCGGCGGGCGCCGGGGCGTCGATGGCAAGATCCTCGAGGTCATCGGGCGCCTGTCGAAGAGAAAATGGTCGCGATTCATCGTCAAGTCGCGCGACCGGATGGTCTTCGTTCCCGCGAAGCAAGTCGACTGGATCGAGGCGGAAGGGAAAAACGTGCGCCTCCATGTCGGCGGGGTGACGCATCTCATTCGCGACTCGATCGGCGAAGTGGAGACACGGCTGGACGAACAGGAATTCATGCGCATTCATCGCAAGTCGATCGTGAATCTGCGCAGCGTGGTGGAGATGCATCGCGGCGTCGGCGGCGATTACGTCGTCGTGCTCCGCGGCGGCGCGAGAGTCCCAGCCAGCCGCCGCTACTGGTCGCGTCTCAAACACTTCGGCATCTCGACGTGAAGATCGAAGCCCTCTCCGATGCCGCGCGCATCCGGCTTCTCTTTCTCGATACCAGCGAAGGTCCCGGCGGTGCGCGGGAGCTCTACTTCAAGATCATGGCCGAGCGCTGATCACGCGGCGTGCGAAGGCCTCGACAACGCCCAGAAGACCAGAGCCGAGGCGGAACCGATTCCGGCAAAAATGAGGAACACGCGAACATCGGGCATCGGCGGGCGTGCGATCCAGAACATCATCATCACCGCGAAGCCGATCGCCGCCCCTGCCGCCGTGTACTGCCACCAGCGCGTCCAACCTTTCCGCTCAAAAAGAATCAATGCCGGAATGCCGAAGATGATCGCCGCGCCGTACGTGAAGGTGGCATACACCCCGGCGACGAGAAGTCTCTCGCGCAAGTGTGTGTCTTCCGCGACCGTCAGCACGAAAACGACGATCGGAACAACCGCCGGAGCGAGAACGAAAGCGAGCAGCGTCCGGCGTCGCACAGCTAGCTCATCCCGCCGCGAAAGCTGTGGCGCCGGGCATCTGCAGCAGGTGATAACGGGCGTGCAGCTTCATCCTCACCGCTTGCGCAGAATCACGTGGGCGACCGCGCGTCCGCCCGCGACGTGCTTCGCGCACTCGTAGCCCAGCGCTCGCAGATCGATCCCCTGCATCAGATGTTCACCGCGGCCGAGGAGGACGGGCGAGATTGCAAGGTGCAACTCGTCGATCAGCGCGGCGC
>JBBRMQ010000229.1:0-6957 GCA_038230775.1 Thermoanaerobaculia bacterium
GTCGATGTGGGGGCGCAGGGGGTCGAGAGGTTCGAAGAAGCGCCGGCGCCCGCGACGGAAGCCCCCGCTGCGGCTTGACGATTCGGTTGGGGGGCGGGCTTCAGCCGGGCCGGCCGGCTGAAGCCGGCCTACACTGACGCGATGAGCGATCAACGCTATGTCGACTCCCCGCCGGACGGCGCCGATGCGTGGCGCGAGGTGTGGGAGTCGGATGTGCGCTACCGTTCGAAGGGCGGTTTGTTCGAATGGCTGCGCCGCCTCGTGCGGCGCGCCAGCGGACCCGATCTCGACCGCCAGAAAGACTTCAACCTCAGCGCGCTCAATCTCCTTCGCGACGTGCGCGCGGACGTCGCCGCACTTCGCGAGGATCTCAAGCACGATGTGGCGGCCGTCCAGCTGGACATGCGGCAGGCCGATGAAGCGCTGGCGGGCGAGATGTCACGCGTCCGCGATCTTGTGATGATCGCGGCGAAGCGAAACGACGCGCTGATCGCCGCACTGGATCAGAAAATCGAGAGCGTCGCGGCGCGGGTTCGCGACATCACGAATCCGACGCTTCCGGAGAGCGATCCGCGACCTGCGACTCCCGATTTCGTGTATCGCAGATTGGAAGACGCGCTGCGAGGCACGCCCGACGTCGACGAGTACGTCGCGCTGGCGCTCGAGCATCAGCCGGCGCTGGACGTCGGATGCGGCCGCGGCGAGTTCCTCATCGCGTGCAAGAACGCGAAGATCGAGGCGCGAGGGTTCGACGTGAACGAGCGCTCGGTCGCCGACCTCAAGGCGCAGGAAATCGAGGCCACGCTCGCCGGGGTGCCCGAGTGTTTCGAAGGCATCCCGCATGATTCCGTCGGCTGCGTCCTGGCGATGCACGTCGTCGAGCACCTTCCAGTCGAGCTTCTGTTTGCGCTGTTCTCCAACGCGGCGCGCGTCCTCCGACGCGGCGGGCTGTTCATCATCGAGACGCCAAACGCGGAATCGATGGTCGTCTCCGCGTCGGAGTTCTGGCGCGATCCGACGCACCTCGCGCCGCGCCATCCCGCGGCGCTCACCGTTCTGGCGCGCGAGTACGGTTTCGCGATCGAGGAGATCCGCGCGATTCATCCGCTGCCCGCCGGCAATCAGCTGCCGATCGATGAAGAGGATTCACCGTCGCTGCGGCGGACGATTACCGTCATCAACGAACGGATCTTCGGCGCCCAGGACCTGCGGCTCATTCTTCGGCGCAGCTAGCGTCTGCAGATACGGGTCGCGTGGCGGTGGGGGCGGCGCGAGATCGATCACCATCGATCCCGGCGACGGCGGCGGGACGCGATGCGGCAGGAAACCCAGGAGAAGGCCGATGACCAGGCCGCCGAGGTGCGCGGCATTGTCGATGAACGTCACGGAGAAGCCGATCACGATGTTCACGAGAATCCAGAACATCATCTGGCTCACCAGACTGCGCGTCCATCGCTGATGGCGATATTGCGGCGACCGAAGCAGCGAGAAGATGAACGCGCCGAGAATGCCGAAGACCGCTCCGCTGGCGCCGACCGCGATCGTGTGCGAGAACAGGACGCTGGCGATGGAGGCGCAGATCCCGCTTGCGAAATACGTCAGGACGAATCGCCGCGTGCCGAAGAGAGTCTCGTACAGCGTCCCGAGCTGATAGAGCGCCCACCCGTTCGCGCCGACGTGCCACCAGTTCGCGTGCAGAAACATTGCGGACAGGAGGCGCCAGTACTCGCCGCGCACCAGAAGATCGGGTGTGATGGCGCCGAGCCGCGCGAGGGCGAATTCGTTATCGAGGGCGCCGGCGAATACTTCGTACGCGAAGACGGCGGCGATGATGGCCAGGATCGTGACCGTGGCGGGTGCGCGGCGGATCATCGCCGCGGCTCCATGAGTCCCGAGATGCGGCGGAACATCGCGTGCGCGACACGCGGAAGAATCTCCTTGAAGCCGATGTACATCGCCGCACCAATCGGAATGATGCGTCGATAGCGGCCATCGGCCGCCGAGTCGCAGATCGCGCGAGCGACGCGCTCCGGTTTGACGGCGAGAATCAGCCGCGAGGCGCCGGGCATCTTCCCGCGCTCGGCCTTCTCGAAGAACGCAGTCTCGGTGGTGCCGGGGCACACCATCGCCACGCGCACACCGCGGCCGATCACCTCGTCGCGCAGCGCTTCACTGAACCCGATCATCGCGAACTTCGTTGCACAATAGCCGCCCATCCGCGCGTAGCCCATCAGCCCAGCGATGGACGCCACGTTCACGATCGCTCCGCTGCCGCGCCCGAGCATCTGTGGCAGCACGGCTTGCGTGCACCACACCATCCCGAAGTAGTTCGTCTGCATCATCGACTCGAGGTCGTCGGGCTTCGCTTGCTCGATCGCGTCGAAGATCGCGAAGCCGGCGTTGTTCACGAGGATGTCGACCTCGCCGGCGGAATCGATGAGGCGCTTGCAGTCGTCACGGCGGGACACATCGGCAACGATCGCGTGACATTCGACGCCCAGACCGCGGCATTCGCGCGCCACTTCGTCGAGCATGTCGGCTCGCCGCGCGGCGATGACCAGATTCGCTCCCTGCCACGCGAAAGCGAGCGCCGCCGCGCGTCCGATGCCGCTCGACGCACCGGTGATCACCACTTTCTTGCCTTTGAAACTCATCGTGCAGGACTGAGGACTGAGGCCTGAGGAGTGAGCGACCGGAATGGCGAAAAGTGCCCTCTCTCAGTCCTCAGTCCGCAGTCCTCAGTCCTTGTTTCAGTGGCAGGTTTATAGCATTGACTCCGGATTTCAGCGGCACCTATACTCGCGTCAGCCCTGCCCGGAAACCGTGGAGGCCTTTCATGCCGTTCGACGAAGTCAAGAAAGTATGGATGAACGGACGGCTGATTGATTTCGCCGACGCGAAAATCCACGTCTTCACCCACGCCCTGCACTACGGCTCCGGTCTGTTCGAGGGAATCCGCTGCTATGTGACGAAGGATCGCGGTCCGGCGATCTTCCGGCTCGCCGAGCATTCGCGCCGTCTCTACGACAGCGCGCGCATCTACCGCATGAACGTGCCGTTCACGATGGAGGAGTTCCAGAAGGCCTGCATCGACATCGTCGCCGCGAACGGATTCGAAGACTGCTACCTCCGCCCGGTGGTCTATCGCGGATTCGGAACGTTAGGCGTGGATCCGTCGAAGTGCCCGGTCGATCTCTTGATCGCCGCCTGGGTCTGGGGCAAATACCTCGGACATGAAGCGATCGAGAACGGCGTCGACGTTCGAGTCTCGTCGTGGAATCGCATGGCGCCGAACACGTTCCCCGCGCTGGCGAAGGCCACCGGCAACTACATGAACTCGATCCTGATCCGGCAGGAAGCCGCGGTCGATGGTTACGCCGAGGGAATCGCACTCGACGTCAACGGCTATGTGAGCGAAGGCTCCGGCGAAAACATCTTCGTCGTGCGCGACGGACGCATTTTCACGCCGCAGCTCGGGGCGTCGATCCTGGCCGGCATCACGCGCTCCAGCGTCATCCGCATCGCCCGCGATCTCGGACTCGAAGTCGTCGAGGGCCTCGTTCCGCGCGAGATGCTGTACATCGCGGACGAGGTCTTCTTCAGCGGTACCGCCGCCGAGATCACGCCGATCCGCAGCATCGATCGCATCCCCGTCGGCGTCGGCCGCCGCGGCCCCATCACCGAGCGCCTGCAGAAGGAATTCTTCGCCTACATCGCGGGCGAGATCCCCGATCGCTACAACTGGTTCACGCCGGTGTACGCCGATCGCGCCGCGGGCGCGCGCAAGCCTGCCCTGGCGGCGAGCTAAGTTTCGAGGATTGCATCGACGATCGGAGGAGTGGCTTCCGCAGCCTTCGCCTCGACCATGAACATGCAGGGCGACACGGAACTCGGCTGCGGATTGATCTCGATCGACAGGCCGCGATGCAAACGCGCCAGTCCCGCCGCGGGGTAGACGACGCCCGATGTTCCGATGACGAGCAGCAGGTCGGCGCGGCTCACCTCCACTGACGCGCGCTCGAACGCTCCCTCGGGCAGCATCTCGCCGAACCAGACGACATCCGGACGAAGCAGCGCTCCGCATGAACATTCGGGAGGCAACTTGTCGAACGCTTCCGCGGCGTCATGAACCGTGCCCTCGCGGACGCAGCGTGTGCGAAACACGTTGCCGTGCAACTCGATGACGTCCCTCGAGCCTGCGCGCGCGTGCAAGCCGTCGACGTTCTGCGTGACGACGATCGCGTCGCCTAGTTTCGCGATCGCCCGATGGGCAGCATTCGGTTGCGCGTCGCGAACGGGCGATCGGCGCCACTCGTACCACTCCCACACCAGAAGGGGATTGCTGGCGAAGGCGGCGGGTGTCGCCAGATCCTCCGCGCGGTAGTTGCGCCACAGACCACCGTCGCCACGAAAGGTGGGGATGCCGCTGTCGGCCGAGACACCAGCGCCGGTGAAGACGACGACGCTGCGCGGCTTTTTCTTACGGATGGCGGCAACTGCATCACTCAGTGCTTCCATCGCGGCCGAGGATACCTCGGGTTAGCTTGCGGCCTCTGTGTGAGGACCGGCGTCAGCGCCGGTCCTCGCACGGCTTCGGTCTGGGGCTTGGGCCGAGGCGGAGGGCCTCTGTGTGAGGGCCGGCTTCAGCCGGCCTGCCGTGACCGGCTGAAGCCGGTCCTCACGCCGAAGCGGTGAGAAGCTCTACGTCGTCGGAATGTTCTCGTCGTGAATCTGGATGAAAGCGTCCTTGCGCAGGTTGTCGATGTAGGCCTTGTAGTCGCGCTGCCAGGCGTCATCGCTGGCGTCCTTGCGCAGCTTGTCCTTGACCGACTCGAACGCCGGCACTTCGGACGGAAGGCGAACCTCGACTTTCAGGATGTGCCATCCCGATTTGCTCTCCAGCGGTCCGATGACTGCACCCGACTGGCTGTTGAAGACGGCCTTGTCGAGATCGGGGAGGAG
Organism: Thermoanaerobaculia bacterium; assembly: GCA_038230775.1. GTDB lineage: Bacteria > Acidobacteriota > Thermoanaerobaculia > Gp7-AA8 > Gp7-AA8 > JBBRMQ01. Next base: position 4,963 of record JBBRMQ010000229.1, read on the forward strand.
CTCACCTCGCCCCACTTCGCCGAGGTCGCCGCCTTTGTTGCGGGTGCCGGATTCGGACGTGCTTGCGGCGAGCGACGCGAAATCCACGGAACCGCGCGCCTGCGCGGCGATCGATTCGGCGCGCTGCTTCGCGGCTTCGACCTGCGCGGCGTTCTCGGGCCGCAGGATGACGATCTCGCGCAGATGCGCGCGCTCGGGAAGGCGGTAGCGCTCCTTCTCGCGGTCGTAGCGCTCGCGGAGCTCTTTGTCGGTGGCGTCCTCGCGACTGCGGAGCTCGCGGCCGAACACCTTGTTCATGAGGATCGTGTCGCGGAGGCGCGCTTCCATGTCGGTGCGCGTCATCCCTGACTTCTGCAGCGACTCCTCGAACTGCTGATCGGTGGAGATGCCGTACTGCTGCTTGAGGCGGCCGACCGCGCCCGAGAGGTCGTCGGGCGTCACGGCGAGGCCGAGGCGATCCGCGCGGTCCTTGATCAGAAGCTCGCCGATGATGTCGTTGACGAGGTTCTTCTTGTACTCGGCCTTCTTCGCCGCCACATCGGCAGGTGTCGCCGTCTGCTCGATCTCGGCGAATCCGTCGTGCAGGCGCTTGGCGTACTGGGTGCGCGTCACGATGCGGTCGCCGACGCGAACCACGATCGCTTCCACGATCGGGCCGGCCGTTGCGGTGATCGCCGTGGCGACCACCAGGAGTGTCATCAGTGCTTTTTTCATGTGGAGTCCTTAACCCGTTTACTCGTTCTCTGATTTCGGCAGGGTGCCGGTGTACTTGAACGGCAGCCGTTTGGTCAAAACAGCGATCTGCATGTCGGTCCGGGCTTTTCCGACGAGCTCTGCAATGCGCTGCCGTACTTCGTCTTCCTTGAGACGTTCGCGGATGGCCGGGGTTGCGGCGGTCACGTCGAGCACGCCCGCCGGCTTCCTCTGGTCGACCTTGAAGATATGGAAGCTGGAGTCGGTCCGGATGATGTTACTGACGGTTCCCGGCTTGAGGACGAAGATCTCATCCTCGAACATTTTCGGAAGCTCGCCGCGACTCACGAAGCCGATCTCGCCTCCCTTCTTGGCGTTGGGGGCCAGCGAGTGGTCCGCGGAGAGTTGCTCGAACGCCGCCCCGTGCTTGAGCTTGTCCTCGATCTCGGCAGCCAGAGCTTCGTCGTGGACGAGGATCTGGCGGACGTGGACCTGCTCGCCGCTGCGGAATTCGGCGACGTGCTGTTGGTAGTAAAGCCGGACGTCGGCGTCCGCTGGAACCGGAGCCTCCGCGGAGAGATCGCTGATGAGGCGCTGGCGGCGCATGTCGTCGCGCTTCTCGATTACGGTGGCACCGGCGTCGCTCCGGACCGCCGAGGCGATCTTCTCTGCCGGGATCTCCACGCCGTGGGCGGCCGCGTACTCGGAAAGGATGATCTCCTCGATGTATTGGTCAAGAAGGGCGCTGGCGACCTCGCCTCCCAGTTGAGCGAGATCGGTCCCGCTGTTCCGCTCCAGGTACTTCTTGAAGTCGCCGAGGGTGATCATGCGCTCCCCGACGCGGGCGATGACGTCGGGCGGCAGGGAGGGCTTGCGGTGGCAGGCGAGGAAGCCCGCGAGACACAGCGCGACCACGAGGAAACGGCGCAATCGGGGAGAGTTTAGCCTTTCACGGCTTTTTCACGCTTCCCGAGGCGAGGCTTTGACGCTCGCGGCCGCTTTTGATGCGTGCTGACGCTCAATTGGCCTTGCCGCGCCGGGTCCTTCACACACCGGGTTCTATCTTGAGCACATCGAAGAAGTCGAACAACAACCAACACCAACCAACAACAACGAAAGCAGGAGTCAACCATGAAGCGCTCGATCCTCTCCCTCGCAGTCCTGTCCATCCTGGTGATCTCAGCCCCGGTATTTGCAGCATCGACCAACACGACGTTCACGGTTACGGCCAGCGTGGTGGCCAATTGCACGATCTCGGCGTCGAACATGGCGTTCGGCAACTACGATCCGGTCACGGCCAAC
>JBBRMQ010000230.1:0-6953 GCA_038230775.1 Thermoanaerobaculia bacterium
AGAGAATTTCTTGCTGAAGCGCAGGAAAAGGTCGAGGAGATCCAATCCACCCTCAGCGGCGAACGCACTCCGCAATCGCTCGAGCGCCTCATCTATCTCGCGCATCAGCTCAAGGGGTCCGGCGGCAGCTACGGATTCCAGCGCATCTCGACCGACGCCGCGGAGCTGGAGAAGGCCGTCGAGAAGGCGGCGAAGGGCGAGGGCACTCTCGACGATCAGGTTCAGCAGTACGTCGTCAGCCTGCGCAGCGAGATCGATCGCGGTGCTCGCGAGCTCACGGCCGCCAGTTAGGCGGTCTGCTTGATCTCGTCTTCGGTCTTCGTGACGCGTGCCGCATCGCGGCGCCTCTCCGCCTGCACCTGATTGCGGCCGTTTTTCTTCGCGCGATACAGCGCCTTGTCCGCCGCCACGACGAGCTCTTTGGCCAGATTGATCCGCGTGTGTGGCACGCTGCCGACGCCGATGCTTACCGTCGCCTGCAGTGGGCCGGCCTGCGTCTGGATCGGCGTCGTCTCGATCATCGAGCGGATTTTCTCGGCGAACACGAGGGCGTCATCGAGCCCCGTCTCCGGCATCATCACCGCGAACTCCTCGCCGCCGTAGCGCGCGGCCAGATCGGTAGTGCGGACCGATTCCTGGAACATCCGCGATACGGTCTTCAGCACGTCGTCGCCGACCGCGTGGCCGTAGGTATCGTTGACCTTCTTGAAGAAATCGAGATCGACGATGGCGAGCGAGAGCGGCCGCTGATACCGCTGCGATTCCTCGAACGCGCGCGCGAGCTCGTCCTGGAAGTAGCGGTGGTTGTAGAGCTTCGTCAGGCCATCGGTGATCGAGAGCATCTCCAGCCGCTTGTTCGATTCGACGAGCTCCTTCTGCAGGTCGACGATCCGCTTCGCCGCGCGGATCCGCGCCAGCAGCTCGGCCGACTGGAACGGCTTCGTGATGTAGTCGTCCGCGCCGAAGTCGAGGCCTTCCACCTTGTCTTCCTGGTCAGACTCTCCAGTCAGCATGATGACGTAGCGGGTCTTGAACGCGGGATCCGCCTTGATCTCCCGGCACAGCTGAACGCCGTCCATGTCGGGAAGCCGCCGGTCGAGGATCGCCAGATCCCAAGGGATGGTCTTGAGCTGGGCGCGCGCTTCCTCCCCCGTCGCAAACTCCACGTTCGAGTAGCCTGCGCGGTCGAGAAACAGGCGCATCAGACGCCGAATCGCCGCGTCGTCATCCACAAGTGCGACCTTGAACTCGCTTTGTTCGGACATTGCTCCAACTCCGGCCCGCAAAGCGGATGCCACTCAGCCGGCGATGCGCATCGAGATGTCCAGAGCGGTGACGGAATGGGTGAGTGCGCCTACCGAAATACGGTCGACGCCGGTCTCGGCAATCGACCGAACGGTGTCCAGAGTCACGCCGCCCGAAGCCTCGAGGGGCACCGCGCCCGCGACGCGATCGACGGCCGCGCGCATGGCGTCGTTCGACATGTTATCGAGAAGGATGAAGTCCGGCTTCATCGCCAGCGCCTCTTCCAACTCCACCGCGTTGCGCACTTCGACCATGATTTTCTGCGGCAGTGCTCGCGCGCGGATGCGCTCGACCGCAGCGCGGATCGAACCGGCGCGGTCGATGTGATTGTTCTTGATGAGAAACATGTCGTAGAGCCCGAGGCGGTAGTTCTCTCCGCCGCCGCAGCGCACCGCGTACTTGTCGAGCCCGCGCAGCCCGGGCGCGGTCTTGCGCGTGTCGTAGATCCGCGCTTTCGTTCCCCTGACCGCGTCGGCGTAGCGGCGCGTCGCGGTGGCGATTCCGGAGGCGCGCTGCAACAGGTTGAGGGCCGTGCGCTCCCCGGACAGCAGCGCGATCACCGCGGCTTCGACTTCGGCCACGATGTCGCCGGGCTTCACGAGGTCGCCATCGTGGAAGTGTTTCTCGAACCGCGCCTCCGGCTCGATGAGATGAAACGTCGCCTCGGCAAAGGCCAGACCGGCGAGAACTCCGGAGGCCTTGACGAGAAAGCGTGCGCGGCCTCGATCCTCCGCGGCAAAGATCGCCTCGCTGGTAATGTCCGGAAGATCCTCGTCGAGTGCACGACGGACGATCTGGTCAATTTCGCGTTGGTCCATGTTTGTGCGCGACGTTGTCGCGCGTTGACGTTTGACAGTTGACGGTACCGAGAGACTCAGCGACGGCGTCCGTCAACCGCCAACCGTCAACGCGGCGTAGCCGCAAGATACAGGAATGCTGCCGTGCCGATTGCCGTTTTGATCCACAGTTCGTTGACAATCTGGGGGCGCACCGGCTTCGACGGGAACATGTCGGGGCCACGGTTGCATGCCGAGTTGATTCCCTCGTAAAAAAGATCAAAAACTGTAATCGCGAACAACAGCGAATACGCACTCGCAGCTTAATTGACTGCGACGCCTCTTCATCGGTTGCTCACGCCGGTGATTCGGGCGTCATGATGTGAGCTACGGACCCGTGAGCGCCTCGGCGCGGGTCCCGACAATTCAGAGGCTGGTTCTGCGTTGTTCCTTGCTCTCCGGGCAGGCGCAGAACGAGAAAAGAAGCGAGAGCTAAGCATGTAGTAGCCGGGTCGCCACTGTTTTCGGACGCGGGTTCAACTCCCGCCGCCTCCACCAAATTGCCGCCTGCGCCGCCGCGTTGCCGGCAGCCTGCATGTAGCGGCGCCAACGCGATGCAGCGCCATCAGCGGATTCGAAAAAAGATTGGCCCGGTCATAGCGTTTGAGTGTCGCGACCTGCCAGGCCCACGTGTCGCCGACGACGTGCCGAACTCCACCAGTCCACATCAGCCCGCTACCTGTTAGACAGCATTGCATTTGAGAGCCGTATTCAGTGCGTGCGATTCACAGCTCTCATCTTCGTGCTTACCGTTGCCGTTTCGGACGGCGCACTCGAAGTGCCGGTCAACGACATCGAGCTCCGCGACCCTTCCCCTTCCTATTCGTCCGTCGCGGTCGCCAGCAACGGCGGCAGTTTCGTCGCGGTCTGGGACAACGCCACTTCGTCCGAGTCCCAGCTCTTCTCGACGTCGCTGACGGCCGCCGGCCAGCCCAGTGGCCGCATGCGCGCCGCTCTGACCCCTCCGACGGAGGTGGCATTCCACGCGGCCTCGGAGATTGCGATTGCCTCGAATGGTATCGACTACCTCGCGGTTTCCGGCGTTGGCGGGGACATCGCGGCAATCCGACTCGATGCAGCAGGCCGCCGCCTCGGACCGCCCATCAACGTACACGGCCCAGCCGGTTTCTTGACGCATCCGTCCGACCCGGCTCTGGCGTTGCTCTCCGTAGCCTGGGACGGCGACCGGTACGTCATCGTCGCGCAGATGGACGACCTGACGCTCGTCAATGGAACCTCGGTGCATGTCTTGCGAATGTTCGCCACGACAGTCCGTGCCAGCGGCGAGGTGGACGCGCGCGAGATCCCCCTTCGCGAAGCCTCGAAGCGATCGATCCTGGCTGTCGCGGCTCGAAATGGAGTCGCCGTTATTGCGTCGTGGCAGATCGGTTCCGGACCGATCGAGATTCGAACGTTGTCCTCCGGAAATGCGATCGGATCCACGACCGCGATCGCGACGATGACCTCCCATGTTGACACCGTCCACACGCTGACGTCCGCCGCAGGCGATGACGGTTTTCTGATCGTCTGGAACGACGACGGCGCGATTCGAGCGCGGCACCTGTCTCCTTCGGGCGCACCGGACGCCGAAAGCATGTTGCTGGGCCTGGCTTCGCCGTTGGCCGCTGTCGCGGCGACGTGGCATCGAGGACGATTCATCGTCGCATGGCCCGGTGGAACGAGATCGGTCAGTGGCTCTGTCGTGGTCACGATGCCCGCCGCCATTCCAACCGACGCGACGCACCCGGGCATCGCGTCGAACGGGACGACCGCGGTTGTGACCTTCCTCAATGGTGGAGTCGTCGGCCGGCGCGTCGATGATTTCGACACGCAGACGGCGCATCCGCTCGAGATCGCCGTGCGCGAGCAAACCGCGGTGTCGGGCGCCTACCACGCTTCGATGTACGGCGTCGCCTGGCAGGAAAACGAGAACGAAATGCGCTTCGGACGCTTCACTTCCAGCGGAGCGCGTCTCGATGGGCAAGGCATCGTCGTCGAATCCCATGTGATTCTCAAGGCCAGTCTTCTGGCCGTCGCAGCAAGTGAAGAGTCGTTCCTCATCGTGTCGCTCGGGCTTTCTTCGACACTCTTCGTGGCACGAGTGTCGCGAAACGGCACCCTGCTCGATAGCAACCCCCTCCCTTTGCCTTTGACGCACTCAGAGTCGCTTCAGACTCTCACGGTGCTCGCGCATGGTGCCGGCTTCGTTGTGCTCATCGCGTTCCGTTCCGGCCTCATTGCGATCCCGATCGCGGGAGTGGGCGCCGATCCGGTCGGAACGCCGGTCGTCGTCAGCACCGACTCAACGGACGCGATCGCGTCGGCGTGGGACGGCAACGGCTGGCTGGTCGCTTATCGGGTCGATACGGGGAAGCTGATGGCGTTCCGTTTGAGTCCGGCGCTTGTTGCGCGAGCTTTACCTCGTCCGATTGCCGAGGGCGCCGCCCATGCGTTGGACGTCGCGTGCGACGCAGACTGCGTCGCGGCGTGGTACGAGGATGTTGATCCGAGGTTCGCGTCGACCATCCATACGCGACGCATTGCATCGGACGACCAATTGTCTCCGCCGGCGTCCGTCGCTTTGACCGGGATTCCGAGGACCCGGCCGTTTCTCATCGCTGTAACGGAGGGCTACAAGCTCACCTGGAGCGACTCCGGTGGCCAGATTCGCGCGGATGTCTCTTCAGGTGCGTTCGAAATGTTCCTGTCGCGCGACGGTACTCCGCGGACGCTTCCTCAACGAGTCGCGATCCCGATCGACTTCGAGCCCGTGACGTCGATGACAGGACGCCTGGCTACGGTCGTCTATTCACGCTACGTTCTCGACCTCGCCGCGTATCGAACGTTTCTGAATTCGCCCATTCGCGCACGCAACGTGCGGTAACGCACCGTCAAACGGCGACGGTGCGTTTCATCGCGCGCGTTCCATAGCGCGGCGATCAAGATGACGATCACCACCAGTGCCACGAGCATCGGGACGATCATCATTCCCGCGTTCGGCGGCTGCACGTCGGACTGAAGCAACATTAACTTGACGTCCAGAGACCTTCAGAGAGGGCCGATCGTCGGCTGCGGTCAGGAATCTTCACGCCCGCCGACGTGGCCGAAGCAACGGCCACGCAATCGCTGTCCTGTTTTGCACAGTGGGGCGACATCCCTAGGCAATACTCTGCGCACGCGACAAGCATCCCCATCCGGTCGCTGAGTGTGGAGGAATATGAACATCCCAACGAATCTCGATCAACCGACGTCAACAAACAACTCGCAGCGACACCCCAGGCTGAGCAAGCCCCGCGGACTTCTGTTGACGTTGACGGTCGGAGCGCTGCTCTCTCTTCTCAATGTGCGCCCCGCCGTCGCGATCCCTGCGTTCGCGCGCATCCATCAAACCTCGTGTCAGACGTGTCACATCGGTTTCCCGAAACTGAACGCATTCGGTGAAGCGTTCCGGTTGAATGGATATCGGATGCCTGGGGAGATGCAGCCTGAAGAAAAGCCGCTGAGCCTTGGCGCCGAGGCTTACAAGAAAATGTGGCCGAAGGCGATCTACCCGAGCGACATCCCAGGACACTTTCCGCTGGCGCTCGTCATCAAGATGGCAAGCGTGAACTCATCAACCATCGACGAGAACGGCCGCACTGTCGCGAAGAATGACTTCCAATTCCCACAGGAGGCCAATCTCTTTGCCGGGGGCACTCTAGGGGAGCGCATGAGCTTCCTCAGCGAGGTCACCTGGGGAGAGAATCCTGATGGCAGCAGCGGAACAGAGCTCGAGCGCCTTCACCTGCAGATCGGACCGTTCCGTAACCATCTGATCAACTTCAAGATTGGGAAATTTGCTCCCGATCTCACGGACGGATTCCATGAGATGTGGCTGTCCACAAACAACGGGATCGAGAACCTCTTCACCTTCAATCCGATCGGTTTGCACGGCGGAGCCGGCCTTGCGGATTCGGGCGGGATCAGCCTGCCGTCAAACGTAAAGGGCGTCGAGCTGTATGGCGTCGGGGCGCACCGCTTCTTTTATACGATCGGCGCGGTCAACGGTCTCGGCCCTTCGAGTGGCGGCAACGTCGACGGCAACGCCAGCAAGGACGTCTATGCGCGCGCAGATTACAAGTTCGGCGGCATGGGACTCGATGGCGATACGACGGGGGTGAAGCTGCCGCCGGAGAACTGGCGGGAGCGATCGCTCCGCGTTGGAATTCTCGGATACCACGGAAACGGTGGCGGAGTGGACTTCCCGCTTACCGATGAAAACGGAGTTCCGTTCAATGTCCAGGACCGCACCTTCAATCGGGCCGGGGTGTATGCGTCGTGGTACTTCGATGATCTGAACGTTTTTGGAGTGGCGCTCAACGGCCGCGACCATCTCGACACTTTCGCGGAAAATGGATCGCTCTCCAATGCTGAGACCCATCGGTACAGTACGTGGTTCATTCAATCGGACTACGTGATTCTTCCGCCGCTCCAGGCATCGCTTCGTTATGAGAGTGCTTCTCCGCCCAGCTCTGCCGGAGTCCGGTCACTCCGGACGTTAAATGCCGGTCTGAGTTTTTTCGCCTACGCGAATGTGAAGACGACGCTCGAATACCGCCGTGATCTTCGCGAATCGAAAAATTACACGCTGGACGCGATTCTTCGCTTCGCTTTTTGACGAGGGTGATTCAAGGGAGATTTCTCATGAAAAGTGTCTTGTTTGCGTTCTTACCGTTGATGGTGTCGTCGGCGATGGTCGCTGGTGAGATTCACGGCAAAGTGGCCACGAAAGGACTCCGCACGTCCGCCGACGCCGTCGTCTTTATCTCAAAA
>JBBRMQ010000231.1:0-6923 GCA_038230775.1 Thermoanaerobaculia bacterium
ACGTGGACTTCGTCGAGATGCCGCTGCGCATCCGAGCCTCGCGGCCGATCCGCGCGGAAGATCTTCGCGTTCGCGAGAACGGAATGGAGCAGACGATTCGCGAGGTGCGATCCGATCGCGCGCCGGCGCGGTTCTTCTTCGTCATCGACCGATCGTTGAGCATGAGCGATGGGAAGTTCAGGGCGGCGCTACGTGCCATCGACGCCGAAGCTGGCCAGCTACGCAGCGGCGATCGGGTCGTCATCGTGCTGTTCAATCACATCGTCAGCCGGCCGGTCGCCATCCAGCGCGGGCAGCTCGTGGTGCAGACAGTCGGCGGCGTAAATCCGTCGGGCGGGACATCGCTTCGTGACGCCGTCAGCTCGATCGCCACGGACGATCGCGCGTACATCGTCGTGATCACCGACGGCGGCGACCGGAACAGCGAGACCTCCGAGTCGGAAGCGCTGCAGCGGATCAGCCGCACGAAAACGGTCGTCGACGCCATCATCCACAGCGACCACTCGTCCTTTCTCGAAAGCGCCGCGAAGAACACCGGCGGAACGATCGCGCGCGCAAGCGCGTCGACGATCCAGAATGAGCTGCACAACATCTTCCTCGACATCAACAGCCGCTACACGATCGCGTATCAGAGCGGCGTGCACACGCTTGGGTGGCGCACGATCGACATCCAGCCGCGGCGGCGCGACGTCTCGATCGTCCATGCGCGGAAGGGCTACTTCGCGCCATGAGATACGCCGCTTTGTTTCTCATCGCGCTGCCTCTCGCTGCGCAAACGCGCATCGCGTCAGACTTTGAGATCCAGCAGATGGAGCGGCAGATCGCTCGCTCGCGCGACTTCATATCGCAGCTCTCCGGACATCTCAACCTGGGCGACCTTCGCCTGTCACGCAACGAGACTGCGTTGGCGAGATCGGAATATGCGAAGGCGTACGAGATCGCGTCGAACGAGCGGCTCGACGCGCGGAAGGCGTCAGACCTGACGCGCTACGCGACCGCGACATCGTACGCGGCACTGGCGCAGGCGAAGCTCGGCGATGACGCGCACGCCTTCGCGTTGTCGGAAGAAGCGATGCGCTACACGAGCGATTCGGCGAAGAGCTGGAATCTGTACGCCAGCACGATGTCGCAGCTCCATCGTCCGGCGAAGGCCGCGAGCGCAGCGAGGAACGCGGTGGCGATTGCGGAGAAGAGCGGCGACGCGCTCGACCTGGCGATCGATCGATACACGCTGGCGTCGTCGTTGATCGAATTGAGACAGACAGCCGAGGCGGAGCGGATGCTCGTGGATGTGGTGGCGGCGTTGCGCTCGCCCACTTTCGCGTCGATGCAGCAGAACGTGCAGCAGCATGAGTCCTTCGAGATCTACTCGTCGGCTCGCGGCGACGAGGCCGCGTACATCTCCATTCTCAACCGCGCGCAACTTCGGCTGGCGCGGCTTTATGAGGATCGCGGCGACGCAACCCGTGCGCGGCAGCAATACGAGAACGTCCTCGCGGCACGAAGCGATGAACCGACGGCGCTCGGCGGCCTCGCGCGTCTGGCCACGACCAGCGATGAACGCGAGCGCTATTACGCCGACGCGTTCAACGCGAATCCGTTTTCGCTCCCGCTGATTCGCGATTACCAGAGATCTCTCGCCGCCTCAACAGCGAAGGTCCAGGCACAAACGACCGGCGATCAGATGCGCCTTGCGCTGCAGCAGATGCAACGCGGCGAGCTCACCGCCGCGCGATCGACGCTCGAAACGCTCGCGCAGAAGTTTCCGGGCAACGACACGCTCGACCTGCTGCGACGCGAGATCGACCAGCGGCGCGCAGCCGGTCCGGTTGTGCTCCGCGCGAATCCGAGCACTGCCGACCTGCGTGCGATTGCCGCCGCGTTTCAGGACAACCGCCTGACACCGGAACAACGCACACAGCTCGATCAGATGACGTTCACCAGCACGGCGACATTCGAGACGGGATCGATCAACGCGGATCAGACCATCTTCGAGACCGGCACGATCGATGGCCTTGCGTTCCGTTTCAGCGAGCCGACGGCGTTCCGGGGCGCGTTCGCCGCACAGAAACCGCTCCGGCTCACGTACCGAATCCTCGGCGCCACCCGCGTCGGCGAAGCGGATGGGCTGCTGCTGGAGCCGGTGCGCCTGGAGCAAGCGCCATGAGGCCCCTCACCCGGCCTTCGGCCACCCTCTCCCCGCTGCGCGGGGAGAGGGCCAACCGAACTCCGAACTTCGCGAGCGGAGAGAGGGTCCACGGAACTCCGCACCACGCGAGCAGAGAGAGGGCCGACGCTGGCGCAACGCGCGGCGGCGTAGGAACTCCGAACTACGCGAGCGGAGAGAGGGCCGACGCTGGCGCAACGCGCGGCGGCGTAGGAACTCCGAACTATGCGAGCGGAGAGAGGGTCGAAGCTGGCGAAAAGCGCGGCGACGTAGCCCCTCGCCCCGCTTGCGGGGAGAGGGTCCGCGAAGCGGGGGTGAGGGGCTTTCTCGCCATAACGCTGCTCGTCGCTCCCGCATTGTTAGGCCAGACGGTCGTCGGCGGCACGTGGGTCGCGCAGCGCGGATCGCTGCAACGCTTCGATCGCAGCGGGACGAATGTGACGTGGTCGACGGCTGGCGTGCAAACTCCGACCGCAATCGTGACGTCCAATGATCGAGTGGCAGTGATCGACGCGCTCGCCAACGAAGTCCGGATCGCGGACTGGCGAACGAAGCAGGCGGCGACGCTCACCACCGGCGAAACACCCGTCGACGGGATCTTCATCAACAGCGCGCTTTACCTCCTCGAGCGGGACGCTCGAGCTCTCGAACGGATCGGCATGGACGGCGCGAGAGCGTCCATCAATGTTGCCGCCGATCCGGCGTTTGTGCGGCAGGTCAACGGAATGCTGTACGTGTACTCGCGGCGCGACGGCGTGCTGCAGGAGATCACGACCGCGCCGTTCGCGATTCGACGCAGCGTGCGCGTGGCGCCGTTCGCGTCCGACATGGAGGTCGACAGCCGAAGCGCCTATCTCGTCGATCCGCGAGGCGCGAACATCGGCGTCGTCACGCTCGCCACGATGAAGACTTCCGGCAAGATCGATGCCGGAGCGGTGCCGATCGATCTCGCGCTGGCATCGACCGGATCCGCACTCACTGCGACAACGCTCGCCATCGCCGATCCCTCAGGAAAACGGGTGTGGCTGATCGAAGGCTCGCAGTCGATCTCGCAAGCCGTCGCTCGCGGATTCCTTCGCGGCCTCCTCGGACTCGGACTCTTTGGCGGCAACGGCTCGCAGTTCCCGACCGGCGTCGACCGCGTCATCGTGCGCGGCTCACGCTGGTACGCCTACGACTCGAGCAGTGGCACGCTGTACCGCTTCACGAAGAAGAAGAGCACCGTGGTCGCCAAAAACGTCGCTCCCGCGGCGTTCAGTGTCGAAAACGACGGAATTTTCATCTGGAACGAGGCGGTACGCCGGTTGCAGCGAATCGATCCGTAATGCCGGAGACTAAACCATGCGTCCGATGTGAACGGGCGATCGATCCGCACGCGAAGACGTGCGTCTATTGCAACTGGGATCAGGCCGAGCCTGCGAGCGCCGCGCCGATGCCGTCCCAGGCGGCGTCGTACGTGCCACCGGCCGATCATCGCGCGCGCAATCGAATCATCGGCGTCGTCGCGTTGGTGGCGCTGGTCATCGGCGCATTCTTCATCGGCACATTCCTCCACGGCTTCGAGCCGAATGACGCGAAGGCTGCGCCGAACAAAGTCGCCCAGGCGACCGCGCCGGCTTCGACCGGACCGAAGTCGAACATGACGCTGATTCCTGTCACGGACAACACTCCCGCTCCGGTCCTCGAGCAGCCGTTCACGAGCGCGCCGGCGCAGATGCCCGGCCAGGATCCGCACGACGCGACTGCACTTCCATCCGATCAGTACGCTGCCGTGGCCGCCAAAGCGAAAGCACAGAAGACAGCCAGGAAAGAACCCGTCGATCCGCGCAGCGTGCGCGGCACGGCATACGACGACAGCAAATCTGTACAAGCTCCTGTGGCTGCGAGGGCCCCCGACCATCCTCCTTCGCAGCCAACCGACGCAGCGACGCCGGCGCAGACTGCTCCGTCGGCACGCGTCGAGCGTACCGACGCGTTTCCGGAGTACAAGCCGATGCCCGACGTGCACGTCGAACAGGACACCAGCGCACGGCTGACCCTGACCGTGGGTGCCGATGGCCGAGTGAAAGACGTCGACATCATCGACCCCGTGCCCGGTGCGACCACGAAAATCATCGAAGCGGTGCAGTCGTGGCGATTCCGCCCCGCGACGGAAAATGGAACTCCTGTATCAGCGAAGGTCAATGTGACGATAACCTTGCGTGGCAATGAGTAGCGGAACCTGCGTCGCCTGCCGTCATCAGATCGATGCCGCCGCGCGGATCTGTCCGTATTGCGGAGCCGATCCGCAAAGCGGTCAAAAGGTCGACACCCGCGCGATGCTTCAGGAGATGTTCCAGCCGAAGCAGATGACGACGACCGAGGGCGTTCTGCAGTTCGCGAGGCAGCGGCAGGGTGTCGTCATCACGATGGGCATTCTCATCGCGTTTCTCGTTCTCGCCGGACTGCACCAGTTCGCGACGAAGCGCAACCAGACTGACGTCAGCGCTGCTGCGGCGGTTCCGCTGACCGAGATCACGGACCTCACGAGCCAGCCGAGCGAAACGCGCCAGCTTCCGATGCCGGAAATGCAGTTTCAGTTCGACGGTCATGCGCAGACGATGCGCACCTTTGTCACCGAACCTGGAGCGGTGACCCCGCCCGATGTTCTCGCCGCACAGCAGGCGGCGCAACCGCCCCAAGTGCCGGCCCCTCCCGCGACGACCACCGCACCCAAGCCCGTCTCGAAGTGATCACGCTCCTCTCGGCGGTCACTCTGATTGCACTGGTGGTCGGTCTCCTGGGCTACATGCTCGCGCAGAAGCCGGTGACGACCGCGCAGGAGCTCATTCAGCAGAATCGTTACGAAGAAGCGGTGCACCATCCGACCGCGGACGCGCTTCATCGCGCGGAGGCGCTGAAGTTGTTAGGCCGCTTCGAAGAGGCCATGGCGTCCTACCGGCAGTCCGACGATCCAGCCGCGCGCGAAGGCATCGCGCTCTCCCTCGCTCACCTCGGCCGCAGTCTCGACGATGCTCAACAACTGATGGAGAGCCAGATCGCGCTCTATCCGCAGATTCAGGAGTTTCAGGCACTCGGTCTCGCCTACATTCTGCTCAAGCAGGGAAAACGCGATGACGCGCTGCGGCTGTATCGCGACAACACCGAGTTGCTGGAGACACGGTTTCGCGACGACTACACCGATCCCGATCCGCTGCTCGCCGAAACGCTGGTGATGTACGCCGCACTGGCAAACGCGGACGGCGACAAAGAGTCCGCCGATTCGCTTCGAGCGCAGGCCGCGAAATGGGCGCCCGGAAGCGTGTGGGATGGTCAGTCAGGCCTCTGACCAGGCGGCCAGCCAAAGGGCTGGCCCCACACCAGCGCGCTGCGCGCGCCATCGGATGAACGGGCGCAGCCCGAGGTTTGGCGCCAGTCCTCTGACTGGCGTTTCAACCTACATCGCCAGCCGATGAAACTCTCCGCGAATGCGCTGGATCGCTACCGGCGCCGCGCATGGATGCACGCGATTGGTGAGCAACACCATGATCCGTCCCCGATCGACCCACACCGACGTCCCGGTAAACCCGGTATGGCCGAACGCCTCCGGTGACAGCATCTTCGTGGCCTCGCTTCCGGTCGGCAATTGCCAGCCGTAGCCGCGCGCATCATCGAGGCCCGGCGTCTGATTGCGCGTCGCTTCGGCCACCAGCTCGCAGGGCAGAAGGTTTCCGTTCACCCAACCCTGCACAATGCGAAACACGGCGCGCGCCGTGGCGAAGAGACCGGCGTTTCCCGCCGCTCCGCCGGCGTGGTACGAGTTGCCGTCGTGCGTCTCGCCCCAGATCAGACGATCGCGCGTGCGCGCGAGATCGGGACGATTCGCCATCTTCGCTTCGTAGCGCTGTCCCCACTCGGTGGCGGCGATGCGAGGCCGCAGCCAGCGCGCCGGATTGAACATCGCCTCGGTCAGCCCGAGCGGCCGGAAGATGTGCTCGTACGCTGCGAGCTCGTAGCCGCCGTAGATCGCGCGAACCGCATACCAGAGCAGCACGAAGTTCAGATCGGAGTACACGACCCTTGTGCCGCGCGGATATTCGGGACCTTCCTTCAGGATCGCGTCGAGGTAATCCTCGTGCGCATACAACGGCAGCCACGCACGAAGCCCCGACGTGTGAGTGAGGAGCTCGCGATACGTGAATCCTTCGAATTTCGCATCGAGCTTGATCGCGCCGCTGGCCACCGCCTGCAGGATCAACGTCGCCGTGACGAGCGGTTTGGTGAGCGACGCACAGTCGTAGATCGTGTCGAGCGTCGCAGGAATCCTGAGCGGGACCGCGACCGCGTTGCCGACCGCGCCCTCGCGCTCGATTCCGCTCGAGGAACCGACGGCGTAGACCGCGCCGGGAAAGCTTCCGCGGTCGATCTCGCCGCGGAGAAAGTCATCGATCATGACAAGAGCACTGGAGCATGTGCTGCGGGCATGTGTCAACGCGATTTTTCGCTGAACTGCGTGCTACCCTCCGGCAACACCGATAGGGACAACCGCACAACGAAATGCTGCGACTCGAAAAGCTCGAAATCAACGGCTTCAAGTCTTTCTACGACCCCGCACAACTGACCTTTCCCGCTTCGATGACCGCGGTCGTCGGACCGAACGGCTGCGGCAAGTCGAACATCTGCGACGCCATCATCTGGGTCCTGGGCGAAAACCGCGCATCGCACATCCGCGGCGAGACGATGGACGACGTCATCTTCCAGGGCTCCGCGCGACGCC
>JBBRMQ010000232.1:0-6857 GCA_038230775.1 Thermoanaerobaculia bacterium
AGCGGCCAGAACCGTATATGGCCTCTGATTTGCTACGATCGCGTTGACGCTTTACGCGGGAGGGATCGGTTTGATCGTCGAAAAAAAGCACACGGAGAATTTCACCATCCTCTACGTGGAAGGCCTCATCAAGCTCGGCGAGAGCGCGGAGTTCTTCTCCTCGGCGCTCGAGAACGTCCTCAAGAACGAAAGCACCAACGTCATCATCGACTTCACGAAGATCGACTACATCGATTCCACAGGCATCGGTGAGCTCGTCGGCTACCTCGGCAAATTCACCACCCTGAACCGCAAGCTGATTCTCGTCAATCCATCGGATCGCATCCTGAAGCTTCTGAAACTCGCCAGACTCGACACCGTCTTCAAGATCTACACGACCGAGGAAGAGGCGATCGCGGCGGAGAGCGGAAGCGGCGCAGCGAAAAGCGCCTGATCTTCTTGCGCAGCTTCGCCGCGCGTTGACCCCCCTCGTAGTCCTTCTCCCCGCGTGCGGGGAGAAGGTGCCCGAAGGGCGGATGAGGGGTCGCCCGATTCATGCAGCCCCTCACCCGGCCTTCGGCCACCCTCTCCCCGCTGCGCGGGGCGAGGGAGTACGCATCACACTGTCGTAATCCAAACTACACTTGTCCCCATGGTGCCGCTCGCCCGCGTGTATCGCGGCGGTCACATCGAGTCATTTCACAGCGGGTCGATCGCCGTCGTCGATGGCACCGGCCGTTTGCTCGCGTACGCGGGCGATCCGTCGTTCGTCACGTGCATCCGATCGGCGGCGAAACCGTTTCAGGCGTTGCCTCTCATCGAGAACGGCGGCGTCGAAGAGTTCGATCTGACACCCGAGGAGATCGCTCTCACCTGTGCCTCGCATGGCGGTGAGCCTCTTCATGTGGCAACGGCGGCGGCGCTCTTGCGCAAGGGCGATTTCGATGAGGAAGACCTTCTGTGTGGCGCCCACGTGCCTTACGACGAGAAAGCGGCGAGCGATCTACGCGCTTCCGGCGAGCCGCCGTCGTCCCTGCACAACAACTGCTCGGGCAAACACGCGGGCATGCTGCTGGCCACGAAGCTGATGGACCTTACGAGTACGGAGTACATCGATCTCGAGCATCCGCTGCAACAGTCGATGCGCGAGACCGTTGCCGATTATGCAGGCCTCACGGCGGACGAAGTGCCGGTGGCAATCGACGGATGCGGCGTGCCCGCGTTCTTTCTGTCACTGCACCGCACCGCGCTGGCGTACGCGCGCCTGATGCAGAGCAGCGAGGACGCACCGACGCGCATCGTCGAGGCGATGACGCGCTTTCCGCAGTACGTTGGCGGCGCCTGGACGCTCACCACGCCCCTGATGCACGCGTTCGGCGGCGAGCTTCTGGCCAAAGAAGGAGCGGAAGGGCTGTACGCCATGGCGCTGGCGCCGCGATTGACCGAGCGGCTCGATGTCGCCGATGATGCCGCGATCGGAATCGCGATCAAGATCGCCGACGGTTCGATGACCCGTGGACGCAACCCGGTCATCTTCAAGACGCTGGAGCTTCTCGGTGTCGAGGTCGGATCGCGGCGCGATCTCGACCGCTATCGCGAATGGCCACTGCGGAATGTCACCGGCGCTCTCGTCGGCGAGGTTCGCGCGGAATTCGAACTGGAGTTTCTATGAGACGACGATTGCTTCCCCTGTTCCTCGTGGTCGTGGCGGCCTCCTGCCGCACGATCGGCATCTCGATGACCGAAGGCGGATTCTCCGAAGTGTCACCGACGGTGGCGGCGGAGATGATGCTCGACAGCTCCCAGATCGTCGTCCTCGACGTTCGGCCCGCCGCCGACTATCGCGGCACCGAGGGTCATATCGCGGGATCGCTGAGCGCGCCCTTCGACTCGATCGAGCGCCAGTTGCCCGAGCTCCTGCCCTATCAGAACCAGACACTGCTCGTGTACGGCGACTCGTCGACCGACGGCGCGGTGGCCTCCAAGCTCCTGACCGTCGCGGGATTCCGCAACGTCGTCCACATTGCCGGCGGGATCAAGGGTTGGATTGAACGCGGATATCGAACGGTTAACTCGCAGTAATGAATCGAACAGCGTTCTTCCTCTCCGCTCTTCTTTCTGTGCCCGTCTCGGCGGCCCCCCCTGTCGACGCCGCAGCTCTCAAGGCGTATGCGATCAAGGCTCTGCCCCGCTGCTCCGACAGCAAGATCACGCTCGACCGCGTCGATGAGCCGGCGCCCACCGGGTTCGTGAAGTTCTCGCTCATGCAGACCTCGAGCGATCCGACCTGCGGCAAGAAGACCAGCTTTCTCTATTCGCCGTCCACGCAGCAGGTGCTCATCGGAACGGTGATCAACCTCTCCTTCGACAGCCGGTCGGTCGATCTTCGCGTTGCGCAGGCCGTGAGCGAACGATTGCAGGTTCCGATCAACGCCACGCTCAGCCGCGCTTTTCCGCTACCGGATGCTTTGAAGCCGGTGTCGATGGCCAAAGCGACCGCCGAGGGTCCGTTCAACTATCACGGGTACGTCGACGCCTCGGAGCAGTACCTGATGGTCGCGACGCGCGGGAATCTCAAAGTCGATCCGGGCAAGACACTGGTCGACGGCATCGGACTGAGCTCGGCTGTACGGCGCGGCAATCCGAAGGCGCCGTTGAAGATCATCGAGCTCTCCGACTTCGAGTGCCCGACCTGCGGCCGCGCGCACAAGGTCGTCGAACCGATTGTCGAGAAGCACCTGAAGAACGTCGATTACTACCGCGTCGATCTGCCGCTGTTCGAGATGCACAAGTGGGCGCTCGATGCCGCGATGGGAGCCCACGCCATTCAGCGCGTCGCGCCGAAGAAGTACTGGGACTACGTGAACTTCGTTTATTCGAATCAGGACTCGATCGAAAAGATGTCGTTCGATACGGTCCTGAAGAATTTCTCCGAGGACAACGACATCAGCTGGCCGGCAATCGAGAAACTGTACAAGTCGCCGGCCGACCGCACTGCCCTCGTCGACCAGGTCAGCCGTCTCATCGACCTCGGCATCAACTCCACGCCGACCTACATCATCAACGGCCAGATCATGGGCTACGGGCCGGAGGGGAAGTTCACGGTCGCCGCGGTGAAGAAGGCGCTGGGAGAGAAGTAATTCTTGGCGGCTGCGCCAACGCTGACAGTTGACGGTGGACAGTTGACCGTGGACAGTTGACGGTCGGGAGCGCCGCGTTTTCCGTCAACAGTCAACCGTTAACCGTTAACTGTCAACGCGCCGCGTGAGCGGCGCATCAGAAACCAAGGCTCAACTTCGCCGAGTAACTTTTCACCTGCGCCTTCGTCGCTTCGATCACGAGTTTCGGCAGGAGCAACGACAGCCGCACGCCGGCGGTGTAGCGCGTGATGTCGCCACTGTCGGTGAGCGTCAGCCGCGGCGAGACGATCCCGCGTGCATCGCTGCGCATTTTCCCCACGGCGGCGAACGGCATCACCGGTCCGAAGCCCTTGCTGAGAAACGCTTCCAGGCCGTAGGTCTTGAGCTTGAGAGCGTCGCTGCCGGTGAGCGTGGAGTACGACCCGCGCAGTGCGAGCTCCGGCGTCATGAGGCTGCCGCGGATGATCGGGACGTCGATCGCGCCGCCGAAGGTCTTGATGCCGCTGCTCGTGATCTGCGCATACGTCGCCGCCACGGTTGCGCCGCCGAAACCTTTCGACACGACGAGGCGCGGAACGCCGGCATATCCGCCGTGCGTGAAGTCGTCGCTCGCCGGCACGGCGTGCAGCCAGTACACAGACTTTTCGTCGACTTTGACCGCAGTGGCGGCGATGCCGACATCGAACCCCAGGAGTCCGGAGGCGCGGGCGGGCTGCACGGGATCGGCAAAGATGCCCTGCGCGATGATGCGCGAGAACGTCGCGAACTCTCCCTGAGTGACCTTCGGATCGAACTTCACCTGCGCGAAGAGCGGTGTGGTCGTGATGATGAAGATCAGAAGAGCTGCGAAATGAGATCGTTGCTGAGAAGGAATCCGGACGGCGTCAGTGCGACGCGTCCTCCGTCCCGCCGCAGCCACCCCGCACTCACCCCTTGCTCGATCCATTCGACACCCTCCTTGCCGCAGAGCCGCACGACGTCTTCATAGTCTAGACCGGCCGGTTGTCGCAGCCGGAGGAAAATCGTCTCGCGTTTTTCTTCCACATCCGTGAGCTGCTCGGCGAAGTCCGGCTTGCCCGGCGCCTCGAGATATCGAGTGAGATCGCGCGTGTTCGCATACCTGCGGCCGGCCATGAACGAGTGCGCGCCGAGGCCGAATCCGAAGTACTCCTCGCGCCGCCAGTAGCGAAGGTTGTGACGGCTCTCCTCACCCTTCCTGGCGAAATTGCTGATCTCGTATTGCGCCAGACCGGCTCGGTCCAATCGCTCGATCGCGTCGATGTAGAGCCGCGCGACCAGGTCGTCATCCGGCAATTTCACGCTGTCGCGCGACACCTGCCGCTGCAGCACGCTGCCGTCTTCGAGGTCCAGCATGTAGAGCGATAGATGACCGGCGCCGAGATCGATCGCCGTCTCGAGCGACGCACGAAAGGACTCTTCATCCTGGTTGGGCAGACCGAGAATCAAGTCGAGACTGGTGCGGACTCCTGCATCGACGGCGATCTTCACGGCCGTGCGAGCGAGCTCGGCACCATGAACGCGCCCGAGGGGCACGAGCTCGCGATCGTTGAACGATTGCACTCCGATGCTCAAACGAGTGATCCCGAGCGCCCTCCATGACGCGATCGCCTCGGAGGTGATGTCTTCCGGATTCGCCTCCATCGAGTATTCAGCGTCCGGCAGGAGCGCGAACCGTTCGCGGATCACGGCCGCGATGCGCTCGAGGTGGTGCGCGCGCGTGCGCGACGGCGTCCCCCCGCCAAAGTACACCGTGTCGACCGGCTCGCCGGCCCCACGCGACGCGACCTCCCTCGCCAGGGCATCGAAGTACGCGTCCTGCAGCGCATCGTTCGTACTGACCGCAAACGCACAGTACGAGCAGTGGACGCGACAGAAAGGAAAGTGGACGTACAGGCCGATCATCTGGAATTTCGAATTTCGAAATAAGAATTGGGAATGAAGAACAAGCGGTCCCGATTCTGAATTCTTCATTCGAAAATTCGAAATTCTTCATTCACTTATAATTAGCCAATGCCTGAAGCAGCCCCCATACCGACTCCATCCCGCCGCCCCCGGCTCCTCTGGACCGTCCTCGGCGCGATGGTGCTCGTCGGCCTTTTGCCTCTCGTGGTCTCGCATTACGTGCTGATCGGCATCAATCGCGAGGCGCTCGAGACGCAGTCGATGAAGTACCTGACCCGCTCGGCGCTGAGCATCTCGACCGAGATCCAGAGCACGGTGGCGAGCAACACGCAGCAGCTGACGAAGATCGCCGGAAGCGTCAAGGCGATGAAGGCGGCGCTGCCCGCCGGAACCGATCCGTTCATTTTCATGGCGCAGAGCGGCGCGATCCGGGACTTCCTCACGCCGGACAGCGAGTTGCTCGCGCTGCGCATTCTCAATCAGTCCGGCCAGGGAGCAGAGGCCAAACCGACGGGTTTGGACAAACCGATTCTCGAGGAGATGGATCTCACGCGCGCCGCTGCCGGCAAGGGGCAGGTGATCACCGGCACGTTTCAGATGGTGACGTCGCTGAATCAACCCGCGGTGCTCATTGCGGTTCCGGTAAGCGACGGCGATCAGGTGATCGGCGTCGTGCAGGGACTCGTGAGTCTCAAGCGCGTCAGCGATCGCATTCGCGAAGACGGCCGCGGCGGCGTCAGCGCGTTCGTCGTCGATCGCAACGGCAAGGTGCTCATGCACAGCGAGCCGAGTGTCAACGTCGAGCATCCCGATTACTCGGCGCTCAAGATTGTCGAGGAGTTCTCGAAAGCTCCGGTGCGCCTCACCGAAAGCTACGCCGATCTCAAGGGCGTCCGGGTCCTGGGGACGGTGGCGCCGGTGGGACGTCCCGACTGGGGCGTCGTCGTGCAGCAACCGGAAGAGCAGGCGTTCGCGTCGGTGAGCCGGATGGAGCGCGGGACGCTGGAGTGGGGTGCCATCGCCCTCGGCCTCGCGGCCGTGGTGGCCATCCTGTTCGCCTCCGGCATCGCCAGACCCGTGCGGCTGCTTGCCGAGCGCACGCGCGACATCGCCAGCGGCAACTACCAGCAGCGCATCGAAGTCAAAACGCACAATGAGATCGGCGACCTCGCCGACAACTTCAACGTGATGTCGTCCGCGATTCAGCAGGCGGTCGAGCAGCTCAAGAAATCGGCGAGCGAGAACAACCTGCTGTTCATCAACTCGGTGCGCATGCTCGCGGCGGCCATCGATGCGAAGGATCCGTACACGCGCGGGCACTCGGAGCGCGTGGCGCGCTACTCGATCGCCATCGGAAAGAATCTTGCGCTGCCCGAGAAGGAGATGAAGAATCTGCGCATCAGCGCGCTGCTGCATGACGTCGGCAAAATCGGCATCGACGATCGCATCCTTCGCAAGCCGGGAGCGCTCAACGACGAAGAGTTCGAGCTCATGAAGCAACATCCGGCGAAAGGCGCCGTGATCATGGGCGGCATCTCGCAGGTCATCGACATCATCCCGGGCATGAAGTACCACCACGAGAAGTGGAGCGGCGGCGGCTACCCCGACAATCTCGAAGGTGAGGCGATCCCGATGCAGGCGCGCATCGTTGCGATCGCCGATACGTTCGACGCCATGACCACCAATCGCCCGTACCAGAAGGCGATGGAGCTCAACTACGTAGTCGACAAGATCAAGAGCTTCGGTGGCACACGCTTCGACCCGCGCGTCATCGATGCCTTTACCCGCGCGGTCAGCCGCAACGACATCACCATC